>JBBWZQ010000124.1:0-20114 GCA_039649115.1 Micromonosporaceae bacterium | reverse complement strand
GTATCAGTGCCGCCACGGATACGTCAGACTGTTCGCGGATCGCGCTTGGCGCGCCAAGATCGATAAGCGCAGCACTGGATCAGCTGAGGTGGGGTGATGGATGTGTCCTCCCTGTCCGCGCTCCTGCTCCTGGCCGACGGCCGGTACCCCGCCGGTGGGCATGCGCACTCCGGCGGGCTGGAGGTGGCGTGCGCGACCGGCCGGGTACACGACGTGGACTCGCTGGCGGCGTTCCTCCGAGGCCGGCTGGCCACCGCCGGACTGGTGGCCGCCGCGTTCGCCGCCGCCGCCCGGGAAGCGGTCGCAAGGGAAGCGGTCGCAAGGGAAGCCGTCGCAGGGGAGGCCACCGCACGGGAAGCCGCCGGTGTTCCGGCTCGCCTGGCCGAGCTGGATGCGGAGTTGGATGCGCGCACCGCCTCCCCGGCGCTGCGGGTCGCTTCCCGGCGGCAGGGGCGGGCGCTCGCCCGGGCGGGCCGGGCCACCTGGCCGTCCCCCGTGTTCGGCGCGCTGCCCGCCGACCCGCACCAGCCCGTGGCACTCGGTACCGTCGCGGCCGCCGCCGGGCTCGCCGCGAGCGACGCCGCACTGGTCGCCGCGTACGGCGTGCTGACCGGGCCGGCCGCGAGCGCGGTACGGTTGCTGGCGCTGGACCCGTACCCCGTGCAGGCCCTGCTGGCCCGCCTGGCCGGCGCCTGCGACGAGACCGCGGCGCGCGGCGCGGCCTATGCCCACCGCCCGCTGGCCGGACTCCCCGCGGCGACGGCGCCGCTCGCGGACATCGGCGCGGAACTGCACGCCACCTGGGAGGTGCGTCTCTTTGCCTCATGAGTCTCCCCCGCCGCCGGCCGCCCCGGCGCACGACCACGCCGCCGGGGCACCACACCTGCACGACCACGCCGCTGGGGCACCGCATGGGCACGACCACGCCGCCGGGGCACCGCATGGGCACGACGACCCGCACGAGGCCCTGACGGCGGCGGCCGGGCGGGCGCTGCGGATCGGGATCGGCGGGCCGGTCGGGTCGGGCAAGACCGCGCTGGTCGCCGCGCTGTGCCGGGCGCTGGCCGGTGAGCTGCGGGTGGCCGTGGTGACCAACGACATCTACACCACGGAGGACGCCGACTTCCTGCGCCGCGCCGGCGTGCTGGCGCCCGAGCGCATCGTCGCGGTGGAGACCGGCTGCTGCCCGCACACCGCGATCCGCGACGACATCTCGGCCAACCTGGACGCGGTGGAGGATCTGGAGGCGCGGCTGGCGCCGCTGGACCTGGTACTCGTGGAGAGCGGCGGGGACAACCTCACCGCGACCTTCAGCAAGGGACTCGTGGACCGGCAGATCTTCGTCCTCGACGTGTCCGGCGGGGACAAGGTGCCGCGCAAGGGCGGCCCCGGCGTGACAACGGCCGACCTGCTGGTCATCAACAAGACCGACCTGGCGCCCCTGGTCGGTGCCGACCTGGGTGTGATGGCGCGCGACGCGGCGGCGCGCCGGGGCGAGCTGCCCACCGTGTTTCTGTCCCTTGTGGAGACTCCGGCGGCCGACCCGGTCGCGTACTGGGTGCGCCGGGCGGTCCGGTCCGGCTGATGCGTGCGCACGCGCGGATCGTGGCCGAGGCCGACGGCAGCGGTGGCACCCGGCTGGTGGTGCTCGCCAGCGAAGCGCCGCTGGTGCTGCGCCGCACCGGCCCGGAACAGGTCCACCTGGTGGGTGGTGCGGCCGGGCCGCTGGGCGGGGACGAGCTGTACCTGTCGATCGAGGTGGGTGCCGGGGCCCGGCTGTGCCTGCGTACCGTCGCCGCCTCGGTCGCCCTGCCGGGCCGGGGCGGCGCGGAGTCTCTGTCCCATGTGGACGCGTCGGTGGCCGGCTCGCTCGACTGGCTGCCCGAGCCGCTCGTGGCGGCCGGCGGGTGCCGGCACCGGGTACTGTCCACTGTGGATCTCGACCGGGACGCGTCCCTGCTGTGGCGCGACGAGCTGGTGTGCGGGCGGCACGGCGAGGCGCCGGGGGACGCCACCGTGCGCACCGGCGTGACGCTGGCCGGCCGGCCGCTGCTGCGCCACGAGCTGTCGGTCGGGCCGGCCGCACCGGGCTGGGACGGGCCGGCCGTGCTCGGCGGCGCCCGGGCGGTCGGCTCGCTGCTGGTCGTCTCGCCGTCCTGGGCCGGCGCCGGGAAGCCCGCCGCCCAGCCGCTCGGCCCGGACGCCGCGCTACTGCCGCTGGCCGGACCGGCGGTGCTGGCCAGCGCCACCGGCGCCGACGCGCACCAGGTGCGGGTCCAGCTGGACGCGGCCCAGCGCGTTACACGTATGCGACACCCCGGCAACTCGCCAGCAACGCGCTGTTCCTAGCGTCGCCATCACCGGTGCTGTGCCGGCTGTGTGAAAGGGGCAGTTCTTGCGCGACAATCCGGATTCCACCATTCCCGGCGACCGGGCGCTGTCCCGCCGCCGTCTGCTTGTTCGCGGGCTGCAGTTCGGCGGCCTGGCCGCCGCGGGCGGACCGCTGCTGGCCGCCTGCGGCTCGAAATCCACGCCGGCCGCGAGCTCCAGCGGCGGCGCGGGCGCCGCCGACCTCGGCCCGCTGACGCTGCGACTGTCCTGGATCAAGAACGTCGAGTTCGCCGGCAGCTACATCGCCGACAGCAAGGGCTACTACAAGGCACAGGGCTTCTCAACCGTCACGTTGATCGCCGGCGGCCCGTCGGCCACTCCACAGGAGACCGATGTGGTGACGAAGAAGGCGCTCGTGGGCATCAGCGCTCCCGACATCACCGGCGCCGCGATCGTCAAGGGCGCGCCGCTGAAGATCATCGGGGCGCAGTACCAGAAGAACCCGTTCGCGATCCTGTCGACGGCGAAGAACCCCATCAAGACCCCGCAGGACATGTATGGCAAGAAGATCGGGGTGCAGGCCACCAACGAGTCGGTGTGGGGGGCCTTCGTCAAGGCGTCGGGCATCGACGCATCCAAGATCACGAAGGTACCGGTGCAGTTCGACCCGCTGCCACTGACGCAGGGTACCGTCGACGGCTGGTTCTCGTTCGTCACCAACGAGCCGAACGACCTGCGCAACAAGGGCTTCGCGGTCACCACGTTCCTGCTGGCCGACTTCGGGTACCCGCTGGTCAGCGAGACGTACATGGTGCGCCAGGACACCATCGACAGCAAGCGCGATGTACTCAAGGCGTTCCTCAAGGCGGAGATCAAGGGTTGGACGGACAACCTGGCCGATCCGGCGGTCGGCGCGGGGCTGGCCGCCAACACCTACGGCAAGGGCCTCGGGCTCACCGCGGCCGAGCAGACGCTGGAGTCCACCACGGAGAACACGCTGATCCTCAACGCGGACACCAAGAAGAACGGCCTGTTCACCATCACCGACGAACTGGTCGCCGAGAACATCAAGACGCTGGGCACGGGTGGGCTGAGCCTCACCGCGGAGAAGCTGTTCGACCTGTCCCTCCTCAAGGAGATCTACCAGGAGTCGCCCGAGCTGATCACCGCACTGCCCGGCCTGCCGAGCCCGTCCGCGTCGTGACCTCCCAACCCGTCGACGAAACCGTGGCCGGTGCCGCCCTCCTCCCGGATGGCGGTACCGGCCTGTCGCTTCGCGGGCTGCGCAAGCAGTTCCGGCTCGGGCGCCAGCAGGTGGTCGCGCTGGACGGCGTCGACCTGGACAGCCGGGAGGGGCAGTTCCTGGCGCTGCTCGGGCCGTCCGGCTGCGGCAAGTCGACCGTGCTGCGCATCCTGGCTGGCCTCGAACCGCCCACCGCCGGCGTGGCGCTCGTGCACGGCGAGGCGCCGGAGCTGGCCCGCCGCCGGCACCATCTCGGCATCGCGTTCCAGGACAGCGCGCTGTTGCCGTGGCGCAGCGTGGCGGGCAACATCCGGCTGCCGCTGCAGATCGCCGGGATCAACCCGGACCCGCGGCTGGTACCCGACCTGATCCGCCTGGTCGGCCTGGAGGGGTTCGAGAAGGCCCGGCCGGCGCAGCTGTCCGGCGGCATGCGCCAGCGCGTCGCCATCGCCCGGTCGCTGGTGGTCGACCCCAAGGTGCTGCTGCTGGACGAGCCGTTCGGCGCGCTGGACGACATGACCCGGCAGCGGCTCAACCTGGAGCTGCAGCGGATCTGGCAGGCCCGGGCGACCACCACCCTGCTGGTCACCCACGCGATCAACGAGGCCGTGCTGCTGTCCGACGTGGTCGCCGTGATGTCGCCGCGGCCGGGGAAGATCGTCGCGGTGGTACCCATCGACCTGCCGCGGCCGCGCACCCCCGCGATGATGCGCAGCCCGGAGTTCCACGGGTACGCGGACCAGCTCTCCGAGTTGCTGTTCGGGCACGGGGAGGCCGGGTGACGGGCCGGCGGCTCGGTGGCGCGCTGGGCACCCTCGGGCTGCTCGCGGCCTGGGCGGTGCTGTCCTCGACCGTGTTCACCACCGCCGACGGGGTACCCACGCCCTGGGCGGTGCTGCGCCAGGTGGGGCACGACGGGTGGACCTTCTACGGGCCGCACATCCGGCAGACCGGGACCGAGGCGCTCATCGGGTACCTGTTCGGCAACGCGCTGGCGCTCGGCTGCGCCATGCTGGTCCTGCTGGTACCCGCGCTGGAGCGGGTGGTGACCCAGCTGGCGGTCGCGTCGTACTGCCTGCCGATCGTCGCCGTCGGGCCGATCCTGTCGCTCGTCTTCACCGGCTCCCGGCCGATGGACGCGATGGCCGGGCTGTCGGTCTTCTTCACCACGCTGATCGGCGGGCTGCTCGGCCTGCGCTCGGCCGATCAGTCCGCATTGGACGTGGTGCGCGCCTACGGAGGCGGGCGGTGGCAGCAGCTGGTACGGGTACGGGCGATCGCCGCCCTGCCGAGTACCGTCGCGGCGCTGAAGATCGCGGCACCCGCCGCCCTGCTCGGCGCGATCATCGGTGAGTACCTGGGCCGCGTCGACGCGGGGCTGGGCGTCGCGATGACGATCAGCGAGCAGCAGCTGGAGGTGGCCCGCACCTGGGGCATCGCCCTGGTCGCCGGAGCGCTCGCCGGCGTCGCGTACGCGCTGATCGGCCTGGCCGGGCGGATCGCGCTGCCCTGGTCGCGAGTGACCACAGTGGACGGTACCTGGTGAGGGCGCTCCGGCCGTTGGCGAACCTCCTGGTGTCGCTGGCCGTGGTCGTGCTGATCTGGATCGCGTTCCTGCAGGCGTTCACCATCGATCCACTGGTGGCGAAGTCGCCGGTCGCGGTCGTGCGTTACCTGTTCAGCGGCGCCGGCGCCGGTACCCATCGAGATTTGTTGTTGTCCGGCCTGGCCCGCACGCTCCTGGACGCCGGGTTGGGGTTCGTCGCCGGCCTGGTCGCGGCGGTCGTCGTGGCGCTGGCTTTCGTGCTGGTGCGCGGCGTGGAACCGGCGCTGCTGCCGATGGCGGTCGTGCTCCGCTCGGTGCCGCTGGTCGCCCTCACGCCGCTGCTGACCCTGGTGTTCGGGCGCGGCCTGATGGGCACCACGGTGATCAGCGGTCTGGTGGTTTTCTTCCCCGCGCTGGTCACGATGACGTTCGGGTTGCGCTCGACGTCGCGCCAGACGGTCGATGTGTGCCGCGCGTTCGGCGCCGGCCCGTGGACGGTGGCGCGCAAGGTGATGCTGCCCTCGTCGGTGCCGGCGCTGTTCGCCAGCGCCCGGGTGGGCCTGGCCGGGTCGCTGATCGGCGCGCTGCTGGCCGAGTGGCTGGCGACGGGCAAGGGCCTGGGCCAGGTGATGATCCAGGCGCCGAACACGTTCGACTACGACAGCCTGTGGGCGGCGGTGGCGGCGCTGACGGCCGTGTCGCTGCTGGCCTACAACCTGGTGTCGGCGGTCGAGTCGGTGGTGGTCCCGCGGTTCAGTCTCAGTGGGGAAGGCTGACGCTGCCCGGATCTGATCGCGGACGCCCGGTAGGCCGGCGGTATACCGGTTGCCCGCCGGGCGGCCGCCTGTTGTACTGCCCCCCGAGAGCGGATCGATCGAGGAGGCGAGATGCGCGAGGCGTTCATGTCCGACCAGACACCTGCCACCTATGCAGAGGACATGACGCTTGGAACGCACGCTGAACCTGGGGATCGTGGCCCATGTCGACGCCGGTAAGACGAGCCTGACCGAGCGGCTGCTGTTCGCCGCCGGCGTCATCGACGAGATCGGCAGCGTCGAGGACGGCAGCACCCAGACCGACAGCCTAGCGCTGGAACGGCAGCGCGGCATCACCATCAAGTCTGCCGTCGCGTCCTTCGCCATCGGCGACGTCGCGGTCAACCTCATCGACACGCCCGGACACCCGGACTTCATCGCCGAGGTGGAGCGCGCGTTGCGGGTGCTCGACGGTGCCGTGCTGGTGATCTCGGCGGTCGAGGGCGTGCAGGCGCAGACCCGCGTGCTGATGCGGGTGCTGCGCCGCCTCGGCATCCCCACGCTGCTGTTCGTGAACAAGATCGACCGTCGCGGCGCGAGCGACGACCGCGTCGTGCGGAGCATCCGCGAAAAGCTGACCCCATCGGTCATCCCGATGGGGTCGGTCGGGGAACTGGGCACCCGCGGGGCGCGCTTCGTGCCCGCCGCTGCGGCGGATGCCGGCTTCACCGCCCGGATGCTCGGCGTGCTCACCGAGCACGACGACGGCCTGCTCGCGGCCTACGTGGGTGGCGAGCCCATCTCGTACGGCGCGCTGCACGCCCGACTCGCCGAGCAGACGCGGCGGGTGCTGGTGCATCCCGTGTTCTTCGGGTCGGCGATCACCGGCGCGGGCGTGGACGCGCTGACGGCCGGCATCGCCGAGTTGCTGCCGGCGACCGAGGGCGACGCTGGCGGACCGGTGTCGGGCTCCGTCTTCAAGGTGGAGCGCGGTCCGGCCGGCGAGAAGGTCGCGTACGTCCGGATGTTCTCGGGGACGGTGCGCACCCGCGACCGGCTGCCGGTCGGACGGGTCACCGCGATCAGCGTCTTCGACGGTGGCTCGGCGGTCCGCCAGCCGTTCGTCGCCGCCGGGCAGATCGGGAAGCTGTGGGGGCTCGGCGACGTCCGCATCGGCGACGCCATCGGCGCTGCCCGGGAAACGGATCCGCACTACTTCGCGCCGCCGACGCTGGAGACGGTCGTGGTGCCCGCCCGCTCCGCCGACAGGGGTGCGCTGCACGCCGCCCTCACCCAGCTCACCGAGCAGGACCCGCTCATCAACCTGCGGCTGGACGGGACCCGGCAGGAGATCGCCGTCTCGCTCTACGGCGAGGTGCAGAAGGAGGTCATCGAGGCGACGCTGGCGGACGAGTACGGCCTCGCCGTCACCTTCAGCGAGACGACGACGATCTGCGTCGAGCGCCCGGCCGGCACCGGCGCCGCCGTGGAGTACCTCGGCAAGGACGGCAACCCCTTCCTGGCCACGGCGGGGCTGCGGCTCGAACCGGCCGCCGTGGACAGCGGCGTCGACTTCCGGCTGGACGTCGCGGTCGAGTCGATCCCGCTGTTCGTCTACAAGCAGGTGCCGTACTTCCGGGCGGCGATCCAGGACGCCCTGCGGGATACCTTCCAGCAGGGGCTGCACGGCTGGCAGGTCACCGACTGCCGGGTCGTCATGACGCACGCCGGCTACACGTCACCGGAGACCACCGCGGGCGACTTCCGCAAGCTGGTCCCGCTGGTCGCGATGGCGGCGCTGCGCCAGGCCGGCACGGTGGTCTGCGAGCCGATCCACCGCTTCCAGCTCGACGGGCCCGCGGACACGCTCGGCGCGGTCCTGGGCGCGGTGGCCCGGCTCGGCGGCGCCATGGACACGCAGCAGGTCCGGGGCCCGTCCGTCGCGCTGACCGGCTTCATCGCGGCCGCCCGGGTGCACGATCTGGAGCGGCGGCTGCCCGGGCTGACCCATGGGGAAGGCGTGCTGGAGAGCGCGTTCGACCACTACCGACCGGTTCGGGGTGCCGCGCCGACCCGGCCCCGGTCGGACCACAATCCGCTCAACCGCAAGGAATATCTGCTGCACGTCATCCGTCGTGTCTAGACCGGTACGGGCGGTGGCCGACCGAACATACTTGTCGGGCGCAACGGTTGATGGGAGCGCGGGTACCCCGCCGGTAACGTCAACTTTCATGTTCACCGACGGCGAATGGCGGCTGCGGCCTTGTCGTGGCGCGGGCTCAGCGGAGTGCGGCAGGTAGGGCGGCGGGGTCTGTCAGGGGGCGGGCCGATACCAGCGCCGCCCCAGCGTCCGGAGACAGTCCACAGTCGACGGTGGCGACCGTGGCCGCCTGCGGTGCCGGGAGCGCGTTGAACCAGCGCAGCGCCAGCACGTCCAGCTCCGCCGGGTCGATCTCGCCGTACAGGCGCAGCCGGGCCATGCCACCGTCCGGGTGGATGTCCAGCCGCACGTGGGTGGCGGGCGGCGCGTCCCGGATGCGGAACCGGTGCCGCGTGTCGGGCTGGAGCCGGGTCCGGGGCAGGAGCGGGAAGGTGGCGGCCGGTTCGTCGAGGTCCCCCATCCCGTGCAGCGCGGCGGCACCGGGAGCGTTTCCCTTGAAGTGGCTGGTGTCCAGCTCGGCCAGCCGGATGCGCCCGGGCGCGGCCAGGCGTACCAGCACCCAGTCGTTGCCGTCGTCGCGGCGACGCGCGGTCTCCCAGCCGTCTCCCATCACCCGCGCGAGGCCGGGCAGGATCAGGTTCCCCGGTGCGCCGTAGTGCATGTCGCTGCAGCCGACCACCTGCCCGCCGTACTCCATCGCGGCCAGGTCGACCAGGCCGGGCGGCAGGTACCGGGGATCGGGCAGCGGCTGGCCGTGCACCCGGAACCGGGCCACCCCGCCGTCCGGGTAGATGCACAGCCGGACGTGGGTCACCCGGCGCGCATCGTCCACAGTGAACGGATTGCGGGCGTCGCCGGCCAGCGGCGACCGGGACACCAGGGGGAACCAGTCCGCACCCGCCAACTCCGGCGCGCCCGGGTACCCCTCGACGCCGCACGCCTCGACCGATGCGTGCGGCGGGTAGTTGCCGGTGAAGAACGCCGTGTCGACCACCACGCCCCGCACCACCCCGGGGACGCCGAGCCGCACGATCGCGTGGTCGAACCCGGGTTCCCGGCGCCGGCGCGTCTCCCAGCCGTCGTACACCTGGCCCTTGGCACCGAAGGTGCGCGGGGTGAACGTGGGCGGGTGCGGGTCGACGAGGTTGTCGCGGGCCGCGAAGAACTCGTCGTTGGCGGAGACGACGCTCCCGCCGAGCGCCTGGGAGGCGAGGTCCGGCAGCGTCTCGAAGTGGGTCACCGGGCACCCCGGACGAGCAGCCGGCCGCGCGGCTCGCCGGTGACGGGTGCCCCGCGCAGCCAGGTGGCCCGGACGGCACCGGTGAGGTGCCGGCCCGCGTAGGGCGTCACCGGGTTCCGGTGGTGCAGGGTGGCCGGGTCCACCACGAACGGCTGCTCCGGCGCGAACGCGACCAGGTCCGCGTCGTACCCCACCGCGATGCGGCCCTTGCCCGCGATCCCGGCCAGCTCGGCCGGCCGCTGCGCCATCCACCGCACCACGTCGGGCAGCCCGAACCCGCGCTGCCGTGCCGCGGTCCACACGGCCGGCAGGCCGAGTTGCAGGGACGCGATGCCGCCCCAGGCGGCGGCGAAGTCTCCGGCCTCGCGCCGCTTGAGCTCCGGCGTGCAGGGCGAGTGGTCGGACACGACGATGTCCAGCACGCCGGCGCGCAGGCCGGTCCACAGGGTTTCCCGGTTGGCCGAGTCGCGGATCGGCGGGCAGCACTTGTACTCGGTGGCGCCGTCCGGGATCTCCTGCGCCGCGAGCGTCAGGTAGTGCGGGCACGTTTCGGCGCTGACCCGCACGCCGTCCCGCCTGGCCGCCGCGATCAGCGGCAGCGCCGCCGCCGACGACAGGTGCAGGATGTGTACCCGCGCACCGGTGCGCGCCGCCACGTCCAGCACGGTCGCCACCGCGCTGTTCTCCGACTCTGGTGGGCGGGAGGCGAGGAAGTCGGGGTAGTGCCGGGAGGCGGGTGCCGCGCGCAGCTGCGCCGGATCCTCGGCGTGCACCAGGAACAGCGCGTCCACGGCGCGTACCGCCGCCTCCAGTTGCGCCGGGTCCACCGGCGGGAACTCCGGGACTCCCGAGTCGACCAGGAAGCTCTTGAACCCGAACACGCCGGCCTCGTGCAGCGGTGCCAGATCGGCGAGGTTGCCGGGTACCGCGCCGCCCCAGAACCCTACGTCCACATGGGACTGTCCGGTGGCGGCGGCTCGCTTGGCGGCCAGGGCCGGTACCGTCACGGTGGGCGGGATCGAGTTCAGTGGCATGTCCACGATGGTGGTGACACCGCCGGCCGCCGCCGCCCGGGTCGCGGACGCGAAGCCCTCCCACTCGGTGCGCCCCGGCTCGTTGACGTGCACGTGCGTGTCCACCAGCCCGGGCAGCAGGGCCAGGTCGCCGAGGTCCGTCCCCGGCGAAGAATACGGCAGCACGGCCACGATCCGTCCATCGTGGACACAGACGGCGGCCGGCTGCTCGCCCTCGGGCGTGACGACCCGGCGGGAGCGCAGCACGAGATCGAAGCTCATAGCTGGTCCAGGGTGAAGCCGGTCTCCGCGAGAGAGAACGCGCCGCAGTCCAGGCCCCGGCGCAGGAAGCCGGCAAGGGCCCGGGCGGTCGCCGGCTCGTCGAGGATCCCGCTCTCCCGGCGGTCCAGGTAGGCGCGCAGCCGGTCGGTGGCGGCCGGCAGCCCGTCCCGGAAGAACGCGTAGGTCGCGCCGTACCGGGTCGGCAACTGCGCCGGGTGCAGGTCCCAGCCCTGGTAAAAGCCGCGCTCCAGGCTGCGCCGCACCAGCCGCCCGTGCAGGTCCCAGGCCCGCCGCACGGTGGGGCTGTCGCCGACCGGCAGTACGTTGGTGGACCCGTCGGACAGGCGTACCCCGGTGCCGGCCGCGGCCACCTGCATCACCGCCTTGGCGTGGTCGGCCACCGGATGCTCCATGGACTGGTACCCGGCCGCGATGCCACACGCCGCGCTGTAGTCGTAGGTGCCGTAGTGCAGCCCGACACACCGCCCCTCGCTGGCGTGGATGAGCCGGGCCACGGTGGCCACGCCGTCCGGGCCCAGTACCGCGGCAGGGGTCTCCACCTGCACCTCGAACCGCAGCGTGCCGGCCAGACCGTGGGCGCGCTCCAGCCGTCCACACAGGACCGCCATGGCGGCGACCTGCTCCGGGGCGCTGACCTTCGGCAGGGTCACCACGAACCCCTCGGGCAGCGACCCCAGCGCGTCGAACAACACGTCCAGCGTGCGTACCGCGCGCCGCCGGGTGTGCTGGTCGAGGCTCTTGCACCGGATGCCCACGAACGGAGGCCGGTCGGCAGCCTGTAGGACGCGGGCCGCGAACCGGGCCGCCGCGTCCTCCGCCGCGTCGCCGCGGTCGCCGTACCCGTCCTCGAAGTCCACCCGCAGGTCCTCGATCGGCTCGCGCCGCAGCTTCGCCAGGACGCGCTCGCGCAGTTCCGCGCCGTAGGGCGGCGGCGGATGCGCGTCGAGCGCCGCGACCGCCGCCGAACTCCACTGTGGAACGACGTCCTCGCGGAGGCGGTCGGCGGGCACGTACACGGTGTGCACCGGCTGCCGGCCCGGCGCCTCGCCGGGGTAGTCGCGGCGCAGGGCCGCGTCGACCGGGGCGAGCCGCCGGTCCAGCTCGTCGTAGACGTCCTGGTCGAGCATTCTCAGTCGATGAGCTCGTACGCGGGGAGCGTGAGGAAGTCGACGAACTCGTCGGCCAGCGCCACCTGCTCGAACAGCTGCCGCGCCTGGGCCAGCCGCTCGGGGTCGAGGTCCGCGCCGCTGTCCCGGATGCGGTCCAGTTCCTCGTCCTCGATGCGCCGGACCAGTTCCCCGGTGACCGGCGTGCCGTCCGGCAGGCGTACTCCATTGTGGATCCACTGCCACACCTGGGACCGCGAGATCTCCGCGGTGGCCGCGTCCTCCATCAGGTTGTTGACGGCCGCGGCGCCGTTGCCGCCCAGCCACGACGCCAGATACTGCAGTGCCACCGAAACGTTGCCGCGCAGCCCGGCCTCGGTGACCGTGCCGGGTGTGGCGGCGACGTCGAGCAGTCGCGCCGCGGTGACGGACACGTCGTCGCGGCGGCGGTCCAGCTGGTTGGGGCGCGGGCCCAGCACCCGGTCGAAGACCTCCTGGCAGACCGGCACCAGGTCGGGGTGGGCCACCCACGACCCGTCGAAGCCGTCGGCCGCCTCGCGCTCCTTGTCCTCCCGCACCTTGGCCAAGGCGACGGCGTTGACTTCAGGGTCGCGGCGGCTGGGGATGAAGGCGGCCATGCCGCCCATGGCGAACGCGCCGCGCCGGTGGCAGGTGGCGACGAGCAGTTCGGTGTACGCGCGCATGAACGGCGCGGTCATCGTCACCGCGGCCCGGTCCGGCAGCACGAACCGCTCGCCCTGGTCGCGGAACTTCTTGATGATGCTGAACAGGTAGTCCCAGCGCCCCGCGTTGAGGCCGGAGGCGTGCGTGCGCAGCTCGTACAGGATCTCGTCCATCTCGAACGCGGCCGGGATCGTCTCGATGAGCACCGTCGCGCGGATGGTGCCGCGCGGGATCCCGAGCGCGTCCTGTGCGTGGTCGAACACGTCGTTCCAGAGCCGCGCCTCCAGATGGCTCTCCATCTTCGGCAGGTAGAAGTACGGGCCGCTGCCGCGCGCCAGCAACTCGTGCGCGTTGTGGAAGAAGTACAGCCCGAAGTCGACCAGTGCGGCCACCGTCCGCCGGCCGTCGACGGTGACGTGCCGCTCGTCCAGGTGCCAGCCGCGCGGGCGCATCACGATCGTCGGCAGCGGCCCCTCGGCGGCTACCGAATAGTGCCGCCCGTCCGGCGCGTCGAAGGCGATGCTGCGCCGCACCGCGTCGTAGAGGTTGACCTGGCCGCCCAGCACGTTGGCCCAGTGCGGCGTGTTCGCGTCCTCCAGGTCGGCCAGCCACACCTTGGCACCGGAGTTGAGCGCGTTGATGGCCATCTTCCGCTCGGTCGGTCCGGTGATCTCCACCCGCCGGTCGGTCAGGTCGGCCGGCGCGGGCGGCACCGACCAGTCGGCCGCGCGGATGGCGGCCGTCTCGGGAAGGAAGTCGAGCTGCTGACCCGCAACGCGGCGGGCCAGCAACTCGTCGCGGCGGGCCCCGAAGCGCCGCTGCAGGCCGGCGAGGAATTCGTACGCCTGGTCGGTCAGGATCTCGGTCACCAGCAAATCCTAGTGCGGCGTCAGCCGCTCTAGGAGTGCGGATCAGATTCCAGGATGTCGTCGGGGCGCACCGGCACACGCGTCAGTGGGCGGCCGGTGGCGGCGCGCAGGGCGGCCACGATCGCGGGTGTCGAGGAGATCGTGGGTGGCTCGCCCACGCCGCGCAGCCCGTACGGCGCGTAGGGGTCGGCGAGTTCCAGCACGTCCACGTGCATCGGCGGCATGTCCAGGATGGTGGGGATCAGGTAGTCCGTGAAGGACGGGTTGCGCACCAGCCCGTCGCGCACCTGGATCTCCTCCATCAGAGCCAGCCCCAGTCCCTGTGCCGTACCGCCCTGGATCTGCCCGACGACGGCCAGTGGGTTCATCGCCTTGCCCACGTCCTGCGCGGTCGCGATCTGGACCACCTTCACCAGACCCAGTTCGGTGTCCACGTCGACGGTGACCCGGTGCGCGGCGAACGCGTACTGCACATGTGCGTCGCCCTGGCCGGTGGCCGGGTCGAGCGGGTGGGTGGGGCGGTGCCGCCACTCGACGGTCTCCTCGATGGCGTCGTCACCCAGGAGGTCCACCAGGTCCAGCTCGGGCAGCGGCACGCCGGCCCGGGCGAGGAGCTTCTCCCGTATCGCCACGCACGCCGCCCGTACCGCCCCGCCGGTCACGTACGTCTGCCGGGAGGCGGAGGTGGAGCCGGCACTGCCGACGCTCGTGTCCGCGGTCGCGATGGTCACCTGCTCGACGCCCAGCTCGGTGCGCGCGATCTGTCCCAGCACGGTGACCAGGCCCTGGCCCACCTCGGCCGCGGCCGTGTGCACCAGTGCCGCGGGCACGCCGCCGACCACCTCCAGCCGCACCCGGGCGGTGGCGAAGTCGTCGAAGCCTTCGGAGAACCCGACGTTCTTGATGCTCACGGCGTAGCCGACCCCGCGCACCACGCCCTCCCCGTGGGTGGTGTTCGCAACCCCGCCGGGCAGGATGTCCAGTCCCGACGGTGGCGGTGCCGCGCTGACCCGGTGCAGCAGCTCGGCCACTGGCGCGGGGCCCTCGACGACCTGTCCGGTGGGCATCGTGTCCCCTGTGGACAGAGCGTTGCGCAGCCGCAGCTGTACCGGGTCGATGCCCAGCGCGCCGGCCAGCTTGTCCATCTGCGACTCGTACCCGAAACAGGCCTGCACCGCGCCGAAGCCGCGCATCGCGCCGCACGGCGGGTTGTTCGTGTAGACCGCGTAGGTGTCCATGACGACGTTGGGCACGGCGTACGGGCCGATGCCCAGGGTCGCGGCGTTGGCGCAGACCGCCGGGGAGCTGGAGGCGTACGCGCCGCCATCGAGCACGATCCGGGCCTTCACGTAGACCAGGGTCCCGTCCCGGGTCGCGCCGTGTTCGTAGTGGAGCGTGGCCGGGTGCCGGTGCACGTGGCCGTAGAAGGACTCCTCGCGCGAGTACACCATCTTCACCGGGCGGCGGGTGCGCAGCGCGAGCATGCACGCGTGCACCTGCATCGACAGGTCCTCGCGCGCGCCGAACGCCCCGCCCACGCCGGCCAGCGTCAGCCGCACCAGCGGCTCGGGCAGGCCGAGGCACGCGGCCACCTGCCGCCGGTCGACGTGCAGCCACTGGGTCGCGACGAACAGGTCCACGCCGCCGTCCTCGGCGGGCACCGCGAGACCGGACTCGGGACCGAGGAACGCCTGGTCCTGCATGCCGACCTCGTAGTCGCCGGCGACCACGACCTCGGCCGTGGCGTCCGGATCGCCCTTGCGGATCGGCACGTGCCGGACCAGGTTGCTGTCCAGGTGGGAGCCGGCGAGCAGCGCGCCAGCCAGCAGGGCCGCCGACGCGTCGACGACCGGCGGGAGCGGCTCGTACTCGACGCGGATGCGGGCGGCGGCCCGGCGGGCGGTCTCCGGGTGGTCGGCCGCCACGATCGCCACCGGCTCGCCCTCGTAGCACACCTCGTCGATGGCGAGCACCGGCTGGTCGAGGATCTCCAGTCCATAGTGGAGAGAGCCGGGCACGTCCTGGTGGGTCAGCACCGCATACACGCCGGGCAGCGCCACCGCCCCGGTGATGTCGATGCGCAGGACGCGGGCACGCGGGTGCGGCGAGCGCAGCGTCGCCCCCCACAACATGTCGTCCGCCCAGAGATCCGAGGAGAACGCGAACTCCCCGGAAACCTTCAACCGCCCATCCGGCCGCTCCGCGCTACTCCCCACCCCACCGCTTTCCCCGCGCAACTTCGTCGACGTTGCGGTGCCGGCGTCCCCCGGATGCCGCAACGTCGATGAAGTTGTCGCGATCACGGGGTCACGGCCTTCCGGAGGCGGTGGGTGAGGTCCTGTTCGGGGACGGTCGTCAGGACGGCGTGTTCGACTATCGGGCGGCCGCCGACCAGGAGCAGTTCGACGGGGGGTGGGGAGCCGAGGACCAGGGCGGCGACCGGGTCGGCGATGCCTTCGTGGCCGAGGCCGGTCAGCCGCCACAGCGCCAGGTCGGCGAGCTTGCCCGGCTCCAGCGAGCCCAGTTCGTCGGCGCGCCCGAGACAGCGCGCCCCGCCGATCGTCCCCAGCGCGAGCGCCTCGCGCGCGGTCAGCGCGGCCGGCCCACCCCGCAGGCGGGCCACCAGCAATGCCTGGTGCAGCTCGGCGCCGAGCTGGCCGGCCTCCTGCGACGCGGCGCCATCCACGCCCAGCCCGACCGGCGCGCCCGCGTCGAGCAGGTCCCGGACCGGCGCGATGCCGGCGCCCAGCCGCGCGTTGGAGCTGGGGCAGTGGGCGAGGCCGGTGCCGGTGGCGGCGAACCGGGCCACCGCCGCCGCGTCGAGGTGCACCCCGTGCGCCAGCCACACGTCCTCGCCCAGGTACCCGAGGCGCTCGGCGTACTGGGCCGGGGTGCAGCCGTGGCGCTCCGCGCAGTAGGCCGCCTCCTCCACCGTCTCGGCCAGGTGCGTGTGCAGCCGCACGCCGGCCTGCCGCGCCAGCGCCGCCGCCTCGGTCATCAGCCGGTCGCTGACCGAGAACGGCGAGCACGGCGCCACCGCGATCCGCACCATCGCGCCCGGCGACGGGTCGTGGAACCGCTCGATCGCCTCGGCGGTGGCGGCCAGCGCCGCGCCGGTCTCCTCCACCACGTCGTCCGGGGGCAGCCCGCCGGCGGAGGCGCCCAGGTCCATCGAGCCCCGGCACGGGTGGAAGCGCAGGCCGACCTCGCCGGCCGCGGCGATGGACGCGCCCAGCAGGTCACCGGCCCCGCGCGGGAACACGTAGTGGTGGTCGGTGCTGGTGGTGCAGCCGGACAGCGCCAGCCAGCCGAGCCCGGCCGCGGCGCACGCCCGCACGATGTCCTCGTCGATCCGGGCCCAGACCGGGTACAGCTCGGTGAGCCAGCCGAACAGGTCGCACTGCTGCGCCAGCCCCCGGGTGGCCCACTGGTACAGGTGGTGGTGCGTGTTGACCAGGCCCGGGGTGAGCAGGCAGCCGGTACCGTCGACCCGCCGGTCGGCAGCGCCGGTGAAGGGGCCCGGCCCGACCGCCGCGATGCGGTCGCCGTCGACGACGACAAAGCCGCGCGGGTACTCCGTGCCCGCACTGTCCACTGTGGCCACGGCACAGTTCTCGACGACGGTCGTCATGACGCCGCCAGCCGTACCGCGTCCAGGATCGTCTCGTACCCCGTGCACCGGCACAGGTTGCCCGCCAGCGCCTCGCGGATCTCCCGATCGTCCGGGTGCGGTACCCGCGCGAGCAGGTCGTGCACCGCTACCACGAGCCCCGGCGTGCAGAAGCCGCACTGCACCGCGCCGGCTTCCAGGAACGCCCGCTGCACCCGGTCGCCGGGCAGGCCCTCGATCGTCACCACCGAACGGTCCTGGGCCTGGCCGGCGGCGACCAGGCAGGCGCAGACCGGCTCCCCGTCGAGGTACACCGTGCACGAGCCACACTCCCCCTGCTCGCACGCGTTCTTGGTGCCCGGCAGCCCGAGCCGCTCGCGCAGCACGTACAGCAGGCTCTCCCCCGGCCACACGTCGTCCGCCTCGCGCGGCTCGCCGTTCACCGTGCACGTCACCCGCATCCGTCGACCACCTCCTGCCACGCCCACGTGAGCGTCCGTCGAGCCAGTACCGACAGCGCGTGGCGGCGGTACGCGGCCGTGCCGCGCACGTCGTCGATGGGTCGCGCCGCCGACGCCACCAGCTCCCCGAAGCGCCGCGCGACGGCCTCCGGCAGCGGACCGCCCTCCCACGGCAGCTCCGCGGCGAGGAACGACTCGGCCGCCGGCGCGGAGCGCGGCGTCGGTCCGGCCGACCCGATCCCGGTGCCGGCGGTCCGCCGGCCCGGGTCGAGGCTCAGGGCGAACGAGCACACCGCGATGACCATCGCGTTGCGGGTACCCACCTTCGCGAACTGCTGCGGACCGGCGGCCGGCGGGACGAGGAACGCCGCGATCAGCTCGTCCGGCGCGAGGACGCTGCGCTTGGGGCCGGTGAAGAACTCCGCGACCGGCACCGTGCGCACCCCGCGCAGCGAAGCCAGCTCGACGCGCGCGCCGCTGGCGAGCAGCGGGGGATGCGCGTCCCCGGCCGGCGAGGCGGAGCCGAGGTTGCCACCGACGGTGCCCCGGTTGCGGATCTGCGGCGAGCCGACCGTGCGGGCCGCGATCGCGAGACCCGGCAGCCGGCCGCCCAACTCGTCGATGACGCGCCGGTAGCTGACGCCCGCGCCGATGCGCAGCCACGGGCCGTCCATGCTCCAGTCGGCCAGCGGGCGCACCCGGGTCAGGTCGAGCAGAGCAGGCGGCCGGCGCCGGTCGAAGTTCAGCTCCACCATCACGTCCGTGCCACCGGCGACGGGTACCGCCGCCGGGTGCTCCGCCTTCGCGGCCAGCGCGTCGTCCCATGTGGACGGTTGCAGGAACTCCACCGGCTCACCACCACGCCAGGCCGGGCTCCGGCGCGTCGTCGCGGCACACGGTACCCTCGACCAGCCCGTACGGGCGGTCCGCCGCGAAGTACACCTCACCCGGGTTGTCCAGGCCGAACGGCCCCAGGTCGACGAGGAAGTGGTGCTTGTTCGGCATCGCGAGCCGCACCTCGACGATCTCGGGACAGCGCGAGAGCACGTACTGCCCCATCGCGTAGAGCGTCTGCTGCAGCGACAGGCTGTACGTCTGCGCGAACGCCTCGACGAGCGCCGCGCGCGCCCGGGCGTACGACCCGCCCCAGTCACCCGTCGCGCTCGCGTACCGCCACCGCACGTCCACCGCGGTCGCCAGGATCCGGTCACTGGCCTCCGGCAGCGTGGTGTACGGATCCCTGACGTAGCCACGGAACTCCGAGCCGGTGGAGTTGAGCAGCGTCAGGCCGGTCAGCCCGGCGACCACTGTGGACCGCCGCCCGTCGTGGGTCACCGTGGCGGTCCGCGTCTCCGCACCGGCGCGCTGGAACGAGTGGTCGCCCAGGCGCTGCCACGCGTACTGCTCGATCTGCACCCGCGCCCGGTGGATCGCCGGCTGCGAGTCGACGAAGTGCCGCGCCAGCACCAGCCCGAAGTCCTCGACCTGCCCGACGCCGAACTTGCGCGCGAACGCGTAGACCGTGTTCTTCTGGCTGTCGGTCGGCAGCACATGCGCGTTGTCCCCGACCAGGTGCACGTCCGCGAGGTCGCCGGCGAGCGCGGTGCTCACGTTGAGGTCGGTCAGCTCGTGGCGCTCCCCGGCGCGCTCGACCCGCAGCAGGCGCGTCTGCGCCTTGCCGTACTGGTTGGGTCCGAGCACGATCGCCATCCGTTCAGCTCCCTCGGTAGGTCGTGTAGCCGTAGGGGCTCAACAGCAGGGGCAGGTGCAGGTGCCGTCCGGGATCGGCCACCTCGAAGACCACCGACACCTCGGGGTAGAAGGCACCCGGTCCGAGGTATGCGGCGGCGTCGAAGACCAGCCGGTAACGGCCGGGGAGCAGCTCGCCGGCCAGGCGCAGCCGCCCGTCCTCGCCCGTCACGCCGCTCGCCATGGCCGCACCGGCGCGCTCCAGCCGCACCGGCACCCCCGCGGCCGGCTCGCCGCGCGCGGTGTCGAGCACGTGCGTGGACAGGCTCACTCGCCGGCCAGCCTTCGCAGGCGCAGCTCGGTGATCTTCGCGAGCTCCTGCCGCACCACCCGGCGCTCGGTCGCCTCGTCGTTGCCGAGCCGCTCGCGCGCCGCCGCGAGCATCTGCTCCGGCGTGCGCCCGGTGGCGAAGATCAGGAAGATCCGGTCGAACCGCTTCTCGTACTCCCGGTTGGCCTCGGCCAGCGCGGCCAGCACCTCCTCGCCGGCCCCGGCGACGCCGGCCTGTTCCCGGCGCGACCACGCCGCGTCGCGCCCCGCGCCGGCGCCGGCCCGCTCGCCGATCCGGGGGTGCGCGGCCAACGCCCCGGCCACCGCCGCCCAGGGCAGGTCCGCGAGCACGGCCAGCGCCGTCGCGGTCAGCCTTTCCACATCCGGGTACGGGCGGCCGGCCGCCACGG
Organism: Micromonosporaceae bacterium; assembly: GCA_039649115.1. GTDB lineage: Bacteria > Actinomycetota > Actinomycetes > Mycobacteriales > Micromonosporaceae > DATEJJ01. The sequence continues at coordinate 363 of JBBWZQ010000124.1, read as the reverse complement.
TCTCCGCCCAGCCCGGTGCGGCGCAGCAGGCCACCAGCTCGTCCCGCGCCCGCCGCTGCGGCAGCAGGTTGAACCCGTCCAAGCCGTCGACTCCTCTCACAGCTCCCGACGGTACTCAACCACGTGGACGTTTCGAGAGAACTCCCAGGCTGCCGGAGGTGGATCTACAAGATCTTATCGGCTAAGGCAGCAAATATGACGCCTTAGTCGCCAAGATCCAGCCGGATCACGCCCCAGCGGGAGGTGTCCAGGTAGGCCAGGGCGGTGGGGTCGTTCCACGTCGTCTGCGCGGTACGGGTGCCGGCCGTGGCGTCGTTGACGGCCAGATCCAAGCCGACCAGGGTACCGGCCGCCGGGCGTACC
>JBBWZQ010000120.1:0-66262 GCA_039649115.1 Micromonosporaceae bacterium | reverse complement strand
CGCACACACTGACTACCCGGCGCGCCTGGTGCAGATCCTCGTGGTGTGTTCGGCCGACGACACCGGCACGATCGAGCGTGCCGCCGCCAGTATCCGCCGGTTGAACGCGGCGGGCCGCGACAACGTCCAGCTCGTGGTCTTCGACGACCAACCGATCAACAAACCGCACGGGCTCAATTCCGCGCTGGTGCACTCCAACGCCGACGTCGTCACGATCTTCGACGCCGAGGACGAGATCCACCCGGAGATCTTCAGCATCATCAACACGATCATGGTCACCGAGCGGGTGCACGTCGTGCAGGCCGGTGTGCAGCTCATGAACTACGAGTCCAACTGGTACTCGACGTTCAACGTGCTGGAGTACTTCTTCTGGTTTCGCAGCCGGCTGCACTACCAGGCCAAGGCCGGCGCCATCCCGCTCGGCGGCAACACGATCTTCTTCGCCCGGGACCTGCTGGACCGTATCGGCGGGTGGGACGAGACGTGCCTGACCGAGGACGCCGAGATCGGTCTTCGGATTTGCGTCATGGGCGAGCGGGTGCGGGTGGTCTACGACCACCGGTACGTCACCAAGGAGGAGACCCCGCCGACGTTGCAGCACTTCATCAAGCAGCGCACCCGGTGGAGCCAGGGGTTCATGCAGACGCTGAAGAAGGGCACCTGGAAGGAGTTGCCGACCCGCAAGCAGCGTTGGCTGGCCTGGTACACGCTGATGTTCCCGTACGCGCAGGCGCTGCTGGGGCTGTACCTGCCGGTCGCCGTCTTCACCGCGTTCGTGCTGCGGGTGCCGGTGCCGATCGCGCTGCTGTCGTGGCTGCCGGTGCTGTTACTGGCGGCGCACTTCGTCGCGCAGGTGATCGGCCTGTACGAGTTCACCGAGGCGCACGGGCTGCGGCCGGCGCCCCGCACCGTCGTGATCATGGCGGTGGGCTGGATGCCCTATCAGATGGTGCTGGCGTATGCGGCCATGCGGGCGCTGAAGCGCCAACTGGGCGGCGTCGGCGACTGGGAGAAGACCGCGCACGTGGGTGCGCACCGCAGCGCGGAGACGGAGGAGGTGACGGGCCGTGCCGCGTGACCCGGAGGGCGTGCTGCTGGAGAGCGGGGCGCAGCCGGAACAGCCTTTGACCCCGCCGCCCGAGCGGGACGACGACCGGCTGGACCGTAGCGGGAGGGCTCTGCTGGTGTTCTCGATGCTGCTGGGCCTGGTCACGCACGGCTGGAACGTCTTCAAGTACCCGCTGTACCTGTCCGACGAAGGCATCTACATGCAGCAGGCGTGGGCGGTGCTGCGTGAGGGGAAACTGTCGCCGTACACGTACTTCTACGACCACGCGCCGATGGGCTGGCTGACGCTCGCCGCCTGGGTGGGCATGCTGCCGGGGCGCTTCCACACCTTCGGCGACCCGATCAACGCGGGCCGGGTGCTGATGGTGCTGGTGCAGTTGGCGAGCGTGTACTTCCTGTTCGAGGTGGTGCGCCGGTACTCGGGCAGCGTGAGCGCGGCCTTCCTGGCGGCGTTCGTGTTCACCGTCTCCCCGCTCGCCGTGTACTACCAGCGCCAGGTGCTGCTGGACAACCTGATGGTGTTCTGGGTGCTGCTCGGCCTGTTCCTGCTCTCCCGCGGCGGCCGGCGGGTGATGACGGTGATGGGCTCCGGGCTCGCGGTGGGGCTGGCGGCGATCACCAAGGAGAACGCGGTCTTCCTGATACCGGGCTTCGGGTACCTGATGCACCGGGGCATCTCCGGGCGGACCAACCGCCGGTTCAGCGCGACGTTCTGGTGGTTCGCGGCGCTGTCCCCGGTCTGCGTGTACGTGCTCTTCGCGACGCTGAAGAACGAGCTCTTCCCGCAGGGCATGCACTTCAACCTCAACAGCCCGCCGGCCAACCACGTGTCCCTGCTGTACACGGTGTGGTGGCAGTTGAACCGCACCGCGCAGGGCAGCCAGGGCAGCGCGTTCGCCGACCTGCTGCACGGCAGCTGGCTGCCCAAGGACCGGTTCCTGCTGATCGGCGGCGCGCTGGCCACGGTCGCCACGCTGCTGCTGTACCTGCAGGACCGGGCGCGCGGCACGGCCCTGCTGGGCGGCTCGCTGCTGGCCTTCGGGTACGGGTTCTACCTCGCGCGCAGCGTGCTGCTGGACTTCTACGTCACGCCGCTGATCCCGCTGCTGGCGCTGAACATCGGGCTGTTGTGGGGCCGGCTGACGCAGTCGGTGCGGCCGGTCGCCGCCGGCGCGCTGACCCTGGCGCTGCTGGTGCCGCCGCTCGCGCTGCCCGGCGGCTACGTCATGAAGTACAACGACCACCACCGGTTGCAGCTCGTCGACCAGTACCGGCTGTCGCTGACCAGCCTGCAGGCGCAGCAGGTGGCGTGGATCCGGGCGAACATCCCGACGGACGGCCGCATGATCATCGACGACGACATCTGGGTCTCGTTGCACGACACCGCGCCGGTGTACCGCAACGCGCACTCGCACTGGAAGGCATCCTCCGACCCGGACGTACGCGGCAAGGTCTTCCACGCGGACTGGCGCAACCTCGACTACGTGGTGCTGTCGAACCGGATGCGCCGGGCGATGAACGAGAACAACGGGAGCGGGCAGGAGAACTGGATCCTGCAGGCAATCGATCAGCATGGGCGGCAGGTATGGCAACTCAGCAAGGGCAACGTCGAGCTCTCCATCGTCAAGATCGAGAGCGGGTAGCTCCGCACGACCGGACATCGGGAGGTCGCGCGCACCGCGCGGCACCCGGGCGGGGGCGATTCTGGAAGCGCGGTGCGATCGCCGTGGTGGCGCTGATCGTCGCGTTCAGCCTGGGCAAGTCGGTGCTGCCCGTGCTCGGCGTGGGCAGCGGCGCCGGCAAGGCGTCCGCGCCGCAGCCGACGGCCAGCCCGCCGGCGATGGCCAACCTGGGCGGGGTGCAGGTGCCCGGCACCGGGCAGCCGCTGCTGATGCTCAACCCGGGCCTGGTGCGGCCCGGCGGCATCGTCCAGGTGCTGGGGTCCGGCTTCGACGCGGGATCCAATGTGGACATCCGCCTCGCGAAGGGCGCGCCGGTCCGCACGGTGAAGGCCGACCGCTCCGGCTTCATCAACACATCCGTGCCGTTCCCCAGCCAGGCGAGCGCCGCCGGCAACACGCAGATCGTCGCGCAGCAGCGCAACAGCGCGAAGAAGGCGAGCGCGCAGGCGGTCGTGGCGCAGGGCGTCGGGGTGGCGACCCTGTCCGCGATGGTCGGCAAGCCCGGCGACACGGTCGCCTTGACGGCACGCGGCTTCGCGCCCGGCGAGGACCTCGCGGTCTACTGGGGCCGCACCACGGGACAGCCGAACATGACGCTGCAGGCCGACAGCGCCGGCTCGGTGAGCCACGCGCCGCTGCGCGTCGGGGTCGCGCCGGTCGGTGTCAGCAGCCTGTTCGTGGTGGGCCGCAAGAGCGGCATCGCCGCGGGGGTACCGTTCCAGGTGCTCAACCTGTACCCGTCGATCGGCGTCAAGCCGTACGCGGTGAAGTCGCAGCAGTCGGTCGCCTTCTCCGGCAAGGGCTTCGCGCCGAATGAGCGGGTCCTCGTCTACCTCAACGCGATCGGCGGCCAGCCGGTGATGGCGATCCCGACGAGCTCGAACGGTACCTTCGCCGCGGGCGGCTTCAAGGTGCCGTACGAGTTGAAGGGCCAGCAGTCGCTGGTGTTCATCGGGGAGATGAGCCGGGCGACGGCGAAGACGGGCTTCACCGTGCTGCCGTACATGCCCTCCGGCCGGCCGAGCGTCTACGGCGGGCTGCCGGGCACCTCGATGAGCTTCTACGCGCAGGGCTTCGCCCCGAACGAGGCGGTGCACGTCTTCGCCGGCAAGACGAAGGGCAGTCCGGGTACGCTCATCGCCGCGTTCCGGGCGGACGGCAGCGGGCGCGCCGCGGCCGCGGGCAACTACACGATCCCGGGTGACGCGCCGGACTCGCTGACGTTCAGCATGGTCGGCATGCGCAGCGGCTCGACCGCCACCGCGACCATCAAGGTGGACCACACCGGCGGGCCGGTGAACATCCCGCCCGCGCCGCCCTACCAGTTGCCGAAGGACCTGGAGAAGTAGGTGTGGTGCGAGCTGCTGCGCGCGGCGCCGGCGCCGCTGCTGGCCGTCGACCCCGCCGGGGTGGTACGGCTGGCCAGCGGCGCGGCGCTGCGCCTGCTCGACCGCCGCGAGTCCGACGTGGTGGGGCAGCAGCTCGACGCGGTGCTGCCGGCCGGATCGGCCACCCAGACCTCTACTGTGGACGGTTGGTCGGTGGTCGCGCTGGCCAACGGCTGGGACGCGGAGACGCTGCTGGTGGACCTCATCCGGTCGCAGGAGCGGGAGCGCGCCCGGATCGCGGCCGGGGTGCACGACGACAGCCTGCAGGTGATCACGGCCGCCATGCTGCGCCTGCAACAACTGCGCAACCGGGTGCACGATCCGGCCACGCTCACGGTCATCGGCCGGCTGGAGGAGTCCATCGCGCTGGCCGCCGACCGGCTGCGCCGCCTCATCTTCGACTTCCGGCCGCCGGCCCTGGAGCGCTCCGGCCTGGCCGCTGCGCTGCGCGACACGCTGTCCCGGATGCGCGACGACTTCGGCGTCGAGGTGCGGCTGACCGACGAGCTGCCCGCCGAGCCGTCGCTGCCGACCCGGCTGCTGCTGTTCCGCATCGCGCAGGAGGCGCTGGCCAACGTGGGCCAGCACGCGCACGCCGGTTCGGTGGCGGTCACGCTGTCCGCCCGGTGCGGCGGTTACCAGGTGCGCATCGCCGATGACGGGGTGGGCCTGCGGCGCGGGCGGCCGCTGGCGGCGCCGGGGCACCTCGGCGTGACGCTCATGCGCGAGCGGGCCGAATTCGCCGGCGGCTGGTTCCAGCTGGACAGCGTGCCCGGCACCGGCACCCGGGTGACGGTGTGGGTACCCGAGGGGGCCGCGCTGGACGCGCTGCGGGGCGGTGGCGAGCGGTGACCCGGCACCGCGTGCTCGTCGTCGAGGACCATCAGGTGGTGGCCGAGGGCCTGGTGATGCTGCTCGAGGACCAGCCGGACCTGGATGTGGTCGGCTGGGCCGGCAGCGTGGCGCGGGCCGGGCAGGCCGCCGCGGCGCAGCCGCTGGACGTGGCGATCGTGGACTACCGGCTGCCCGACGGCACCGGCGTGGAGGCCGTCGCCGCGATGCGCGCGTCCCGGCCGGAGCTCGCGGTCGTCTTCCTCAGCGCGGACGACAGCGACGACGCGGTGCTCCGCGCGCTGGAGGCGGGCGCGTCCGGGTACCTGGTGAAGAGCGCGAGCGGCGCGGACGTGGCCGCCGCCGTGCGCCGCGCGGCCGAGGGCGAGATCCTGGTGCCGGCGCGGCAACTGGCCGCGCTGCTGTGCCGCCGCCGCGAGCGGGCCCGCTGGCAGACCGAGCGGTCCCGGCGGCTGTCCAGCCTCACCCCGCGCGAGCGGCAGGTGCTCGGCCTGATGGCCGAGGGCAAGGACAACCGGGACATGGCCGGCGAGCTGTCCATCAGCTACACCACCGTGCGCAGCCACGTGCGGCACCTGCTGCAGAAGCTCGGCGCGCGCTCGAAGCTGGAGGCCGTGGTCAAGGCGGCGGACTGGGGCCTGCCGGGCTAGCAGACCCCAGCTCATCCAAATGGCGTAGGTCGGGCCGAGCGTTGCGCTCGGCCCGATTCTCATCATCGGTACGGTGGCCGGAAATGCGCGCCCCCCTAAGGTGGACCGCGTGCCCCATGCCGCTGGCGGCCCGGTACGGCCGTCGGTGAGCCACCGGCTGTTCCCAGCCACCCGACGACACCGACGGCCGCGCTGACACCAGTCGCCTCATGACTGGTACGGGGCACGGCAGCACATGCGGCGTCGCCGATGCAAAGGAGACGAGCCGATGAGTCGGCCCTGGCTCCCGAACATGTCCCGCCGTTGGCTGTACACCGGCCTCGGCGCGGTAGTACTGATAATCGCCACGCTGATCGCCGTGCCGCTGGTGCGTGGGTCCCGGACCGAGGGGAAGACCGTCGACGTGCGCACTCCGCTGCACGCCGAGGGTGGCAAGATAGTCGACGCCGACGGGCACGAGGTCGTGCTCAGCGGGGTGAACTGGTTCGGCCTGGAGACCGAGACCTTCGCACCGCACGGGCTGTGGTCCCGCAACCTGGGGCAGATGCTCGACCAGATCCGGGGCGCCGGCTTCAACACGATCCGGCTGCCGTACAGCAACCAGCTGTTCGATCCGGCGAGCAGGCCCAACGGCATCGACTACGGCAAGAACCCTGACCTGAAGGGCCTGACCGGTCCCCAGGTCATGGACAAGGTGGTCAACGGCGCGACCGCGCGCGGCATGATGGTCCTGCTGGACCAGCACCGGCCGGACGCGTACGCGCAGAGCAACCTCTGGTACACCGAGAAGGTCAGCGAGGACACCTGGATCAGGGACTGGGTGTCGCTGGCCCGGCACTACCGGCACAACCCGCTGGTGATCGGCGCGGACCTGCACAACGAGCCGCACGGCCAGGCCACCTGGGGCGACGGCAACAAGGCCACCGACTGGCGGCTGGCCGCGCAGCGGGCCGGCGACGCGGTGCTGCACGCGAACCCGCACTGGCTGATCGTCGTCGAGGGCATCGAGTCCTACCAGGGCAACGGCTACTGGTGGGGCGGCAACCTGCAGGGTGCCGCGGCGCACCCGGTCAAGCTGCGCGACCAGTCGAAGCTGGTGTACTCGGCGCACGACTACAGCCCGAAGGTGTTCCAGCAGTCGTGGTTCACCGACAGGTCCTTCCCGGACAACCTGCCGGCGCTGTGGGACAAGCAGTGGGGGTACCTGGTCAAGCAGCGGCAGGCACCCGTGCTGCTGGGTGAGTTCGGCGGCCGGTCCGTCGGCTCGGACGCCGAGGGCGTGTGGCAGCACGCGCTGGTGAAGTACCTGAAGGGCAACGGGATCGGCTACACCTACTGGTCCTGGAACCCGGACTCCGGCGACACCGGCGGGCTGCTGAAGGACGACTGGTCGACGATCGACCAGGCCAAGCTGGCGATGCTCAAGACCTACCAGGGATCTCCCGCGGCCGAGCGGGCCCGCGCCTGAGCACCGTTTGACGCGCCACACCCGGGGGTAGGCCGTCCGCGTTGAGCGGATGACCTACCCCCGGGAGGCGTGATGAAGGCGGTGGTCTGGCACGGCAAGCGCGACGTGCGGGTGGACACGGTTCCGGACCCGGGCATCCAGGATCCCGAAGATGTGATCATCCGGGTCACGTCGAGCGGGATCTGCGGCTCCGACCTGCACCTCTACGAGGTCCTCGGGCCGTTCATGGCGGAGGGCGACATCCTCGGCCACGAGCCGATGGGCCTCGTCGAGGAGGTCGGCCCGGCGATCGAGACGCTGCGTATCGGCGACCGGGTGGTGATCCCATTCAACCTCGCCTGCGGGCACTGTTACATGTGCCAGCAGGGGTTGCCGACGCAGTGCGAGACGACCCAGGTGCGCGGGCAGGGCAAGGGCGGCGCGCTGCTCGGGTACACCAAGCTCTACGGGCAGGTACCGGGCGGGCAGGCCGAGTACCTGCGGGTGCCGCAGGGGCACTTCGGCCCGATCCCGGTGCCCGACGGCCCACCCGACGACCGGTTCGTGTACCTCTCCGACGTGCTGCCCACGGCCTGGCAGGCGGTCGAGTACGCCGCCATCCCGCCCGGCGGCAGCGTCGCGGTGCTGGGCCTGGGTCCGATCGGCGACATGTGCACCCGGGTCGCGCTGCACCGGGGAGCCGGCCGGGTGATCGGTGTGGACCTGGTGCCGGAGCGGCTGGAGCGGGCCCGGGGCAACGGCGTCGACGCGCTGGACCTCACCGGGCACGACAACATCGCCGACGCCATCCGGGAGTTGACCGGTGGCCGCGGACCCGACTCGGTGATCGACGCGGTCGGCATGGAGGCGCACGGCAGCGTACCCGTCGGGAAGCTCGCGCAGACCATGGCCGGGCTGCTGCCCGACGCGGTCGCCGCGCGGATGATGGAGAAGGCCGGGGTGGACCGGCTGGCCGCCCTGCACCTCGCGATCGACGTGGTGCGCCGCGGCGGCACCATCTCGCTGGCCGGCGTGTACGGCGGGATGCTCGACCCGATGCCGATGATGACGCTGTTCGACAAGCAGATCCAGCTGCGCATGGGCCAGGCCAACGTGCGCAGGTGGGTGGACGACATCCTGCCGCTGCTGACCGGGGACGGCGACCCGCTGGGTGTGGACACCTTCGCCACGCACCGGCTGCCCCTGTCCGACGCGCCGGCCGCGTACGAGAACTTCCAGCAGAAGAAGGACGGCACGATCAAGGTGCTGCTCAAGCCCTGAGGCAGGGTTCTTCTGCCGAGAGCTGAACCAGTTGTCTGAGTGAGCGCTCGCTCATTACGATGGGCGGGTGCCAGAGTCCACCCCGGCCGCCCGGCGGCGCCGGGTCCCCTCGATGGCCCCCGACGAGCGCCGGGCGGCCATCATCGCGGCGACCGTGCCGCTGCTGCGCGAGCACGGGACATCGGTGAGCACCCGGCAGATCGCGGACGCGGCCGGGGTCGCCGAGGGCACCCTGTTCGGCGTGTTCCCCGACAAGGCGGCACTGGTCCGGGCCGCCCTGCTGAGCGTCTTCGATCCCGATCCGGTGCTGCGGGAACTGGGTGAGATCGATGCCGGCCTGGACCTGCGCGGGCGGCTGGTGGCCGCGATGGACATCCTGCGCGACCGCTTCGAGCGCAACGCCAGCATCGTCGCGCTGCTGCGCGGGTCCGGCATCCCGGTGGCCACCAAGGAGGACGCGGACGGCGCGCGCGAATTCCTCGCGCAGGTCGAGAGCTCCCGGGACCGGTTGACGGAGGCGCTGGTGTCGCTCATCGAGCCGGACCAGGCACTGCTGCGCCGCGGCCCGGTCGCGGTCGCGCGCAGCCTGTTCATGCTGCTGCTGATGACCAACCGCGCCAGCTTCGGCGACAACCAGACCATGGACAGCGCCGAAGTCGTCTCGCTGCTGCTGGACGGGCTGCTCGTGCGGCCCGCACACGGGGAAGGAAGCTGATGCTGATCCGACTGCTGCGCCGGTACCTGCGGCCGTACCGGGGGGCGATCGCGCTGGTGGTGCTGCTGCAGTTCGTACAGACCCTCGCCACGCTGTACCTGCCGTCGCTCAACGCCGACATCATCGACTACGGCGTCATCAAGGGCGACACCGGATACATCATGCGTACCGGCGGCTTCATGCTCGCCGTGACGCTGGCCCAGATCGCGTGCGCGATCGCCGCGGTCTACTTCGGCGCCCGCACCGCCATGAGCGTCGGGCGGGACGTGCGGGCCGGCATCTTCGGGCGGGTACAGGACTTCTCCGCGCGGGAGGTGGGCCACTTCGGGGCCCCGTCGCTCATCACCCGCACCACCAACGACGTGCAGCAGGTACAGATGCTGGTGCTGCTGACGTTCACCCTGATGGTCTCGGCGCCCATCATGTGCTTCGGCGGCATCGTGATGGCCCTGCGCCAGGACGTCCCGCTCTCCGCGCTGCTGCTCGTCATCGTGCCGGTGCTGATCGGCATCGTGGCCGCGCTCATCTCCCGGATGCGCCCGCTGTTCCGCTCCATGCAGGAGCGCATCGACGGGGTCAACCGCATCCTGCGCGAGCAGATCACCGGCATCCGGGTGATCCGCGCGTTCGTGCGGGACCAGCACGAGCGGGACCGCTTCGCGGTGGCCAACACCGAGCTCACCGACGTGTCGCTGCGGGTGGGCCGGCTGATGGCGCTGATGTTCCCGGCCGTCATGCTCGTGGTCAACGTGTCCAGCGTGGCCGTGCTGTGGTTCGGCGGGCACCGGATCGCCGACGGCGGCATGCAGGTCGGCGCGCTGACCGCGTTTCTCGCGTACCTGATGCAGATCCTGATGTCCGTCATGATGGCCACCTTCATGTTCGTGATGATTCCCCGCGCCGAGGTGTGCGCCGAGCGCATCGAGGAGGTCCTGGAGACCGAACCCAGCGTCGTGCTGCCCGGGCGGCCGGTCCGCACCCTGCCCCGGGACGGCCGGCTCGACCTGCGCGACGTCGAGTTCCGCTATCCCGGTGCCGAGGCGCCGGTGCTGCGCGGCATCGACCTGGTGGCCCGGCCCGGCGAGACGACCGCGATCATCGGCAGTACCGGCAGCGGGAAGACGACCCTGCTGGGGCTCGTCCCCCGGCTGTACGACGCGACCGGCGGCGCGGTCCTCGTGGACGGGGTGGACGTGCGCGACCTCGATCCGGCGCTGCTGTCGCGCACGATCGGCCTGGTGCCGCAGAAGCCGTACCTGTTCACCGGCACCGTCGCCACCAACCTCCGGTACGGCCGGCCGGACGCCACCGACGAGGAGCTGTGGCGGGCGCTGTCGATCGCGCAGGCGCGCGAGTTCGTGGAGCTGATGCCCGGCGGGCTGGACGCGCCGATCGCCCAGGGCGGCTCGAATGTCTCAGGTGGACAGCGCCAGCGGCTGGCGATCGCGCGGGCGCTGGTACACGAGCCGGAGATCTACCTGTTCGACGATGCCTTCTCCGCGCTGGACTACGCCACCGACGCGGCGCTGCGGGCCGCGCTGGCCCGGGAGATCTCCGGCGCCACCATCGTCATCGTGGCGCAGCGGGTCAGCACGATCCGCGACGCGGACCGCATCGTGGTCCTCGACGAGGGCCGGGTCGTCGGCACCGGTACGCACGCCGAGCTGATGGACGGCAATCCCACCTACCGGGAGGTCGTGCTCTCCCAACTGAGCGAGCGAGAGGCGGCTGCCGCGTGACGTCTTCACCTTCCCGCCCGTCCCCACCGGCCCGCCCGTCCCCGCCGGCGTTCGGGCCCGGCCGGATGCTGATGGGCGCCGGGCCGCCGGCCAAGTCGCTGGACTTCCGGGGATCCAGCCGGCGGCTGCTCGGCATGCTGCGCCCGGAGCGGGTGCTGCTGTCGTTCGTGCTCGCGTTCGGCGTGACGAGCGTGACGCTGTCCGTGCTCGGGCCGCGGATCCTGGGGCACGCCACCGACCTGATCTTCAACGGCATCATCGGCGCCCGGCTGTCCGCGGGGCAGACCAAGGCGGAGGCCGTCGCCCGGCTGCGGCAGCAGGGCAGCGGGCGGCTGGCCGACATGCTCGCCGCGATGAACGTGGTGCCCGGCCGCGGCATCGACTTCACCGCGCTGGGCCGGGTCCTGCTGTGGGTGCTCGTCATCTACCTGCTGGCGTCGCTGTTCGGCGTCGGCCAGGCGCGGCTGACCGCCCAGGTCGTGCAGCGCACCGTGTTCCGGATGCGTGAAGACGTGGAGGCGAAGCTGTCCCGCCTGCCGCTGCGCTACTTCGACCAGCAGCCGCGCGGCGAGGTGCTCAGCCGGGCCACCAACGACATCGACAACCTCGCGCAGACCCTGCAGCAGACGATGAGCCAACTGATGACCGCGGTGCTGACCATCATCGGCGTGCTGGCCATGATGTTCTGGATATCGCCGCTGCTGGCCGCCGTCGCGCTGGTGACCGTGCCGCTGTCGGTGCTCATCACGGTCGTCATCGGCAAGCGCTCCCAGCCGCAGTTCGTCAAGCAGTGGGCCACCACCGGCCGGCTCAACGGCCACATCGAGGAGATGTACACCGGGCACTCGCTGGTGAAGGTGTTCGGCCGGCAGCCGGAGGCGGCGCAGACCTTCGAGAAGCACAACAACGCGCTGTTCGCCTCCAGCTTCCGGGCCCAGTTCATCTCCGGCATCATCCAGCCCGCGATGATGTTCGTCGGCAACCTCAACTACGTCGCGGTCGCGGTCGTGGGCGGGCTGCGGGTCGCGTCCGGCGCCCTGTCGCTGGGCGACGTGCAGGCGTTCATCCAGTACTCGCGCCAGTTCAGCCAGCCGCTGACCCAGGTCGCGAGCATGGCCAACCTGGTGCAGTCGGGCGTCGCGTCGGCCGAGCGGGTCTTCCAGCTGCTCGACGCGGCGGAGCAGGACCCGGACCCGGCCGTCCCGGCCCGCCCGGCGCAGGTGCGCGGCCGGGTCGCGTTCGAGGACGTGTCGTTCAGCTACTCGCCCGACGAGCCGCTGATCGAGCACCTCTCGCTGTCGGTCGAGCCGGGTCAGACCGTGGCCATCGTCGGCCCCACCGGCGCCGGGAAGACCACCCTGGTCAACCTGATCATGCGCTTCTACGACGTGTCCGCCGGCCGGATCATGCTGGACGGCGTGGACATCGCCACGATGTCCCGCGAGGAGCTGCGCGCGCAGATCGGCATGGTGCTGCAGGACACCTGGCTGTTCGGCGGGACCATCGAGGAGAACATCGCGTACGGGGCCGAGCGGCCGACGCACGAGCAGGTGTGCGCCGCGGCGCAGGCGGCGCACGCGGACCGCTTCGTCCGCACCCTGCCCGACGGGTACCGCAGCGTCATCGACGAGGAGGGCGGCGGGGTCAGTGCCGGCGAGAAGCAGCTCATCACGATCGCCCGGGCGTTCCTGGCCGAGCCGAGCATCCTCATCCTGGACGAGGCGACCAGCTCCGTGGACACCCGCACCGAGGTGCTCATCCAGCGCGCGATGAGCTCGCTGCGCGCCGGGCGCACCAGCTTCGTCATCGCGCACCGCCTGTCCACCATCAGGGACGCGGACGTCATCCTCGTCATGGAGTCGGGCAGCATCGTCGAGCAGGGTACGCACGACGAGCTGCTGGCCGCGGGCGGTGCGTACGCGCGGCTGTACGCGGCCCAGTTCGCGCAGGCGGTGGCGGAGGTGGATTGACCCGGCCACAGTGGCGGGTGCCCGGTACGGTGCCTTCCGGGGTCGACGTGCTCACCAGCTCCCGCCGCCGCCTCCCCCGCCGCCGCCACCCGAGAAGCCCCCGGAGAACCCGGACGAGCCTGACGCCGAGGGCGGGGTGCTGGCGATCGTACCGACGGTCACGGTGTTGAAGCTGCCGATCGACTGGTGGAAGTACAGCATGCTCCAGCCCGCCTGGCCGGTGTACCAGTACAGGCCCGCCGTGCCGTCCGGCCGCGCCGCGCCGATCTGGGCGAACTGGCTCGCCCACCGGTCGGCGATCCCGAACACCATCGCGTACGGCAGGTACCGGGAGAAGATCTGCTCCCGCTCCTCGAACCTGATCTGCTCCGCCTGCGCGGTCGCGATGAACAGCCGGAAACCCTGTACCCGCGCCAGCATCGCGCTGCCCTTGCCGGTCCGGGCCGGGAACCGGCCGGCGACCGCCAACAGCACCACCGCACCCAGCACCAGCCCGAGCCCGGGCAGCGCGGCCCGGGTGAGCACGCCGAGCAGCACGGTGACCCCGATCGAGGCGAGTACGGCGAGGAGCGCCAGACCGCGGGCGACCGCCCGGGTACGGGCCGGGCTCTGCCGGTACCAGCCCTGCGCCACCATGTCCGCGTAGAGCTGCTTGCGCACCTTGCCGAGGTCGGCCGCGAACGTGTACTTCAGCTCCGACAGGCGCACCTGGTCGCGCCCGTTGAACAGCGCCTGGAACAGCGTGCGCTCGTACGGCAGGAAGTCCTTGTCGCCGTCGCCGACCCTGGTCAGCTCCCAGTCCCGCGAGCCGTACCTGGTGGCGAGGGGCAGCTCCCGGATGTGCAGGTGCCGGCGCACCGCGAAGTCGACGATGGTCGCGGTCACGTCCAGCACGTTGGCCTGCTCGTCGATCAGCGTGCCCACCTGCCCGGGCCGCACCTCACTGCCCCGGTGGGACGGTCGCGGCGCACCCCCACCCTGGTCCAGCGGAGGCGGCGTGAACTCGACGGACACGGGCGGCGCACCGGTCAACGGCCGGCGCTGCTCGGGCGCCGACTCGCCGTACCCCGGTGCCAGTCCCGGCAGCAGCCCGACGTGGCGCCGGTCCCGCCCGACCAGCCAGCCCACCGCGAGCGCCGCGCCCACCCCCAGCAGCGTCATGGCGCCGGCGCCGCCGACCGTCCACGGTGTCACCCGGAACGCGGTGGCCAGGTCGTGCCGCTCCACGAGCACCGGGCCGGTGCCGCGCACGCTGCCCTTGGGGAACGCGAGCACCGCGGTCAGCCCCGAACCGTCGCCCAGGTCCGGCTGGCGGAACGTGGCCGTCGGCCCGTCGGCGGTCTTGTCCGCGCAGGCGAGCTGGCTGCCGCTCGGGCCGGCGAAGCACTGGGTCTGCCGGATCGCGGCCGGCCCGGTCACGGTCGCGCTGGCCGTGGTGATGGGCACCGTCCACTCGCCGCCGACGACGTTCCAGTACAGCTCCTCGTGGTCGGGGAAGCTGTTCAGCGCGCCGCGCACGGAGTAGCGGATGACGTACGTGTGGCTGCCGGTGACGGTGCGGCCCGGATCGCCGATCTTGAGCACCTCGTAGCCACCCTGTGCCGACCGGTCCACCTGTGCCGTCCGGCCGTCCATCGTGACGTTCACGCCGGTGATCGGGTAGACGCGGTCCCGGTGGTCGTCGTACCGGAACCGGTCCGGGATCTTGCGGAAGATGCCGTGCCGGCTGAGGCTGCCGAAGTCGTACGCGATGGTCTCGGTGACCCGGATCACCCCGTCCGGATCGACCTGGATGCGCGTGTCGTAGCTGGAAATCGACTCCACCGGCGCGGCACCCGCCGGCCCGGCTCCGAGCAGCAGCAAGCCGGCCACCAGTACCCCGAGCACACCGCCCGCCCGCAAGGCTCCACCCATGGCACCGAGGCTAGAGCGTCCCGACCACATCCATGGTCAACTGGCCGGCTCACGCACCGACTGATGTCATCGAACTCTCAGGAAGTACCCAGCCGGCGTCGATGTGGGCAGGGCAGAGTGGGCATCGCCGATCCGACCGGAGGGGTGGCACGTGACCGCCATGGTGATCACCGACGAACACCTGCTCGCGCTCAGCGTCGAGCAGCGGGCGCAGCTGGCCCGCCGCCTCGCGGCGCTGTCGCGCGGTGCCCCGGCGTCCGGCGCCGCCCGGCCGCGGCGGCGGCTGTGGGCGGCCACGCTCGCCCTGGGCGCGTGCGCGGCGATGGTCCCGTGGACCGTCATGCTCGCGTTCACGCTGCCCGACCGGTACGTGGCGCACCACTGGAGCACCACCTGGGTCGGCTTCGACATCGTGCTCGTGGCGAGCTTCGCGGCCACCGCGGTCGCCGCGCTGCTGGCCCGGCGGCGGGGTCAGGCGCTGTGGGCCGCGACCCTCGTCACGGCCACCCTGCTCACCTGCGACGCGTGGTTCGACGTCACCACCGCGTCCACCACGTCAAGCCTGGTCAGCAGCCTCGTCACGGCGGCCGGGGGCAACCTGCCGCTCGCCGCGCTGATGGTCTACCTCGGCTACCGCTCGCTGCGCCACGCAAGCGTGGTGGACAGGGGCAGGTCGGCGTCCGCGCTCGACCGGCCGGCCCGCAGCGCGTAGCCGCCCGGCTCCAGCGCCCACTCGCCGCGCCCGGTGTCCCAGTGCTCGAAGGCGCGCCGGCGCAGGGCCACCGGTACCGTCACCTCTTCGCCGGGCTGCGCGTCCACCGTGGCGAACCCGGCCAGCCAGCGGACCGGCCGCGGCACGGCGCTGTCCGGACGGCTCGCGTACACCTGGACGACCTCGCGGCCGGGGCGGGTGCCGGTGTTGCGCACCCGCACGCTCACGCCGTCCGCGCCGGTGTCCAGGGACAGGTACTCCCACGTCGTGTAGCCGAGCCCGTGCCCGAACCGGTACCGCGGCTCGCGTGCCTCGCGGTCGTACCACCGGTACCCGATGAACAGCCCCTCGTCGTAGCGCAGCACCCCGTCGACCGGCCGGGTGGACGGCAGACCGTCCGGTGTGGACGGCCAGGTCGTCGGCAGCCGGCCGCCCGGCTCGGCGAGCCCGAGCAGCACGTCCGCGAGCGCGTTGCCGAACTCCTGCCCCGGGAACCACGCCAGCAGCACCGCGGCCACCTCGTCGGCCCAGGGCATCAGCACCGGGGCGCCGGAGTTGACGACCACGACGGTGCGCGGATTGGCCGCGGCCACCCGGCGCACCAGCTCGTCCTGCCGGCCGGGCAGAGCCAGGTTGGCCCGGTCGAAGCCCTCGCTCTCCACCTCCTCGGTGGTGCCCACCACGACCACCGCGACATCGGACTCGCGGGCCAGCGCGACGGCGCGCTCGATCTCCTCCCCGTCGGTGCCGTGCGGCGCCTCGATGTTGAGCTGCAGGGTGGCGCCGGGCAGGCGCAGGTCGCCGTCGAGGCTGGCGATGTCGTGCACGAGCACCAGGTCGATCTCCTCGCCCCCGGCCAGACCCACCGGGTGCAACCGCTGCGGCGGGATCATCAGACCCTCCACGATGTCCGCACCGGGCGGCAGGCGCAGCACCGTGTCGAAGACCTCGCCGCCGGCCAGCCAGAGGCGGAAACGGCCAAGACCCGAACAGCCGATCTGGTACACGCCGGGCTCGCCCGCGCGTACCCGGGTGCGCACCTCGACGCGCGCCACCTCGTCGGCCGGGATCCCGGGTCCGTAGCCGAATATCCAGTTGTATCCGCCGGCGGCGCGCCGCTCGGTGCCGAGCAGGGCGCCGTCGCGCGCCAGGAACCGTACCTCGGCGCCCTCCCCGGTGCCGTCCGGCAGGCGGAGCATGGCCACCGGAGCGACCGGGACGCGGGCGTGCGGCAGGGCGCCGACCGCGTGCGTCACCTCGACCGCGTCGCCCAGCGCGGCGCGGACACCGTCCACAGGGGACACCGTGTACGGCGGGAACACGGTGGCACTGCCCCCGCCCAGAGTGCGGGCCAGTGCCGCGTTCGGCCCCAGTACGGCCAACCGGCGCAGGCCGTCGCGCGCCAGCGGCAGTACCCCCTCGTGGTTGCGCACCAGCACGAACCCGGCGGCGGCCGCGGACCGCAACCCGGCCGCCACGTCCTGGTCCGTGAAGACCGGCGCCGGCCTGGGCGCAGCCTCCAGCGCGCCGACCCGCCCGGCCAGGCGCAGCAGCCGGATCACCTTGTCGTCGACCGTCGCCTCGTCCACCTTGCCCGCCCGCACGGCGGCGACCAGTGCGTCGCCCCACGGGCTGACCGGGCCGGGCATCGCCAGATCCAGCGCGGCGTTGCCGGCCGCCTCGGTGGAACGGGTGGCGAACCAGTCCGACATGACCAGCCCGTCGAATCCCCACTCGCCCTGCAGGACATCGCGCAGCAGCGGGCTCTCCGTCATCGTGTACCCGTTCACCGCGTTGTACCCGGCCATCACCGCCCACACGCCCGCCTCGCGCACGATCGCCTCGAACGGCGCCAGGTACAGCTCGCGCAGCACCCGCTCGTCGATGTGCGCGTCCAGCGTCATCCGCTGCGTCTCGGAGTCGTTGGCCACGAAGTGCTTGACGGTCGCCGCCACGCCACCGCCCTGCACCCCGCGCACGTATGCCACGCCGATCCGCGCGCTGAGCAACGGATCCTCGCTGAAGCACTCGAAGTGCCGCCCGCCGTAAGGGGACCGGTGCAGGTTGACCGTGGGGGCCAGCAGCACGTCCACGCCCTTGGCCCGGGCCTGCGCCGCGAGCAGGCCGCCGACCCGCTCGACCAGGCCCTCGTCCCAACTCGCCGCGAGTGCCGTGGGCGACGGTACGTTCGCCGAGGGGCTGCGCTCGTCCCACCGTTCGCCCCGGACCCCGGCCGGCCCGTCCGAGACGACGAGCCGGCGCAGGCCGGCGTCGGGCTCGGCGTGCAGCGACCAGAAATCGGCGCCGGTCAGCAGCCGGACCTTCTGCTCCAGGCTGAGCTTGACGAGCCGCTCTTCCAGTTCAGGCATGACGAACACGCTAGTTTGAAAGTAGGGGATGTACAAGGTTTTCGTGTGGAGATACATTGCCGGGCGTGAGCAAGCCACCGACGGGGCGTCGCGGTCCGTACGCGAAGACGGCGCAGCGGCGCCAGGAGATCCTGCGTACCGCCATCGAGGTCTTCGCCGAGTACGGGTACCACGGGTCGTCGCTGCGCGAGATCGCGGCGCGGGTGGGCATGAGCGAGACCGGACTCACCCACCACTTCGGCGGCAAGGCGGCCCTGCTGGCCGCGGTGATCCAGGAGCGCGACGAGGAGGACCAGGTCCGCTGGAACTCGATCGGCAGCCTGCACAACCTGATCGCGCAGAACACCCGGCGGCCCGGCATCGTGGCACTGTTCACCCTGCTGTCCGCGGAGGCGACCGCGCCGGCGCACCCGGCACACGAGTTCTTCACCGGGCGGTACGACTCGGTGCGGCAGGACCTGATGGAGTGGGTAGGGTCCGGCCAGCGCGACGGCACCATCCGTACCGACCTGGACCCGGCGCTCGTCGCCCAGATCCTCGTCGCGCTCATGGACGGCCTGCAGGTCCAGTGGCTGTACGACCGGGACGCCGACATGGCGACCGCCTTCGACCTGCTCATGCGCACCTGGCTGGCGCCCTGATCACTCGCCCGGGACCGGCGCTCGACAGCCTCGGACACGCCCGTGTCGCGCCTCGTCGCCGTGTTCGGCGCGTGCCAGGATGGCGCGCATGGACACAGCGAACGCGCTGCAGGCGGAGCGCTGGAACGGCGACAGCGGCCGGCACTGGATCGCCAACCGCGAGCGGCACGCCGCGATCCGCCAGCGGCTGACCCCTCGCCTGTTGGACGCCGCCGGCCTCGCCGCCGGCGACCGGGTGCTGGACGTGGGCTGCGGCTGCGGCGAAACGTCGGTCGCGGTGGCCCGGGCGGTCGCCGGCGCGGACGGTACCGTGCTCGGCCTCGACCTGTCCGGCCCGATGCTCGACGTCGCGCGGCGGCTGGCCGCCGGGGCCGGCCTGGCAAACGCGCGTTTCGTCGAGGGCGACGCTCAGGTGCACCCGCTGCCGCCACGGTTCTTCGACGTCGCGCTCAGCAGCTTCGGCGTCATGTTCTTCGACGACCCGGCAGCCGCGTTCGCCAACATCCTCGGCGCGCTGCGGCCGGGTGGCCGGCTGGCCTTCCTGTGCTGGCAGCGCGACCGGGACAACGAGCTGTTCGGCATCCCCGAGCAGGCGTTCCTGGCGCACGCGCCAGCGCCGGAATCCGCCGGCGCGGACCTGTTCGCCGACCGGCGGTGGATCGCGGCCCTGCTCGCCGGGGTGGGCTGCCTGGACATCCACATCGAGTCCGTGCGCGAACCGGCGCGGGTGGGATCGGACGTCGCCGACGTGGTGGACTACTTCAGCAGCATGGGACGGTTCCGCAGGCTGTTCGCGGAACTGGGCGACGGCGCGCTCACCGGGCGGATCCTGGCCACGATGGCGGAGCGGTATGCCGCCCGCCAGCGCCCGGACGGGGTCTGGGTCGAGGCCGCCGCCTGGTTGGTCCGCGCACGTCTCACCGGTAGATAGGGACCTCTCCCGTACCGCCGCCGAGCCCGCGCAGTCGCCGCAGGCTGGCGAGCGCGAGGGTGAGGGCCGCCGCGGCGGCCGGCGGCGCGACGGCGAACGCACCCCGGTAACCGTGGTGGTCCGCGAGGTGCCCGGCGACGGCCGTGCCCAGCGCGACCCCGGCCGGGCCGCCGGCCGTCATGACGGTCATCGCGGCGTTGGCCCGGCTGGCGGGTGCGAGCTGGTCGGTCAGCCCGTACAGCGTGATCATGTACGGGGCGACCGTCACGCTCAGGACGGCGACCGCCGCGAGCATCGTGGCCAGCGAGCCGACGGTCAGCAGCAGCAGCGTGCCGAGCAGCAGGGCGCCGGCCGAGCAGGCGTACCGGGCGGGAACCGTGAAGTTGCGCGGCAGCCAGGCGGTGGCGGTACCGGCCAGGGCGCTGCCGACGCCGAGTTCCGCGTAGATCAGTCCCGCTGCCCACGGCCGGCCGGTGGTGTTCGCGAACGCGGTCACCGCCGTCTGCACGGCGCCGAACACGACGCCCATGATGGCCATGGCCGCGAACATGCCGGCCAGTTCCGGGCGCGGCAGGCCCGGGAGCGCGGTGTCCGGCTCGGCGGACGGCGCGGTGGTGCTGGACGTGTGGACGAGGGCGAAGGGCAGGGTAGCGGCGAGCAGCAGGATGGCCGCCGCGGCCACCGGTGCCGCCCCCGCGACCGGGATCAGGGTCAGGATCCCGACGAGCGCCGGTCCGGCCACGAAGGTTGTCTCGTCGACCGCCGCCTCGTAGGACAGGGCCGTCGGCAGCAGCGCCCGGTCGTGCGCGCGGGCCAGCCGTGACCACTGCACCCGGACGAGCGCGCCGATCTGCGGCCGGGCCAGGCCCGCGAGCGCCGAGGCGGCCAGCACCGCGCCCGTGCCCGCGCGGGCGGCCGGGACGAGACCGGCCAGCGCGGCGGCGGCGACCGCGGTGGCCGCCACGGTCACCGTGCGATGGCCGTGCCGGTCGGCCAGCGCGCCGAGGACCGGGCCGCCCACCATGCTCGCCAGACCCTGCACCGCGTTGGCGAGGCCCGCGACGGCGTAGCTGCCGGTGCTGGCCACGACGAGGACCAGCGTGGCGAGCGGCGCCATGGCCAGCGGCAGCCGGGCCAGAAAGGCGAGGACGAGGTACCCGGGGGTGGTGGCCCGGACGAGGTCGCGGTAGGTCGACACCGGCGTCTCCTTCGAACACGTCGAGGAGACGCGCCATCCCACCCAACCGGCACGTACTCACGAAGCCCTGTGCACGGTCAGGATAGCGGCCCCGGTCCTACGGCACGACCGTCACCGGCCAGCGGCCGGCCTTGACGAGGCGGATCGCGATGGACCCGGCGAACCGGTGACCCGCCTGCGTGGACGCGCCGACCACGACACCGTCCGCGGTCACCTCGTCGGCCACCCGGACCAGCTCGCCGTACGGGTCGCCGGACTCCACCCGGAACGTGTAGGAGATGCCGAGCGCGGGGGCCAGTGCCTCGATCTGCCGGCGCAGGTCGTCGCCGATCTCGTCGGTCAGCTGCCGGGCGGCGGCCGAGCCGCCCGGCGCCATCTCGATCAGGCCGCCCGGGTGTGCCACGTAGACGATCACGAGGTGTGCGCCCTGCCGGCGGGCCAGGCCGGCGGCGTACGCGCCGGCGCGCAGGGAGGTGGTGGAGCCGTCCACCCCGACGACGAGGACCTTGGGGCCGTCGGTACCGAGTTCGAACCGCTCGCTGCTCACGCAGCCACCGTACAGTTGACACGGTGATCTATAAGCTGCTGTCGACGGACGAGTGGGCACGCGCCGAGGCGGCGGGCCGGTACGACGGGTCCGAAGTGGACCGTCGCGACGGGTTCATCCACTTCTCCGGCCCCGGCCAGGTGGTCGAGACGGCCCGGCGGTACTTCGCGGACCAGCACGGGCTCACGCTGCTCACCGTCGACCCGGCCCGGCTGGGTGGGCAACTGCGCTGGGCGGCGTCCCGGGGCGGCCAGCTCTTCCCGCACCTGTACGCGCCGATGCCGGTGGACGCCGTGGTGGCGGCGCGGCCGGTACCCCGGGACACGCCGGTCGCGGATGCCGTGGCCACTCTGGTGTCAGCCGACGAAGGTCGCCAGGATCGTTGAGGCGGACGGCGCCACCCTGACCTCGCTCGCCCGCAGCCGCGGATGGCGCAGCCAGTGCAGGCGGGCGGCGTCCTCGCGGCCCTCGTGACGGGGTGGCCAGGTGGTCAGCGGGGTGAAGTCGTCGATCACCAGTTGCGCGCCCACCCCGCGCAGCCACTCCCCCGGCTCCACCGGCGGATCGGCGTCCTTGGCCGCGCCGCCGCCGTCGAGTACCAGCAGGTCGAAGGGTCCCTGTCCGGCCAGGTCCCGCCAGTCCCCGGTCACCACCCGCACCCGCGGATCGGTGCGGAACAGCTCGGCCGCGACCGCCGCCCGGACCGGGTCGCGCTCGACGCTGACCAGTCGCGCCTCGGCCGGTGCCCCGCTGGCCAGCCAGGCGAGGCCGACCCCGCAGCCGGTACCGGTCTCGCCGATCGTCCCGGGTCCGATGCCCGCGGCCAGCAGCCGCAGCAGTTCGCCCTGTTGCGGCCGGCACGAGTAGCCGAAGTCGAGCCGCCGCGCCGCGGCCACCGCCCGCTCGACCATGGCCGGCAGGCCCGGGTACCCGGCGTAGGCGGCGGTGCCTCCGATCGTCACGCCGCTACCGTATTGCGCCGGAGATGATGCCGCGCGTGAGGGTGCGCTGGAACACGAGGAAGAAGATGATCGCGGGCAGGATGCCGATCAGCGCGGACGCGCTCGTGGTGGTCGCGTCCATCAGGCGCTGGCCCTGCAGGACGCCCAGGGCCACCGGCACGGTCTGGTTGTCGTTGGAGATCAGGAAGATCAGCGGCAGGAAGAACTCGTTCCACGTCCAGATGAAGAAGAAGGTGAACAGGACGGACAGGGTGGGGCGGCTGATGGGCAGCACGATGCGCCAGAGCACCCGCAGCCGGCCGGCGCCGTCCACCTCGGCGGCGTCCAGCAGTTCGACCGGGAAGCTGGCGTAGACGGAGGACAGCAGGTACGTGCCGAACGCGCTCTGGATGACGGTGAAGACGATGACGACGATGGTCAGCGTGTCGTACAGGGCCAGCGACTTGGACAGGTAGTAGAGCGGGTAGACCAGCATCTCCTGCGGGAGCAGGTTGGCGATGAGGAAGAACACGAGGAACCACAACCGCCCGCGTACCCGGCCGATGCCCAGCGCGTACGCGTTGAGCACGGACAGTGTCACGCCGAGCACCGCGACCGCCAGGCTGACCACGAAGCTGTTGAGCAGCTTGCGCCCGAAGTCGACGCGGTGCCAGAAGTCCACGATCCCGGACAGGTGCAGCCCGCGCGGCCACGCGATCGGCCCGTGCGCTGCGTAGTCCGCCGGGGACTTGACGGCGTTCACCGCGACCACGAGGAACGGCGCCAGGACCAGCGCGAGCAGCACGACGAGCACGACCAGCACCGGGAAGCGGGCCGGTGCCCGCCGCCGCCTGGCCACCTCACACCTCCCCGCGCGTCTGCACCCGGAGGAACAGCGCGGTCAGCACGAGAATTATCAGGGCGAGCACGGTGGCGATGGCCGAGCCGTACCCGACGTTCGCGTTCTCGAAGAAGTTCTTGTACGCGAAGTACGACGGGACCAGCGTGGCGTTGCCGGGCCCGCCCCGCGTCAGTACGAAGATCTGACCGAATATCTTCAGCGCGGCGATGGTCGTGGTCACCAGCACCACGTAGATCTCGGGCCGGATCAGGTGCACGGCGATCCGGGAGAAGCGCTGCCACCACGACGCGCCGTCCAGGTCGGCGGCCTCGTACAGTTCGGGGTCGACGCGCTGCAGCCCGGCCATGAACATCACCACCGGGTAGCCGACCTGGATCCACACCATGACGGCCATGACGCTGTACAGCGCGTAGGTCGGGTCACCCAGCCAGTTCTTGGCCAGCGCGTGCAGGCCGGTCTTGTCCAGGATCGCGTTGAGCGCGCCGTAGGTGGGGTGCAGGATCCAGCCCCAGACGATGCCGGTGACCGCCACCGGCAGCACCTGCGGCAGGTAGAACCCGGACCGGAACACGCTCGCGGTGCGGGCGCCGAAGACCCGGCCGAGGTAGTCGAACAGCACGGCGGCCAGCACCAGGCCGATCAGGGTCGGTATCACCGCCATCGCCACGATGATCAGCCCGATGTGCCGGAAGGACGCCCAGAAGTTGTCGTCGTGCAGCAGCCGGGCGTAGTTGTGCAGGCCTATCCACTGTGGACGGCCGACACCCGTCCAGCGGGTGAAGCTGACGCCCACGGTCATCACGAAGGGCACGATGATGACCGCGAGCGACAGCACCACACCGGGGAGCAGGAAGACGGCGTATCCCTTCCGGCGCGCCGACCGCGTCCCCGCCACGCCTCAACCGCCGATGTTCGCGAGATTGTCGTTGTACGGCTTGGCAATCTCGTCGAGTACCGCGCTCGGGCTCTTGGTTCCGTTGATCAGATTCTGCACCCCGGCCACCAGCACGTCGTAGTAGCCCGGTGCCGGCCAGTCAGGGTAGAACGCGAGCCCGTCCTGCGCCGCGATCGTGTTGAAGTTGGCGATGAGGTCCTTGCTCCTCGCGTCGGTGATCTTCGAGGCGTCCGCGGCCACCGGTACCCCACCCGAGTTGCCCAGCAGGTTCTGGATCTCGGGCTTCATCGTGATGTCGATGAAGTCGTAGGCCAGGCTCTTGCTCTTCGACTTGCTCGGCACCACCCAGATGTTGCCGCTCGACCCCGGGTGCAGCTTGTTGCCCGGGAACAGGAACGTGCCCCACTGGTAGTTCTTGATGTCGCTGGCCAGCCGCCCGAACCACCAGCTACCGGAGATCATGATGGGGAACTTGCCCTGTTCGAAGGCGACACCCATGTCCTCGGCGATGATGCCGGCCGAGTTCTTCGCGATGTACCCCTTCTTCACCCAGTCGGAGAACGTGTTGGCGGCGTAGGTGAACTGCGGACCGTGGAAGTCCACCTTGCCCTTGTACAGCTCGTAACTGTCTACAAAGGACCGGTCCGCCTGGGACAGCGCCAGCTCGTAGAGGATCTGCTGCGCCGGGTACTCCTTGCCGCCGACCGACAGCGGGGTCACCTTGTTCCTCACGAAGGTGTCCATCACGGCCGTGAACTCGGCGAGCGTGGTCGGTACCTGCAGGTGGTACTTCGCGAACATGTCCTTGTTGTAGAACACCATGACGTATTCGCCGTAGTTGGGCACGCCGTACCAGTTGCCGGAGCCCATGATGCCCCGCGGGTCGTACCGGGCGGTGGTCTGCAGGCTCGGGGACAGCAACTTGTCCCAGCCCCGCTTCGTCACCTCGGCGCTGATGTCGGTCAGCAGCCCCTGCTTGGACAGCAGGCCGGCGGTGGCGTTGCCCTTGTTGTACTCCATGAGGTCCGGCGCGTCGTTGGAGTTGAGGATCATGGCGGCGTTCTGCTGGATCTGCTCGAACCCCTTCTCCTCGAACTTGACCTCGACGCCCGGATGGGTGTTTTTGAACTGTTTGATGGCCTCGGCCCACGCCACGCCCATCGCACTGGTCGGGCCCTCGTAGTGCCACAGCTTCAGCACCTTGCTGGAACTGCCGTTCGACTGCGAACCACCGCTGCTGCTGTTGCACGCGCTCAATGCCAGCGACCCGACGGTGGCCAGTACGGCCAACGTGGCGAGCCTTCGTGATCGGAACATGCGCCTTCCTCCTCTGACCGGTGAAGGCCGGATCTAGGTGACAGCCGCTTAAGTTTATGGCTCAAACAAATTGAGCGCTACCCCCGAACGCCGGCCCCGATCCCGGGCGCCACCTCGCTGTCCACATGAGACACCACGCGCGCCCGGCAGCCGCAGGACGCCCCGGGGGACCGCGACCCACCAGCACGACCAGCGCGCCCACCGGCTGGTGCCAACGGATGTCCGCGCCGGGCCCGAGCACGCCGAAGGTGGTGGCCACGATCGGCAACAGGTACGTCACGGAAAGCCGATGCGCCGGCGCCGGACCACCCGGAAGTTGAGCACGAACGCGATGCCGGTGCCCCGCGCCCCGAGCGCGCTGGCCGGCACGGCGGGTGACAGCCGACCCGGGGCCGGCGGCGCGCCGGCACCCAGCGGCGCCACGGTGAGCAGCGGGACGACCGCGACGAGTAGCTGGCCGGCCGGCACGGCCACGCCGGACGCGGCCCTGCCACCCAGGAGCGCCGCCGGCAAGGGATCGCGATGCCGTAGCAGACCGCGGCGCGGTCACATGTCAACTGGCCGGTGAGGTGCGTGCCGCCCACGCCCTGCCACCCGCCGCCGGATCGCCGTACCACTCATGGCGGCAAAAGTGATGGTTTCAGCCTGTCGCACGGTGGCCTGCACGGCGTTGCGTCATCGAACCGACACGGGTGCGGGCGATTGCCGAACCGACACGGGTGCGGGCGATGCCGGGCGGTGCAGGCTGGTCGCTTCGCTCTGCGCAGCACCGGTGTGGTGGCCTTCGGCCGCGGTCACCATGATCAGGGCGTGCGGCGCCGGCATGATCACGAGTTGCCGGAGGAACGCGTAGTCGACTATCCGTTTCTCCGCCGGATCGCGATCAACCCCCGGCTCCCCGTGATCACGGCGCCACCCGACCGACCACGACGCCCACGCGCGTGGATCACGACGCCCACGCGCGCGATCACGGCGCCCACGCACGCGATCTTGGCGCCCACGCGCGATCACGGCGCCGTCCCAAACCGATCACGGCGCCACCCCACGATCACGGCGCCACCCGCACGATCACGGCGCCCTCGCACGCGATCACGGTCCCCGCTCGCCCGACCAGGACGCACGCTCGGGCGATCACCCACAGCGGAGCAGAACAATACCGACATCCCCGACCCTCATCGCCCTCGCTGCGGTGCCACACAGACCTTGGTCGCCGCTACACGCCCTGACGTGTCGCAGCGACCAAGGTCCGCTCCGGCGACCCCGACCGCAACCCGGCCACAGCCCCGCCGCAACCCGGCCCGCAGCCCGGCGGCGGCCCGGCCCGGCGCACCGCCGAGCCATGTCAGCCGGACCCGCCGCGCGGGGCATTTCTCGGCAGACTCCATTCGACGCTCCGCTCGCCAAGACTGGGCCCCGGCGTGATCAGGGCGACCGGAGATCTTGCCCTCGCAGCCGGGCCTCCGTCGCAGACTGGAACGGATCGTTCCGGTCTGCTATGCTGAGGCGGAACAAAGTATTCCGTTCTAATTGGAGGAGTTGGGCGCGATGGTTGGCGAATGGCGGTCTCTGCTGGACGAGTCGCACCGGGCGTTGCGGGACACGGTGGCCGGCGTGGGGGCGGGCGACTGGGACCTGCGGACGCCGTGCGAGAAGTGGTCGGTGACGCAGGTTCTGCAGCACGCGGCCGGCGACCAGATCGGGTATGCGGCGGCGGTCACCGGTGGCCCGTGGCCGTCGTTCGACCCGTTCTCGCCCTCCGGCCAGCTGGACGGGGATGCGCTGGCGTTCCTGGACGAGGCCCTCGCGGCGTCGAGCGGCGTGTACGCGACCGTCGACGATGACGCTCCCGAGGTGCCGACCCCGCTGCCGCAGGGTGCGATGCCGGCGTGGCTGGCCGCGGGAGCGTGCGCGCTCGACGCGGCGGTGCACGCCTGGGACATCGCGGTCGCCACCGGCCAGCCGTCGCCACTGACCGTGGAGATGGCCCGGCCCCTGATGACCGTCGCCACCAGGATCGTCGAGCCGCTGCGGGCCTTCGCGTTCGCACCGGCACTCGCCCCGCAGGACACCGATGACGCCGCGGCGGCGCTGCTGCGGTACCTCGGCCGCCAGCCCACCGATGCTCATATCCGCCAGGCGTAGGTCACACCGGGCGCGTCCGGCTGGTATCCCCCGCCGGAGCCGGTCACGACCAGGCTGGTCGCGAACAGGTCGACGCTGACCGGCGCCGGCCCGTCCGCGCGCAGCCGCAACCCGCTCCCCACCCAGCGGCACCCCGCGTCGGGTCGGCCAGCGGGCCGAGCACCGACGTCACCGTGCCCGGCCTGGCCGTGACGTGCCGTGGCTCGCCGAGCCCCGCCGGCACCGGCGGCCGGCTGGCGACGGCCGACGGTGCGACGTCCGGCTGGCAGTCCCGCGGTGCGCCACCCTCCTGCGCGCCGCCGGAGCAGCCGGCCAGCATGGCGAGAACGGTCAGGCGGAGCAGGGCGCGGCCGGGCGGGTGAGACGCACACCCGCCATTCTGTCCGCGCCGCGCAACCGCCTACCTGGCGCGCGGCCCGCCGATTCCGGCCGCGGCGAGCCGCTCGGTCGGCAGCACGAACCGGTGACGCCGCACGCAGTACGTCGTCACGTGCTCGATCGGGCCGTCAGTGGAGCGCAGCGCGTACCGGGCGGTGATCTCGGCGGGCGCTCCGCAGGCGGGCTCGGGGCAGAAGGTCAGGGACAGCATGCGAACCTCCAGGTCATGGCGTTGGACACGTCCATGAGTCCAGAGGTGACCAGTCCTGTCCGCGTACTTCTGCACACTGTCGGTCTTCTGCTGGCGAGGCGGTACCTTGTCCGCGTGGCCCGATGGAACGCCTGGGTGATGGACGTCGCGGTGACCGGTGCGGTCGCCGGGGCCACCCAGGTCGCGATCCAGGTCGCCGAGGAGCCCGGGTCCCAGCCACCCGGGCCGGTGGGCCGGCTGCTGGGGGTCGCCATGGCGCTGCCCTTGCTGGTGCGGCGGCGCTGGCCGCTGGGCTCCCTGTACGCCGTCGCGGGTGTCCTGTTCGCCTACTACGCCGCGAACTTTCCCGGCTTCCCGCCGACCGTGGTGCTGGTCGTACCCTGCTACCTCGCCGCCGAGGCCGGGCGGACCTGGTCCATCGTGCCGGTACCCGTCTTCTATTTCACCGCGGCCACCCTCGTCGGCCTGCGCGACGGCCGGCCCGCCCTGGACATCGTCAACAACCTGCTGCCGCACGCCGCGCTGATCGCCGTGGCCCTGCTGCTCGGCTGGCTGGTGCGCAGCCGGCGGCTGCTCGCCGCACAGAGCCAGGAGCGGCTGCGCATGGTCACCGAGGAGCACGAGCGGGAGGCCGCCCGGCAGGTGGCCCAGGAGCGGCTGCGCGTCGCCCGGGAACTGCACGACACGGTATCCCACGCGCTGGCCACCGTGACGGTGCAGTCCGGCGCCGCGCTGCAGGTCCTCGACGAGCGCCCGGACCAGGCGCGCGAGGCGCTGCGGGCGATCCGCAGCACGGGCAGCGCCGCGCTCGACGAGATGCGCGCCACGCTCGGCGTGCTGCGCGAGGGCGACGAGGGCAGCGCGGTGTCCGACCGCGCCGCCGGGCTGGACCGGCTGCCCGCGCTGCTGGCGGCGGTACGGGCCGCGGGCCTGCCGGTCGCCGTGCGCACCGAGGGCACGCCGGTACCGCTGCCATCCACTGTGGACCATTCCGGGTACCGGATCCTGCAGGAGGCGCTGACGAACGTGCTGCGCCACGCGGGGCCGGACGCGAGCGCGACCGTCCACATCGGATACCGGTCGGACGCGGTGACCCTGGAGGTGGTCGACGACGGGTCGAGTGCCGCTCCGGTGGCGACCGGCGGGCACGGCCTTGCCGGCATGCGCGAGCGGGCGGCCACGCTCGGCGGGCAGTTGCAGGCGGGACCAGGCCCGGACGGCGGGTACCGGGTGCACGCGGTGCTGCCGTTCGGATGTGGGGCCGCATGATCCGGGTGCTGCTCGCCGACGACCAGGCCCTCGTGCGGGCCGGGTTCCGGATGCTGCTGGAGTCGGCGCCCGACATCGACGTGGTGGGCGAGGCCACCAACGGCGGCGAGGCGGTGGCGCTGGCCCGGCAACTGCGGCCGGACGTGGTGCTGATGGACATCCGGATGCCCGAGGTCGACGGGGTGACCGCCACCCGGCGCATCACCGGCGACGGCAGCCTGTCCGCGGTCCGCATCCTCATCCTGACCACCTACGCCGAGGAGGAGAACGTGTTCGCCGCGCTGCGTTCCGGCGCGAGCGGCTTCCTCGTCAAGGACACCGAGCCGGCCGGCCTGCTGGATGCGGTGCGCATCACGGCGCGGGGCGAGGCGCTGCTGTCGCCGAGCGTCACCCGGGCGGTCATCGCCCGCTTCACCGCGCGGGCCCAGCCCGACGATCCCGCGCCGCCCAGCCCGCAGCTCGCCCTGCTGACCGAGCGCGAGCGGGAGGTGGTCCAGCTCGTCGCGGCCGGACTGTCCAATGAGGACATCGCAGCCAAGCTGGTGGTCAGCCCGCTGACCGCGAAGACCCACGTGAGCCGGGCGATGACGAAGGTGGGTGCGCGGGACCGCGCGCAGCTCGTCGTGTTCGCCTACGAGAGCGGGCTGGTCCAGGCCCGCCGGCGGTGACGTACTCCTCCGGGAGTACGCGGTCGTAGTAGCCCGGGCCCGGCACAGCCTGCCCAGGGCGGACGACCGGGCGCCGCCGGATCGCCACCATCGAGGACATGACCACCACTGGCACCCTCGCCCGCCTCGCCACCTTCTGCCACCGGCACCGCCTGCTCGTCACCCTGGCGTGGACCGCGGTCGCCGCCGGCCTGCTCGTCCTGGGCTTCACCAAGGGCGCGCCGGCCACGACCAGCTACTCGGGCGGCGACCGGCCGTCCCAGCGCGCGCAGGCCCTCATCGCGCAGCACTTCCCGAGCCGGTCCGCCGGCGCGTCGCTGACCGTGGCGGTGTACGCCGACGCCGGCGTGGACGATCCGGCGGTACGCGGCCGGGTCGAGGCGGTACTCGGGCGGCTGCGCGCGGCACCGCACGTGACCGAGGTCGGCTCGCCGTACCAGGTGCCCGGGCAGATCTCGGCGGACCGGCATACCGCCTTCGCCGACGCGTCGCTGGATGTCAACTCCGACTCCATGCCGAGCGCCCAGACCCTCTCCCTCGTCCACGACGTGCGGGGCGCGTCCGGTGGCGGTGTCGAGTTCGCACTGGGCGGCAGCGCGGTGGACGGCGCGGAGACCCCGGGCGGCGGCGCCGCCGACGGCATCGGCCTGACCGCGGCAATGGTCGTCCTGCTGGTCGCGTTCGGCTCCGTGCTGGCGATGGCGCTGCCGATCGTGGCCGCGATCTTCGGCATCGGCACCGGTCTCGCCGGCATGATGCTGCTCAACCACGTGCTGCCCACGCCGGGCTTCGCGCCGATCCTGGCGACGATGATCGGGCTGGGGGTCGGCATCGACTACGCGCTGTTCATCGTGACCCGCTACCGCGAGATGCTGGCCGCCGGACATGCGCCACAGGAGGCGACCGTGGCCGCGACCACCACGGCCGGGCGGGCGGTGCTGTTCGCCGGCGGTACCGTCGTCGTGGGTCTGCTGGGCCTGTTGCTGATGAACCTGCCGTTGCTGCGCGGCGTCGCGGTGGGCGCGGCGCTGACCGTCGCCCTCACCATGCTCGCCGCGGTGACCCTGCTGCCCGCGCTGCTCGGCTACACCGGCCGGGCCATCGACCGGCTGCGGGTGCCGCATCTCACCCGGCGGGCCGCGGACCGGCTGCCGCTGGCGGCCCGGTGGGCCACGGCCGTGGCCCGGCGGCCGGTGCTCGCGGCCGTGGGTGCCGGTGCCATTCTTCTGGTACTGGCGGCACCGGCGTTCGGCATGCGCCTGTCCATGCCCGACGAGAGCACCCAGCCCCACGCCACCAGCGGCTACGCCACCCACCGCATCCTCGCCCGCGGCTTCGGCGCCGGCTACGACGCGCCGCTGGTGATCGTCGTGCAGCCCGCCGGCTCGGCCGACCGGGTCGCCGCCGCGGTCCGCGCCACTCCCGGGGTCGCCTCGGTCACCGCGCCACGGGTCAGCCAGGACGGTGCCGTCGCGCTCGTGATCGCGTACCCGGCGACCAGCGGCCAGTCCGCGGCGACCGCCAGCCTGGTCCGCCACCTGCGCACCGATGTTGTACCGGGGTTGCCGATCGGCGGCACGACCGCGCTGGCGGTAGACTTCGCCGACCTCGTCGCCGGCCGGTTGCCACTGCTGATCGCCGTCGTGGTGGGGCTGT
Source organism: Micromonosporaceae bacterium (assembly GCA_039649115.1). GTDB lineage: Bacteria > Actinomycetota > Actinomycetes > Mycobacteriales > Micromonosporaceae > DATEJJ01. The sequence goes on along the minus strand of JBBWZQ010000120.1, from coordinate 34,819 downwards.
CCGTACTGCTGCTGATCGCGGTCTTCCGTTCCGTGGTGCTGGCACTGAAGGCCGCGATCCTGAACCTTGTCTCGATCGGGGCCGCGTACGGCGCGCTCGTCGCCGCCGTGCAGTGGGGCTGGCTCACCCGCGTCCTCGGCTTCCCCGGCCCGATGCCGATCGCCGCGTACGTACCAATGATCATGTTCCCGGTACTGTTCGGGTTGTCCATGGACTATGAGGTGTTCCTGGTCTCGCGCATCCGGGAGGCGTATGACGCGTGCGGGGAGACCCGGCAGGCCGTCGTCACCGGGCTGTCCCGCACCGCCCGCGTCATCACCGCGGCCGCCGCCATCATGGTGGTCGTGTTCCTGTCCGTGATGTTCGGCGCGGACCTGGCGGTCAAGCAGCTCGGCCTCGGGCTCGCGGTGATGGTCCTGGTGGACGCGACCATCGTGCGCCTCATCCTGGTGCCCGCGGCGATGGAACTGTTCGGCCGCGCCAACTGGTGGCTGCCGCGCTGGCTGGACCGGATGCTGCCGGCGGTGCGCGTGGAGGAGCCTGCCTACAACGCGTAGCTTGCGACAACCTCTAGGCTCGAGGTGAAGTATTTCTCCACCAGGACCCTGACAATGACCTGGTACTCGGGACCGAGCGGCGGACGAGCCCCCTGATGGATCCGCCCACCCCGAGCGATGGTCTGCAGCGTCGCACGCCCTCGTGTCACCGAGTCCAGGTACTCCGCGGCCGCTTTCATGCCGTAGGTTTGCGATCCCGCCAGGATGTAAACGATCGAACGGGGGTTGAACGGATTCCTCGCCCGTACCAGGCACCCGTAGTCCTCGGTGATCGATCCGCTCTCCACACGCGCGCAAAACGACCTGCTCGTCTCCCGTTCCACCAGCACGTGGTCATCGAACTGGATCGGCAGCGCCAATCTCGCCATGACGCTGCGCGTCACCCGGTTGGTCTGCGGGAATCCTATGAGAATGAGGTTGTCCTCATAGAACGACGGCGGAAAGTCGTCCGAGAAGTACAGGCTGACCTTGCGCATGCCCGGATACCCGCGAAGCAGGAGGTTGACGACGTGCTGGTAGGCGAACACCGTGCCGATCGTGGCCATCGGCACACCCGGCGACCGCTTCGGGCGGTTGGTCCCTGGTGTTATGTACAACGGCGTCGCGAGCACGATGTGTATGCGCTCGTGCGGGAAGCCGAGGGACCGCCTGATGGCGTGCCGCTCGAACACATAGCGGCTCACCCATCCCGACAGCAGGCCGACCAGCAGAAGGGGGAGGGCGGCGACGAGATTCGTCAAGATGCCCTCGAAGAGCGCTCTGACTCCCACAGAATGCCTCGGCGTCCTGGCAACAGGCAGGCTAGATCAGATTGGCGGTGATTTCGTGGTTCAGCCGCCGGGCAGCCCTCTCGGCGGCCACAGCGTAGTCCGCTTCACCGGAGGCGTACAGAATGTCGCGGGACGAGTTGATGATCAATCCACCGCCGCTACTGTTCCTGCCGGCTCGCACCGCCGGACCGATCGCCGCCCCCTGCGCCCCGACACCGGGCACGAGAATCGGCATGTCCCCGACCACCGAACGGATCGCCGCGAGGTCCGCGGGATGCGTCGCACCCGCGACGACACCACAGTTGTTGTTGTCGTTCCACCGCGTAGCCACTTGTCGAGCCACCACGAGGTAGAGGGGAACCTGCTCGGCGCCCACCCTGAGGTCCTGGAACTCACCCGCTCCCGGATTGCTGGTCTTGGCAAGCACGAAGACACCTCGATCACTCCGCGCCAGGAAGGGCGCGAGCGCTTCTCTGCCAAGATAAGGGCTGACGGTTATCGCGTCCGCTCTGATGCGTTCGAAGGCCGCGCGCACATAACCGACGTTGGAGCTTCCGATGTCGCCTCGCTTCGCGTCCAGAATCACCGGGATCTCGGGATACGCGGACTTGATATACCGGACCGTGTGCTCCAGCGCGCGCAGGCCGTCCGGTCCGTGGCCTTCGTAGAAGGCAATGTTGGGTTTGAACGCACAGGCAACCGACTGGGTGGCGTCCACAATGGACTGGTTGAACCAGACGAGGCCCTGCTCCACCGACCTTCCAGACGTGGCAGCGCCGGGCAGTCGCTCATAGGCGGTGTCCAGGCCGACACATACGAATCTCCCGAGGCGCCAACGCTCGGCGAAGAGGTCCAGGATGGGAAGTCCCGGCCGGTGACCAGTGACCGGTCGCTCACTCGAGGCCCGCATTGCCGCTCCTCAAAGGTAAATACTCACGACCACCCGCGGCGATCACAAATGGCTCAACGATCGACCACCCGGATTGCATCGAGGGCGAGCGGAACCCCAAGTATGCCCGCCGCCGTTACTGATGAGAAGAGTCCGCGCGGCATCATGCGCCTTCCTCACCAAGGCCATCGAGGTCAGCTACCTGATGAGTTCAGATCCCGCCGTTGGCGCGGCCGGAAACTCCAGCCGCAGGCGTTCACGCTGGCTCACCGCCAGATCCGGCCAAGCGCCCGAAATGATCTCATCCAGTGTTTTCAGCCAGTGCACCCGGATCCCGTTGCGTCGCAGTGGCGGGCACGCGATCGACGGATCGCGGGCGACCCCCACGACAAGGTGGACCTCGACCGATCGCGGCTTGCCGCCGACCCGTTCCGCCACATGCCGACGAACCAGCTTCGCGACCTGCAGACCGGTGGTGTCGCTGGGGGTGAGGACGTCATCGACGATCACGATGGAGTCGCGCTCGGTCAGCTGGGCCGGCAACCGGAGCCGCAGTCGCATTCCCCGCTCCCGCCGGTATGTGACCTCGGGCAGTACGACCACCTGACGGTAGCTGCCGATCGATGCGATCGCGCCGGTCAACTGCGGGCTCGACTTCGAGTCGACGTTGGCGAGGACGGTGTGCTGCGGATCGAACTTCGCACGGATGTAGGACACCAGGACCTTCGTGAGCACGCTGTTGGTCTCGGGTTGGCACAGCAGGTCGCCGTGGTCGAGATAGACCCAGGAGTAGGCGCCGTTCCGGAGACGGAAACGCCCGCGGAGGTCCGCCGCGACCCGCATCGCGCCGGATTGGACGAGTATCCGCCCGTATTCGTCCAGGGTCCGCTGAAAAGCGCTGGGGTCCTCCGCCATCTGACCGCTGGGGCCGACCCACCCGACGGTCTGTTGGTCGGTCAAGCTCTCCTCCTCGCATTCCGGCTTCGCACGTGATTGTAGAGACCGGGTGGTGGAGTCGGAGGTACGCCTCTCCGCAGTGGGGTCGGCGGTGGGCGGCATGACGACGTGGCGGCCGGCGGGTCGGGCACCCGCCGGCCGCCACCGTCTCCGGCGTTACCGGCCGATCCGCGTGCTCTCCGGCGGGCCGAGGTAGCTGTCGGGCACGCCACCCGTGTTCAGCACCAGCCGCTGCAGGATCACCGTCGGGTCGACCATCCAGAACTTCACCACGTGCACCCCGGGCTGGGCGATGACGTGGGTCGTGCAGGTCAGGTTGGTGTTGTCGGACGTGTTGCGCTCCCACTGCCGGTTCATCGTCGTGTCGTCGGCACCGGTGGCCGTCGTGATGTTCACGACCTGCGGCGCGGCGTCATCCACCGATACCGCGTACCGGAGCCCGTCAGCGGACAGCGTCGGGTTTCTCGGCTGCACGTACGCGCAGACCTGTACCGGCCCCGAGGAGAACAGCGTCGTGCGGTACTCCAGCCGCGGGCTGCCGCCGCCCGGCGTCTGGCTGGCCGAGGTCACCGGGAAGGGCAGCATGCCGGCGCCGAACTTCGTGATGTCCGGGATGCGCTGCCACCAGACCCCGCCCGAGTTCACCGCGTTGCTGAAGTGGTCCGCCAGCATCGCCACGTACCCGTTGGCCTCCACGAAGCCCTTCACCTGCGACCGCGCTACCGCCGGGTGCTGCACGACCGCCTGCACCGTCACCGTGCCGCCGGCGCCGGTGACCGCGATCGGTACCTGCGTCGTGCCCTGCGGCGCGCGCGACCAGTCGACCCGCACGCTCGCGCGTACCTGCTTGTCGACGGTGCCGCTGGCCGGCCACACGCTCACCCACGGCACGGCCGGCCGGATCTGGTACCGGAATGCCGTCGCGCCCCGGTTGAACACGTCGATGTACTGGGACGGCTGGCTCTGGTACGGGCTGAACGCGGGCAGTACCGCGGCAGCGGGCTCGCCCGGCCACGCCTTGTCCGATCCGTCGATCGCCACGCCCAGCGCCGCCGCCGGCGGTACGTCGATGCGCTTGACCGCCGGGAAGATGACGTCGGGCAGCGCGACGTTGTTCAGCTCGGGCTGCTGCCACGGCGCGTTGGGCCCGTACCGGGCCACGTCGCCGTAGTCGATGTGCGGCTGCAGCTGCCAGTTGTTCCACTTCCCACCGGCGAGCGTGGTGTTGTAGCGGTTCGACAGGGCCTGGTCGTCGGCGAACCGGGCCTCGGCCGTGGCGGCCAGGTCGTTGGCGGTCGCCCGGCCCTGCGCCGCGTACAGGATGTTGGTGAACTCCGCGTCCCGCAGCGCGTACAGGTTGGCGGTCGCCTTCACCGGGTAGAGCACCAGCTGGTAGTAGGCGTCCTGGGCGGCGGCCGGCAACGCCCGGCCGATCCGCTGCGCCTGCGCCGACAGCCGTTGCCACTGCGCGGTCACCGTGTCCAGCTCGCGGAAGTTGGTGACGCTGAACGGCGTGCCCTGGTCGTCGTAGACGATCGCACCCTTCGGGTCCACGCTGATGTGCCGGTTGAGCAGCTCCGGCTTGCGGCGCGACTGCAGCGTCCCGTAGTCGTGCAGCACGTCGGCGATGCCGTCGGCGACCCGGTCGCCGAAGTTCTCCGCGGCGTACCGGCGCTCCCAGGCGGGCAGCTTGTCGAGCGTCAGCGCGGCCGGGTTCCACGCGTAGTCGAGGAAGAACTGCAGCGGCAGCTCCTCGTTCTTCATGTCGCCCACGTTGGCGACCCACAGCCGGGAGTCCCCGTACGCGTACACGTTGTGCAGTTGCTCCCAGGTGTTGGCGAGGTTGGCGGTGTCCACCCACTTGTAGTTGCGCCCGCCGCCCACGTAGTCGAAGTGGTAGTAGAGGCCGTAGCCGCCGCTGCGCGGGGGCAGGGTGCGGTCGGGCAGCTTGCGGACGTTGCCCCAGTTGTCGTCGGTGAACACCACCGTCACGTCGTCCGGCGCGCGCAGCCCCTTGTCCCAGTACCGCTGGACCTCCTTGTACAGCGTCCAGACCTGCGGGATCTGGGTGACGTCCTTGCCGCTGACGTCGGCGATGATCTGCCGCTCCTTGGCCAGGATGGTCTGCATCAGGTCGATGCCGTCGCCGTCGGGCAGGCTCACGTCGCCGTTGCCGCGCATGCCGAGGGTGACCATCATGTCCGAGCCCTGGTCGACCATGCGCTTGATGCACTTGGTCCAGTACGCCTCGATCGCCGCCTGGTTGCGCCGGTAGCTCCACTCGCCGGTGCCGCCGTACGGGTCGTGTCCCGGCGTGACGATGGTGCCGCTGCTGTCGCGTACCGCCGCGACGGCGTGCCGGTTCCACTCCTCGATGCCGCAGGTCATCGGCGCTTCGTGCGAGGTGCCCATGACGATGCCGAACCGGCTGGCGGTCGCCTGGTTGCGCGGGTCGTCCTCCGCGAAGGCCCGGCCCCACACCGCTGGCCAGATGTAGTTGGCCTTCAGCCGCAGCGCGACCTCGAAGATCTTCGCCCAGTAGTTGCTGTTGAGGCCGCCGGGGAAGCCGGGCGCGAGGCCCGGGCCGAAGAACTGCGGCGCCCAGGTGCCGGTGTCCGGGTTCTCGTCGTTGATGAAGAAGCCGCGGTACCTCACCGCCGGCGTGCCCTGGCTGTGCCGGCCGGGCAGCACGTACAGGGCGTCCTGGTGGCGGGCGGGCACGTCGTCCCACCAGTACCACGGCGAGACGCCGATGCCCCGGGAGACGTCGTAGGCGCCGTAGATGGTGCCCCGCTGGTCGCTGCCGGCGATGACGAAGGCGCGGCGCACGCCTGGCAACGGGTCGGACACCACCTGCTCCAGCGAGGTCTCCCACTTCCCCGCGATGCCGGACACATCCAGCTTCCCGGCGGCCACCAGCCGGTCGATCAGCGGGCTGCGGCCGACCGTGCCGATGAGCACCACGTCGCGCTGGGCGGGTACCTGGTCGACCGAGACGGCGGGCTGCACGCCGGTCACCCGCGTGATGTCGGCCTGCAGGTCGCCGGCGACGCGGACCACACCGGCATAGTCGCCACCGCTCACCACCAGAGGCGCCGCGCGCCCCGCCGCGACCAGCGGGAACCGTCCCACTCCGGCGGTGGCGGACAGGTAGCGTTCCACGCCGACGGCGGGCGCGGCGAGATCCTCGTGCGGGGTGGTGGCGCCGGCCGGATGGGCGGAGGCGGCCTGCCCGACGAATGCGGGTGCGGCGACGACGGTCGCCAGCGAGAGCAAGATCCGTAGGTACTGAGACCTTCTCATTTCGCGATCTCCCTGGGACGGGCCGGACGCGTGGGCACGGCAAAGCGAAAGTTTCGAAGGTATTTCCGGAACGGTCTGCACGATAGTCACCGATGGATGGCTGGTCAAGCGGCGGCGCCGTGCCTATACTCCGAGGGGTTAACTCTAAAGTAAACCTGTGGGAGTGAACATGGCCGGCCGGCGCGAGGAGACGACCCGGCGCATCCTCGACGGGGCCGCGTCCGCGTTCGCCAAGGGCGGCTACGCGGGCACCTCCATGGCGGACATCGCCACCGCCGCGGGAGTCAGCAAACTGTTGCTGTACCGGGACTTCGCCGGCAAGCGCGAGCTGTACCAGGCCGTGCTGGAGCGCACCCTGGCCCGCGTGGCGCAGCGGGTACCGACCGAGCCGAGCAGCCGGTCGCTGCGCGAGCTGATCGCCGCCGCCCGGGACGACCCGGACGGGTTCGTCCTGGCCTTCCGGCACGCCGCCCGGGAAGCGGAGTTTTCCGGGTACGTCACCGATCTCTTCCGGCGGTACGTCGAGGTGTCGCAGGAGATGCTGCGCGCCATCGAGCCGGACCCGGCCCTGCGGCGCTGGGCCGCCGAGATGACGGTCACCATCACGTACCAGTCCATCATCACCTGGCTGGAACACGGCGACCCGAGCCGCGACGACGAGTTCTACGAGCGGCTGCTGTCCGTCAACCGGGCGGCGGCCAAGCCCCTGCCGGCACGGCGCAGGAGGCGTCCGCGATGACCCCGCTGGTCCTGTTCGTCCTGCTCGCCGGGTCGCTGCTCTCGATGATCGACGGCAGCGTCGTCAACGTCGCCATCCCCGACATCGGGCGGGAACTGCACGCCCCGCTGTCCACCGTGCAGTGGACGGTCTCCGGCTACCTGCTCGCGCTGGCGGCCACCGTGCCGGCAACCGCCTTCCTCGCCAAGCGCTTCGGCACCATCCGCGCCTATGCGGCCAGCCTCGCCACCTTCACGCTCGCCTCCGCCGCCTGCGCCTTCGCCGGTACCGTGGCGGAGTTGATCGCGTTCCGCGCGGTGCAGGGCGTTGCCGCCGCCCCGCTGGTACCCCTGTCCATGAATCTGCTGTTCGGCCAGGCCGGCGTCGGCCGCCGCCAGTTTCCCGTGGCCGCGGGCATCGCCCTGTTCCTCGGCCCGGCACTCGGCCCGAGCCTCGGCGGCCTGCTCATCACCGCCTGGAGCTGGCCGGTCATCTTCCTCGTCAACCTCCCCGTCGGCGCCGCCGCGCTGCTGGCCGTGCCCCGCCTGCGCCGCGCCGGGTTCGTCGACGAGGCCGACCGCGACGCGCCGTTCGACGCCGTCGGCCTCGCGCTGCTGTCCGCCGGCCTGGTGCTCGCGCTCTACGGCGCGAGCGAAGGGCCGGCGCGCGGCTGGTGGTCGGCGCGGTCCGGCCCGTTCTGGTCCGCCGGCCTGCTGTTGGTCATCGGGTACGGGCTGTGGGCGCGCCGGCGCGCGCACCCCGCCGTCGACCTGCGGCTGCTGCGGCGTCCCCAGTCGGCACTCGCCCTGTGGCTGTGCGTGGTCACCTCCGTCGCCATGTTCAGCGTGCTGTTCCTGCTGCCGATCCTGGTGCAGAACATCCAGCGGCACGGGCCGCTGGCCAGCGGCCTCGTGCTGCTGCCACAGGGCATCGTGATGGGACTGTCCACAAAGGCGGGTGGGTGGATCGACGATCGCGGTTGGCGGCGCGCCGGTGTCATCGGCGGGCTCGCCGCCGTCGGCGTGACCACCGCGCTCCTGTTGCTGACCACGGTGGACACTCCACTGTGGCTTACCGCGCTCATCATGGCCGGGCGCGGGCTCGGTATCGGCCTGGTGATCCAGCCGCTGCTGACCCCGATGCTCGCCGGCCTGTCTTCCGGCCAGCTGGCCGACGCGAACGCCCTCTTCAACGTGGGCCAGCGGCTCGGCGGGTCCATCGGGGTGAGCCTGCTGGCGACGCTGTTCGCGCAACGGGAGGCGGCCCGGCTGGCCACCGGGCAGGGCAGCGCCGCCGCCCTGGCCGGATTCCACGACACGATCCTGGTCGCCGTGGGCGTGGCGCTCGCCGGCCTGCTGTGCGCGCTGTTCCTCCGCGATCCGCCCGTGATCCGGCCCGGATGATCGTCAGAACGGGTAGCGGAGGCGGCCGCGCGGGCTCGGCGGCCGCTTGCCGTGCTGGCCCGGGATCTGGGTGTGGTCCACGAGGGAGGCGACCTGCCCGAGGCTTTCCAGGGGCTGCTCCGGCGCGGGCGCGATCACCGGGGTCGGGGTCGGGGGCACCGGCCGCCTCGGGTACCGGCGGGTTGCCCGCCCCGCGGTCGAGGTCACCACGCGCCGCGCGGAGCGTGCCCGCGCGTACGTCGCGCGCCTGCGCTCCCGCAGCCACACCGGGCGGTACCGCAGGACGATCGCCAGCCAGAGCACGACGAGGCCGACCGCGGCCAGTGCCAACCCGGCGTAACGCACGTCGGCCCGACCCGGATGGGCACCCGGCCCCGAGGCCACCGTCACGCCGGCCAGGATGAGAAGGATGCTGCCACCTATTGCCATGGCTTCCTTTACCCATTTCCGGGTCTGTCATCCCTACCCGGACGCGGCGGCCGGGGCGATGCAGGCGGAGGCGCCCGACTACCCGGGCCTTGCCGAGTTCGTCGCCGAGAACGTGCGCACGGTGCCCTCTGACGCACTCGCCCTGGCGGCGTTCGCGAAGAGCTGAATCATCCAGATCATCCAGCGGGTGGCGCAGGCGCGATGAAACAGGGAACTCCGTTCATCCAGAACGCGTTGGGCTGGCTGGTCGGTGTGACCACCGACGCGGTCCAGCCGAAGTCGGTGTGCGCACCGGTGGCCAGGCCGCCGGCGTCCGGGAGGTCGGTTGCCCAGATCCAGAGTCCGGACTGACCCATGACCGCACCCCACACGGCACCGAGCTGCTCGCCCGGGTTCATCTGCCAGTTCAGCACCCAGCTGGGGAGCGGATCGCCGAGGTTGGTGAGCACGATGTCCGCCGCGAAGCCGCCGGGCCCCTGGGCGAGGATCTGGTACCGGACGACGCAGCCGGCTCCCGCGGCGTGCGCGGGGGTGGGCAGCGCGACGGCACCGAGTGCCGCCGCCATGACAAGGGTCGCCAGGTTGCGCAGGATCTTCCGGTGGTGCCGGGAGAAACGGTTCATGGCAGCTCCTAGGGGTGGCTTCTACCTGGCCGAACGTAGTGACCGACCCTGATGCGGTCAATGTGAACTCGATTTCCGCCCAGAGAATGGCGAAAGCAACCTAAAATCGGCGATTTGCTCCCTATAGTGGCGGCCCATGGACCACAGCGTGACGGTGGTGGTGCCTGGACCCGCCTCGAACATATGGCACCCCGGCCGCCCGGACCCCGATCAGAACCCGATTCTCGATGCGCACCGGTGGACGGTGCGGCATCGCCTGTTCCTCGCCGCCGGACTCGTTGTCGCCACGGTGGCGGGCGTCGTCGAGGTGGCGCAGGACCGGGCCCCGGGGCACCTCGCGGTCGTCGACGGGTTGTGCGCGTTGCTCGCCGCGGCCTGCGGGGTCGGGATGGTGGGGCTGGCGCTGTCGCTGCCCGGTGTGCGCCCGCGGGGTTTCGCGATCGGTGGGCTGGTCGTCCTCGGCGGGATCATGAGTTGGACGTGGACGGCTCACCCGATCGTGGTGTGGGCGGTGCTCGGACTCGCGGGTCTGGCGTGTGCGATGTGGAGCTTCCCGTGGCTGCCGGAGGTGCGCTCGCTGCCCCGTCTGGGTACCGCCTGGCTGGGGCTGTCGTACTGGTTTCTCGGCATCGTCGGCGCGGTGCTGGCCGGGCACCTCACCGTGGCCGTCCAGCGGGTCGCCTATGCCGGCGTCAGCACGCTGCTGGTGCTCGCCGTGGTGGCGACCAGCCGCCGTGGCCGGGACCTGTCCGTGGGCGTCGCCGCGGCGTTCCTGTGCGCGCTGGGCGCCCTGCTGGTGGTCGGGTCCGGCAACGCCTTCGACGCGATGCACGCGGTGCCGGGCAACGCGTGGGGCGCGCACATGGAGGGTCGCTTCTGGGGCGGTCCGGGCCTGCTCTACCACCCCAACTCGATCGCCGTGCTGGCCGTCGCGGTGGCCGTGCGGTTGGGTGTCGACGGGCGCTTCGCCAGGTGGCAGCGCGCCGCCGCGCTCGGCCTGACCGGTCTCGTGCTGGTGCTGGTCGACTCGCGTACCGGTCTCATCTTCTTCGCGGCCGTCACGCTGGTGCACGCGCTGCTGCTGTGGCGCGCCCGCCGCGGCGGCGTGCCCGGCCGCCTGCCGGACAGCCTCACGCGGCGGGCGGCCCTCGGCGCGGCGCTGCTGCCGTGCGGGGTCTTCGGCGTGGCGCTGATCGCCTCCGGCGGCCTCGAATTCCTGTACTCCAACCGGTATGCCGACGGCTACCACGTGAACGGCGCGTACGCCGCCGACGTCACCAGCGGCCGGCTGGAGACCTGGCACGCGGTGGTCAGCGACTTCGCCGCGGCGGGCCTGGCGGAGAAGCTGTTCGGCGACACGTCCAACGCGCGGGGCGTCGTCGTGCGCGCGGACACCGGCCCGACGCCGGCGAGCCGACCGAAGCTCACCACCGACAACGCCCTGGTGGGCGCGCTGCGGCGGGGCGGCCTGCTCGGCGTGGTGGCGTTCCTGGTGGGCATCGCGATCCTCGCCCTCCGGGCGCTGCGCGGCGCGCCCCGGCGCGGCCCACCGGCCTGGTTCACGGTCGCGGCCATCGGCTCCCTGGCCACCATCGGCACGGCGAACTGGCTGATGGGTGGGCCGGCGGGCACGTTGTGGATCCTGCTGGTCGCCGGCGAGGCCCACCTCCTGGCCGGGGTACGACGTTGACGGACGTGCTGTACCTGGTCGGCTGGGGGCGCAGCGGCACCACGATCGTGGAGAACATCCTCAACGCGTACGACGGCATCTTCTCCGCCGGTGAACTGCACTACCTGTGGGAGCGCGGCTTCGTCGAGGGTCGCCGCTGCGGCTGCGGCCAGCTGGTCGCCGAGTGTCCACTATGGAACGAGGTGCTCGGGGTCGCGTACGGGCCACGGCGCCCGGACCCGAAGCAGGTGGTCGCGCTGCAGCAGCGCCGCGCCCGCATCCGGCACACCCGCCGGCTGTGCGACCGGGAACTGGACCCCGACACCCACGAGTACCGCGACCTGCTCGCCCGGCTCTACACGGCGATCGCCAAGGTCACCCGGGCACGGCTGATCGTCGACTCCTCCAAACGGCCGCCGGGCGCCGCCATGCTCACCCGGATGCAGCCCGAGATCACCGGGTACCTGCTGCACGTGGTGCGGGATCCGCGAGCCGTGGCGTACTCGTGGAACCGGCTCATCCGCCAGCCCGACCGGGTCGACCCGGCGGCGGTGCTGAACCGGCACGGTTCCCTGAACAGCACGGTGCACTGGCTGGTCTGGAACCGGCTGGCGGAGTACGTGGCCCAGGCGTACCCGGCCACGCGCCAGCGCCGGCTGCGGTACGAGGACTTCGTGGCCGACCCGTACCCGACGATCCGCGCGGTGCTGGACTTCGTCGGGTACCCGGGACTGGACGGGCCCTCGGACGGCCCGTTCGTGGACGCCACCACGGTGCGGCTGGCCGCCAACCACACCATCTCCGGCAACCCGCGCCGCTTCGACACCGGCGATGTGCCGATCAGCCGGGACGACGCGTGGCGCCGGCAGCAGGCGGCGGTGCCGAGGCTCGTCGCCTCCCTGACCTCGTTGCCGTTGCAGCGCCGCTACGGGTACCCGATGTGGGTATCCGATGACGAGCGGTGATGCCTACCCGGTTCACGCGGTCCGGTTCGACCGGATGAAGGCCCGGACCATCAGCACGGCGGCCACGATTCCCGGTCCACAGTGGACGGCCAGCACGCCGGGCAGGCTCGGCCCGCCCCAGTCGTTGTGGTAGCTCGCCGCGTCCGTCACGTCGACGAGGAACGGTTCGGCGATCGCGCGGCCGACGAGGTACAGGCCGAGCACGACGCCGAGCCCGGTCAGGATCTTCTTCATGTACCCGACCGTATGCCGGCCTGCCCCGCACCGGCATCGGGGAAATCCCTGGTCACGCCCCCGATGGTCCGCGGCCGGACCAGGTCCACGCATAGCCGGGATCCTCGCACGCCCGGCCACCCTCGCCCAGCTCCAGCGGGCGGAACGTGTCGACCATCACGGCGAGCTCGTCGAAGAACTCCACCCCGACGCTGCGCTCGTACGCTCCCGGCTGGGGGCCGTGCGCGTAGCCGCCGGGGTGCAGCGAGACCGACCCCGGGCCGATGCCCGAACCCTTGCGCGCCTCGTAGTCCCCGCCGCAGTAGAACATCACCTCGTCACTGTCCACATTGGAGTGGTAGTACGGCACGGAGATGGACAGCGGGTGGTAGTCCACCTTGCGGGGCACGAAGTTGCAGACGACGAAGTTGGCGCCCTCGAAGACCTGGTGCGCCGGCGGCGGCTGGTGCACCCGCCCGGTGATCGGTTCGAAATCGGCGACGTTGAAGGTGTACGGGTACAGGCAGCCGTCCCAGCCCACCACGTCGAACGGGTGCCGCGGGTACACGTACCGGGTGCCCGCGACGCCCGGCGAACCGCGGTGCTTGACGAGAACCTCCACGTCCTCCCCGTCCGCGAGCAGCGGCCCGGCCGGCCCGTGCAGGTCCCGCTCGCAGAACGGCGAGTGCTCCAGCAACTGCCCGAACCGGGACAGGTACCGGCGCGCCGGGGTGATGTGGCTGTTCGCCTCGATGACGTACGCCCGCAGCGGTTCGTCGCCGCTGGGCAGCCAGCGGTGGGTGGTGGCGCGCGGCACGATGACGTAGTCGCCCTGGCGGGCCGGCAGCGCGCCGAACACGGTCTGCACGACCGCCGCGCCGGACTCGACGTAGACGCACTCGTCCCCCAGCGCGTTGCGGTACAGCGGGGAGGCCTGCCCCGCGACCACATAGGACAGGCGAACGTCCGAGTTCCCGAGCACCAGCCGGCGCGCGGTCACCACGTCGTGGCGCTTCGGATCCTCGCCGCCGAACAGGTCGTGCAGCCTCAGGTGCCGGGCCCGCAGCGGATGGTTGGGTGCGGTGGCCAGCTCCGGCAGCGGCCACGGCGCCGCGTCCACGATCGCCGACGGGATGTGCCGGTGGTACAGCAGGGACGAGTCGGAGGAGAAGCCCTCCGCACCCATCAGCTCCTCGTAGTACAGCCCCCCGTCGGGGCGCCGGTGCTGGGTGTGCCGCTTCGGCGGGACCTCACCCAGCGAGCGGTAGAACGCCATGGTCCGGATGCTACGCGGTCACCAGAGCCGGGACGTGGCCAACTCGGCGCCCTTCGCCAGCGACTCCAGCTTCGCCCAGGCGATCTGCGGGTGGATCCGGCCGCCCAGCCCGCAGTCGGTACCGGCGATCACGTTCTCCCGGCCGACCCCCTCGGCGAACCGGACGATGCGGTCGGCGACCACCTCGGGATGCTCGACGAGGTTGGTGGCGTGGCTGACCACCCCGGGCACGATGATCTTCCCGTCCGGGAGCTTGACGTCCCGCCACACCTTCCACTCGTACTCGTGCCGCACGTTGCCGGCCTCGAAGAGGTAGGCGCCGGCGTTGACGGACAGCATCACGTCGACGATGTCGGCCATCGGGATGTCGGTGACGTGCGGCCCGTGCCAGCTGCCCCAGCACAGGTGGAACCGGATGCGCTCGGCCGGCAGGTCGCGGATCGCGTGGTTGAGCGCCGCCACCCGTACCATCGTGAAAGCCTTGTAGTCCTCGACGCTCGGCGCCGGGTTGATCTGGTCCCAGTTCTCCGCGATGCACGGGTCGTCCAGCTGGAGGATCAGGCCGGCGTCCACAATGGACTTGTACTCCTCGCGCATCACCTCGGCACAGGCCCAGAGGAACTCCTCGTCCGACTCGTAGTACTCGTTGGCGAAGCGCGAGCAACTGCCCGGCGCGACCGCGTTGAGGAAGCCCTCCTCGACGCCGGCCGCCGCCATCGCGGCCTTGGCGTTGGCGATGTCCCGGGCGACCGCCTGCTGGCCCCGGTAGGTCAACGGGCTGCGGCACACCGGGAAGGTGACCGGGCTGCGGCCCACGGTCACGCCCGAGTCCGGATCGTTGTACGCCTCGGCGAACGCCTGCCAGTCCCGCCGGTCCGGGAACGTGGTCAGCACCACCGTGCCGGGCTCAGACCGCCGGGGCTGCATCTCCCACAACTGCTTGGCGTCGGCGAGCTCCAGCCCGCCCAGCCGCGGGAACACGTACGTCCACCAGGCGCCGTAGTCGACCTGGTTGCCCATGGCGTGGCCGTACTCGCCGTCGTTGGGTAGGTCGATGCCGGTGTCCCGCTGGCGGCGGACCACGTCGGCCACGGCGTCGCGCAGCCGGTTCTCGAAGGCCTCCTCGTCGGTGGACTCGCCGACGATGTGCGCGCGGTTGAAGTCGATCAGGTCGGGCGGGCGGGGCAGGCTGCCGGCGTGACTGGTCAGGATGCGGTCGCTGCTCCTTCTCATCCCCGAAGGTTACTCATATGCCCATCTGCACCCGCAACTGGTGAATGGCCGCCAGCAGCAGGGCCTGCGTGTCCAGGTCCTCGGGGTCGTAGCCGCCGTTCACCGTGACGACCCAGGTCACCTCGCCGGCACCCGGCCGGCACCGCGCCGACACCCACGCGGTCGCCTCGCCGCCCAGGCGTACCCGCGCGCACGCGAGAGTGGTGGCGGTGACCCGCTCGCCGGCCAGCGCCACCAGGCGCGCCCCGGCGGGCAGCCGCAGCGCGAGGCCGGGCGCCCGGCCCGGCAACGGGCTGGCCAGCGTCAGCAGGCCGGCCTGCCGCTCCCAGCGGACCCGGTCGATCTCCTCCCAGCCCAGCCGCTGCCACGCCGCCGCCGCCGGTGCGGCGGCGCAGCGGTGGTAGACGGCGCGGTCGGTGCCGACGACGGGATCGCCGGACAGGTCGCGTTCGCGGGTCAACGGCCGCTCGCGGCGGGCGAGGGGCGGCACGGCGGTTCTCATGGGCGTCACCGTGGCAGCACGAACTTCCGGGTCGCTTGCGATTGGCTCGCGGTCCAGGTGGCTTGCGTTCGAGTCCACTCGAAGGCATAGCGTCGACACCATGGAGTACCGATTTCTGGGTGGCACCGGCCTGAAGGTCAGCGAGCTGTGCCTGGGCGCCATGACCTTCGGCCGCGAGTCGGACGAGCAGACCTCGCACCAGATGCTGGACCGGTTCGTCGAGGCCGGCGGCGTCTTCATCGACACGGCGGACGTCTACAGCGCCGGGGAGTCCGAGCGGATCCTCGGCAGGTGGTTGAAGACCAGGTCACGAGATGACCTGGTGATCGCCACCAAGGTGTACGGCACCATGGGCACGGGACCCAACGACGGGGGCGCCGGGCGCAAGCACATCATCAGCGCGATCGAGGCCAGCCTGCGCCGCCTCGGCACCGAGTACGTCGACCTGTACCAGGTGCACGTCTTCGACGACGGCACGCCGCTGGCCGAGACGCTCTCGACGCTGGACGGGCTGGTCACCAGCGGCAAGGTCCGCTTCGTCGGCGCCAGCAACTACACCGGCTGGCAACTGCAGAAGTCGGTCGACCTGGCCCGGCGGCACGGCTGGGAGCCGTACTCCTGCCTGCAGCCGCTGTACAACCTGCTGGACCGCGGCGCGGAGCTGGACCTGATCCCGGTCTGCCAGCAGGAGGGGGTGGGTGTCATCCCGTGGAGCCCGCTGCGCGGCGGCTGGCTCACCGGCAAGTACCACCGCGGCATGGCCGCGCCGCCGCCGGACACCCGGGTGGACCAGGCCGCCCGGGAGGGCTGGCAGGAGCAGTGGGACGCCTACGCCAACGAGCGCACCTGGGCCGTCCTCGACGCCCTGCGCGCGGTCGCCGGGCAGACCGGCCGCACGCTCGCCCAGGTGGCCCTGCGCTGGGTGCTGCAGCGGCCGGCCGTCACCGCGCCGATCATCGGCGCCCGCGGCCTCGGCCAGCTCGACGACAACCTGGGCGCCACCGGCTGGTCGCTGACCGGCGGCCAGATGGACCGGCTGACCGCGGCCAGCGACGTGGACCTGCCCTACCCGCACGACATCCTGGTGCGCTTCCACCGCCGGTAGCCTGTGCACATGCTCCCGGCAGACCCCGAGGCCGTGTTCACCTACGGCGCGCCACAGCTGAAGTTCGGCAACGGCGCCTCGGACGAGATCGGCTTCGACCTCAGCCAGTACGGCGTCCGGCGGGTGCTGGTCGTCACCGACCCCGGTGTCGCGGCGACCGGCATCCCGCAGCGGATCGCCGAGCGGATCGGCGGGTACGGCATCGACGCGCGGATCTTCGACCGGGTGCACGTCGAGCCGACCGACGGCAGCCTCGACGCCGCCGTCGGGTACGCCCGCGCCACCGGTCCCTGGGACGCGCTCGTCGCCGTCGGCGGCGGCTCCAGCATCGACACGGCCAAGGCGGTCAACCTGCTGCTGACCAATCCCGGCGAGCTGATGGACTACGTCAACGTCCCGGTCGGCCGGGGCGCCGCGCCGGTACACCCGCTCAAGCCGCTGGTCGCCGTGCCCACCACCACCGGCACCGGCGCGGAGAGCACCACGATCTGCGTACTCGACGTGCTGGCGCTGAAGGTCAAGACCGGCATCAGCCACCCGCGGCTGCGGCCGGCGCTCGCGGTCGTCGACCCGGACCTGACCCGCACCCAGCCGGCCGGGGTGACCGCGTCGGCGGGCATGGACATCCTGTGCCACGCGGTCGAGAGCTACACCGCCCGCTGGTACACCGGCGGCGAGCGCAAGCGGCCCGAGCAGCGGGTGCCCTACTGCGGCGCGAACCCGATCTCGGACATGTGGTCGGAGAGGGCGATGACGCTGCTGGCCACCTCGTTCCGGCGCGCGGTCCGGGACGGGGACGACGCCGCGGCCCGCGGCGAGATGGCGCTGGCCGCGACGTTCGCCGGGATGGGCTTCGGCAATGCCGGGGTACACATCCCGCACGCCAACGCCTACCCCATCGCGGGACAGGTGCGCGACTTCCGGCCCAGGGACTACCCCGACCGGGAACCGATGGTCCCGCACGGCATGTCGGTCTCGCTCACCGCGCCCGAGGCGTTCCGGTTCACGTTTGCGGCCGCTCCCGAGCGGCACCTGCGGGCCGCGCGGCTGCTCGCCCCCGACCGGGAGCCGCCGGCCGACCCGGCCGAGTTCCTGCCGTCGGTGCTCGTCGACCTCATGCGCGACATCGGCATCCCCAACGGGATCGGCGCGGTCGGCTACCGGGCGGCCGACATCGACGCGCTGGTCGAGGGCGCGATGAAACAGCAGCGCCTGCTGGCGACCGCGCCCCGGCCGGTCACCGGGGACGACCTCGCGGGCATCTTCGCGCGCTCCGGCCAGCTGTGGTGATCCTTCTTGTAGTCTGGCGACTATGCCTGACACCGTCCGCCTGAACCAGCTACCGGAATGGGCGGCACTGGCCAAGCACCGTGAGGAGTTCGCCGGCACCCGGCTGCGGGAGCTGTTCGCGGCCGACCCGGACCGCGCCGGCCGGTACCGCCTGCAGGTCGGCGACCTGCGGGTGGACTACGCCAAGCACCTGGTGACCGACGAGACCCTGCGGCTGCTGCAGGACCTCGCCCGGGTCCGGGGCGTGGCCGCCCTGCGCGACGCGATGTTCCGCGGCGACAAGATCAACGTGACCGAACGGCGGGCCGTGCTGCACACCGCGCTGCGCGCGCCGCGGGACGCGGTGATCGAGGTCGACGGCGAGAACGTGGTACCCAAGGTGCACGCCGTGCTGGACAAGATGGCCGCCTTCGCGGAGGCGGTGCGCTCCGGCGCGTGGACCGGTGCCACCGGCCGGCCCATCCGGGCGGTCGTCAACATCGGCATCGGCGGCTCCGACCTCGGCCCGGCGATGGCGTACGAGGCGCTGCGCCCGTACACCGACCGCCGGCTGACCTGCCGCTTCGTGTCCAATGTGGATGGCGCCGACCTGCACGAGGCGGTTCGGGACCTGGACCCGGCACAGACGTTGTTCGTCGTCGCCTCCAAGACGTTCACCACCATCGAGACCATCACCAACGCCACCGCCGCCCGGAGCTGGCTGCTGGCCGGCCTGGGAGCCGGCCCCGGGGGAGCGCAGCCGGAGCCGGTCCTTGGCGGAGGCGAGCACCCCCAACGTGTGCCCGGGGGAGCGCAGCCGGAGCCGGTCTTTGGCGGAGGCGAGCACCCCCAACGTGTATCCGGCGCAGTGGCCCGGCACTTCGTCGCGCTGTCCACCAACGCGGCGAAGGTCGCCGAGTTCGGCATCGACACAGAGAACATGTTCGAGTTCTGGGACTGGGTCGGCGGCCGGTACTCCTACGACTCCGCCATCGGCCTGTCCCTGATGATCGCCATCGGCCCGGACCGGTTCCGCGAGATGCTGGCCGGCTTCCACCTCGTCGACGAGCATTTCCGCACCGCGCCGGAGCAGGCCAACGCGCCGCTGCTGCTCGGCCTGCTCGGCATCTGGTACGGCGCGTTCTTCGACGCGCAGTCCCACGCGGTGCTGCCCTACAGCCACTACCTGTCCAGGTTCACGGCCTACCTGCAGCAGTTGGACATGGAGTCCAACGGCAAGTCGGTGGACCGGGGCGGCAACCCGGTGGCCTGGCAGACCGGGCCGGTCGTCTGGGGCACCCCGGGCACCAACGGCCAGCACGCCTACTACCAGCTCCTGCACCAGGGCACCAAGATGATCCCGGCGGACCTCATCGGCTTCGCCCGGCCGGTGGCGGAGCTGCGCCCGGACCTGGCCGCCCAGCACGACCTGCTGATGGCCAACATGTTCGCGCAGGGCCAGGCCCTCGCCTTCGGCAAGACCAGCGACGAGGTACGGGCCGAAGGCGTGCCGGAGGAGCAGGTACCGCACCGCACCTTCCGCGGCAACCACCCCACCACCACGATCCTGGCCACCGAGCTGAACCCGTCGGTCCTCGGCCAGCTCATCGCCCTGTACGAGCACAAGGTCTTCGTCCAGGGCGCGATCTGGGACATCGACTCCTTCGACCAGTGGGGCGTGGAACTGGGCAAGGTGCTGGCCAAGCGGCTCGAACCCGCGCTCACCGAGGGCGTCGCGGTACCCGGCCTGGACCCGTCCACGGCCGCCCTGGTCGCCGCGTACCGCTCGCTGCGCGGCCGGAGCTAGCCAGCCGGTCACCTTCTTCCGTCGCCGCCCGTCAGGGTGGCGACGAAGGAGGTAGGAATGTCACCCATCGTAACGACGATCGAGATCACCCGCCCGCCGGACGAGGTCTTCTCGTACATCACCGATCCCGAGCGGTACCCCGAGTGGCAGCGCGACGTGGTGAGGGTACGCGTGGCGGAGGACCGTCCCGCAGGCGTGGGCTCCAGGTTCACCACCATCCGGCGGGTCGGCGGCACCGACCGGGAGATGACGCAGGAGGTCACCGAGCTGGTGGCGCCCAGGAGCTGGGCCGCCCGCGGCGTCGACGGACCGATCCGGCCGAACGCGACCGTCACCGTCGAACCGCTCGACGGCGGCACCCGGTCGCAGGTCACGATCACCCTCGACTTCGAGGGGCACGGCATCGGCGTGCCGCTGCTGCCACTGGTCCGCCGGCAGGCGCAGAAGGGCGGGCCCACCAGCTATCGCAACCTGAAGGAGCGGCTGGAGAGCAGGACCGTCGAGCCCGGCCCGGCCTGACGCCGGCGGCGAGCACGGGGACGCTCAGCCCAGGCGAACGATGACGTCGGGGCTGAGCGGCTCGCCGTACTTGCTCTCGAACAGGACGGCCACCTGGCGGCGCTGGTCGGGCGGGCAGCTCTCGATCTGCGACATCGGCAGCACCGGCGAGCCGTCCGCGGTCGGCAGGGTCGCCCGCAGCCCCGCGATGCCGTGCTTCACGAGATGCGCGACGAATGGGGTGACGTTGATGAAGATCTGGTCGAGGTGGCGGACGAACCCGACCCGTTCGGTGGCGACGGTGTCCGCGGCGTTCCCGATCGCCACGAGCATCCCCATGTGGTCCTCGACGCTTCGGGTGGTGTCCGCCGTCCACAGCTCATCGAAGCGGCTCTGGGCGAACTCGCCGAGCGGGTTGGACACATAGGTCTCTATCTGGCGTGCGGTCGCGACCCGCTGGTGCAGCGGGAAGAACGAGATCAGCACCTTGTCGTCCCACCGGAACAGCTGCATGGACGGCGCGGCGTCATAGATCCGCATTTCGAGGCGGCGACGCGGCACCGGATCGAGCCGCCCGGCGAAGGCGTTGAGATGGCGCAGGTTCGCGCCGATGAGCAACCGGACGTCGAGGCCGTCGAGCTCCCTGGTCCGCTGGGCCACCGCGAAGGAGTCCGGGTTGAGCAGCAGGATGCGCACGGCCGCACCGTTGTGCAGCGCCGCCGCCAGGGACGCCAGGAATTCCTCCCGGTACGGATCCTCCAGCATGCTCGACCACGTGGCCATCATCTCGACCCGCCACCGGCTGCCGCGGATGCCGCCGGTCAGCTGGCCGCGATCGAGCCGCACGTGCTCCTGGATCGCGGCCGCCGTCTGCCGGAGCCGCTCGAAAATCGGCGCGAACACGAGATAGGTGGGCGGGACCAGCGCCAGTGACGCCCCCACGTTGAGCAGTACGTCACGGGCGAACCCGCCGGCCAGGCCGGCGGCGGCGAGCGTCGCCCCCGCGATCAGCGTCACCAGCAGCGTCGCCATCGCCGGACGTACCCGCGCGCCGAACCTGCCCGGCGGATGGCGGAGACGCAGCGCAGACATCGATTGGTTTCTACCACAGCCCGGCAACCGGGTGCCGGGTCCGGTGATCGGCTACGTTACTGCGCATGCGTCCGCCGCGGATCGGCCTGGCTCTGTGGTTCGTCCTGCTCGGGGCCGTCGAAGTGGTCGCCTTCTGGCTGGTCTGGCGGTTCTTCGTGCAGACCCGGCACGGCCAGTTGCTGGACACGATCGCGCTGGCCGGAAACCTGATCGGGCGGGCGCGGGTGCAGAACCGGGCCGACGTCGTCCTCAACACCATATCGGCGGTGTCCCTGGCCGGCGCGACCGCAGCTGTCTGCTTCATCGCGCTGGCCAGGCGGCGGATCGCCCTCGCGGTCGGCGCGGTCCTGCTCGTGGCCGGCGCCAACGTGACGACGCAGGTCGTCAAGCAGATGCTCGTCCGGCCCGACCTGGGCGTCGACCCGGCGCGGGCGGCCGTCGGCAACACGCTGCCGAGCGGGCACACGACCGTCGCCGCGTCGGTCGCGGTCGCCCTCGTGCTGGTGCTGCCGGCACGGCTGCGCGGGGTCGCCGGGCTGCTCGGCGCCATGGCCACGGCGGGCGTGGCGGTCGGCACCCTGTCGGCCGGCTGGCACCGGCCCAGTGACGCGGTCGCCGCCCTGCTCGTCGTGGGCGGGTGGGCCTGCGCCGCCGCGCTGTTCGTCGTCCTGGCGCAGCGCCGGGACGACGCCGTGGACGCCGGACCGTCGCACGGGTACGTCGTGGTCACGCTCGTCGTCGCCGGCCTCATGCTGCTCCTCGGCGCGGCCTTGGCCCTGGCCGTGACCAACCAGGTGCTCGCCACCCCGACGGCGCAGCTGAGCCGCAGCCGGCTGTTCGCCGCCTACGCCGGTGGCGCGATGGGCATCGCCGGTACTGCCGGACTGGTGCTCGCCTCCGTGCTGGCCACCGTGCACCGCGTGGCGCCGCAGGCCGTACCGCCGGACTAGCTGCCGTTCGTGGCGGCCATGCCGCGGTTCCAGACCTCGTGCAGGTCGGCGCCCCGCGCCAGGGAGTACGAGATCATGAGTACCCGGTCGGCCTCGAGATAGCTGGACAACTGGGCGGCGAGGCCGCGGAGGTCCGCCATGGCGGTGACCGCGACCGCGATCGTGCCGGCGTCGAGGAACTCGTGGAGCAGCATCGCGAGCCGCCCGCGCGCCCAGTTGTGCAGCGGCACGTCGATGGCCACGACGCGGCACCGGGGCAGGCGGTCACGCAGCCCGGTCACCAGGACATTGCCGCTGGCGACGGGCGGCCACGGCTCGTCGGACCCGTACACGACGATCAGCTCGTCGCTGGCCGCCAGCTCGGCGAGGCGGGCGACGACCGCCGCCGCTCCGAAGCGGGTGTCCGACCCGCCGACGACCGCGACCGTCATCGCCGTCGCGCTCGGCGCCGGCTCGAACCGCACGGCCAGTCCCAACCCGATGCGCAGGCGGTGGGCCCGCACGTAGAGCGACGCGGCGAGCAGTGCCGCGCCGAGCAGGACCCACGCCCCGGAGCGGGAGCCGGTCAGGCGATCCACGCCGGCCATGAGCAGCGGGAGCAGCACCGCCCCGAGCGCCGCCGCCGCACCGGTCACCCCCATCACCGCGCCCGCATGGTCCGCCCGGGCGGCCTTGCCGATCAGCGCGAACAGGGCACCACTGGCCACGCCGTCACAGCCGGCTATCGCGGCGATCGCGGGTACCGTCAGCCACCACTGCCGCGGCGCGAGGGCCACGACGAGGCACAGGGCCGCGGCGACGGCGTAGCAGACGATCAACAACTGGGCCGTCGGGCGCCGGTCGGTCCACCACCCGCCGACCAGCCGCGCCGCCGCGGCCAGCCCGACCACCACCCCGGTCACCGCCAGCGCGTCGAACCAGTGCAGGCCGAAGGCCGTGGCCAGGTAGACCGGCAGGAACACGGCGGTGGCCACCAGGCCGCCGAGAGCGAGGGCGTACAGCAGCGACAGCGAGGTGGTGGACGCCAGCCGGATCATCTCCACGCACCGGCGCAGCGGCGAACCGGCACGCGGTACACCGGCGTGGTCCCGCAGCACCAGCGCGGCGAGCCCGGCGAAGCAGACCAGCAGCCCGCCGAGCACCAGCGCGGCGCGCCGCCCCTCGGAGTCGAAGCCCCGGGACAGCACCGAGGTCACGACGCCGAGTGCCGGACCGAGACTGAACACCCCGAGGGCCAGGCCGCGCCGGCCGTACGGCAGTGCCCGGGACAGCAGCGCCGCACCCACGACGAACGCGGCGCCGGCGATGCCGGCCGCGGCGCCGGCGACGATCACGGCCGGCAACGAGCCGGCCAGGCCGAGCCCGACCACCGACCCCGCCGCGACCAGGCTGACGACGGGGTACATCACCCGTGCGCCGTACCGGTCCGTCAGCACCCCCACCGGCAGGCGCACCACGGCCGCCACCAGGAGTGGCAGGCCCACCAGGAGGACGTACGTCCCCGGCGTGACGTCGAACCGCTCGTGCAGGTGAGGGCCCAGCAGGACCCAGGCCTTGAGGTTCAGGCCCAGTCCAACCGTCGCCACCGCGACCGTCGCGACGGCAGGCAGCGAACGGGAATCCGGAGTGGTCGATTGCTGGACGGTCACCACCACCCAGGGTGGCCATCGGGTCAGTGCTCCGCTACCCCCCGTACGGGTGTGAATCCCTGACTCTCGGCGGCGCGCTCGGCCAGGCCCTTGAGGTTCAGCAACTGCCTGCGCATCATCACCAGGTCACCGATCGTGAGCAGGTCGGCGCGCAGCCGGCCGGCCCGGGACCGGGCGGTGACGTCGAGGCAGGCGACCAGCCGGCAGCCGCCGGCGGTCGCGGTCACCTGGTAGGTCAGTGCCATCGCGCCGAAGACGGCCGTCGCTGTCGGCAGGCTCACGCCGGTGATGTGCCGGTCCGTTTCGAACTCGACGATGCGGGCGATCATGAATCGTTGCCCGTCGGCCAGTTCCCCGGCCCCCGGGGTCAGCTCGCGCGGGCTGCGCCGGCCCCGGTTGTCCAGGCAGTCGTAGCTGTACGGGGCGACCTTGAGCTGGCACAGCCAGCGGAAGACCAGGCCCGGCGGCGCGGCGACGTCGACGGCCCGGATGAGCCGGCGGTACGGCGCGGTGGCGTACCGGTGCGCCGGATAGTCGGCTTCCATCTCCGCGGCCGTCGTGTTCCAGGACCGCGCCGCGTCGACCAGTCTCATGGCTCCCCCCGCTCCATACGCTGCCGTATGGTGATGACCATACGCTAGCGTATGGAGCGTGTCGAGACTGAGCCGGGACGACTGGGCCCGTGCCGCGCTGGCCGCGCTGGCCAGGGGCGGGCTCGCCGCGGTGGCGGTGGAGCCGATCGCCGCCGGCCTCGGTACCACGAAGGGCAGCTTCTACTGGCACTTCCGCAGCCGCGACGAGCTGATCGCGGCCGCTCTGGCGCTGTGGCGGCAGGCCGGCACCACGTCGGTCATCGAAGACCTGGAGGCGGGTGCGGCACCGGCCGAACAGCGGCTGCGGCAACTGTTCACGCGCGTGTTCGCCCAGGACGCCGGTACCGGCGCCGACCTGGCGCTGCTCGCGGACGCCGGGCACCCGCTCGTGGCGCCGGTCCTGGCCGAGGTCACCGAGCAGCGGCTGCGCTACGTCACCGCGCTGTTCCGGCAGCTCGGCTTCGCGCCGGCCCGCGCGCGGCGCCGGGCACTGTTCGCCTACAGCGCGTTCCTCGGCCAGTTGCAACTGCTGCGCGGCGCCCCCGGCGTGCTCCCCAGGACCGGACCCGCCAGAGCCGCCTACGCCGACGACGTGCTCGCCGCGCTGCTCGCCGGCCGGTCATCCGGCGACTGAACCAGCCCGGCGGCGGGTCACCGGGCGAGGGATCCGGCGAGCGGGATGGCGGGCATCTCCGCCAGCGCGGCCAGGCACGGCTGACCGGCACCGGCCCGCCCGCCGGGGTTTCATATCCCCATAAATAGCCAGCGATCACTGTATTGACGCGCGAACCCGCAATGCCTAACGTCGACGCTGACAGTCAGCGGCCGGCGACGACCGGCGACCGGAAAGGCGGCGGGCGATGGCACGTTCGGACCAGCCCCGCCACGCCAGGCGCGACTGGCCGACCATCCTCCCCGTCGCCCTCGGTCTCGCCGCGATGGTCGTCCTTCCACTGATCGTCGTCTCGCTCGTGCCGTCCGGCCTGGGTGGGACCCCGGTGAACCAGGTGGCCGCCGCCATCGGCACGGCGCCGCGGTTCGGCCCGGTCACCATCGAGGCGGAGTCGCCGGGCAACCGCCTGGCCGGGTCGGCCAAGGTGGACAGCTACCGGGGAGCCTCCGGTGGCCGGATCGTGCGGGCCATCGGCAACTACGGCAAGGCCGAGGGACCGGGCATCCTGCGTTTCGCCGTGCTGGTACCCGCCACCGGCACGTACGCGCTCACCTTCTTCTACCTGCACGTGAGCGGGGAGCCGCTGCGCACCGTGACGATCACGGTCGATGACGCGCCCGGCTTCGCGGTCACCGTCGCCGGCTCCGCGATCTGCTGCGCGTCCGCGTCCGTCGACGTGCATCTGCGGCGCGGCGCCAACTCCGTCGCGTTCGCGAACCGGGACGGCCACGCGCCGTCGATCGACCGGATCACCATCAGCGCGGGCTGAGCCTCCGGGGCGCGGGGATCAGGCGGACCGCACCTCGACGATGAGCGCGCTGCCCGGACGCAGCGCCGGCGCCGGCAGGCCAACCTCGGCGAGGTACCGGCCGGGCAGGGTGCGCGCCTCGCCGGGGCGGGCCCACGCGGGCAGCGGCACATCGCCGGGAGTGCCGCTCACGCTGACCGCGTAGCCGAGGTCGGCGCGCAGGCCCGGCAGTCGCAGCGGCGGCCGGGCCGCGGTCGGCGACGTGTCGAGTTGGACGTACGCGTACACCGCGTGCCCGGCGCCGGATGCGACCACCCCGTGCACCCACGCCGCCGGATCCGGATGGTCGGCGTGCACGGTGTCGCCGTGGTGCAGCAGCGGGCGCAGCCGCTTGTGCAGCCCGATCCACCGGGCCAGCTCGTCCAGCTCCGGCTCGCTCGCCGCGGTCAGGTCCCACTCGATGCCCATGTGCACGAACATCGCGGTCGCGCACCGGAACGCCAGCGCCAGGGCGCGCCCGGTGGAATGGTCCACCGGCGACCCGACGTGCCCACCCATCAGCTCCGGCGGCACCAGCAGACCCGTCCAGCGCTGGATCGCCTGGCGCTCCAGCGCGTCGTTGCAGTCCGAGGTCCACACCCGGTCGGTACGGGCGAGGATGCCGTAGTCGATGCGGGCGCCGCCGGAGGAGCAGGACTCGATCTCCAGGTGCGGATGGCGCGCCCGCAGTTCGTCGAGGAGCCGGTAGGTCGCGAGGGTCTGCGCGTGCACCCCGGCGACGCCGTCGTGCACGGGTTCCGCGATGTCGCGGTTGTGGTCCCACTTCAGGTAGTCCAGCCGGTACTCGCGCACCAGGGAGTCGATCCGGTCCAGCAGGTACGCGTACGCGCCGGGGTGGGCGACGTCGAGCGTCTGCTGGTTGCGCTCCTCCAGCGGCCACCGGCCCGGGTAGGCCAGGATCCAGTCGGGGTGCTCGCGCGCCAGGTCGGAGTCGGGATTGACCATCTCCGGTTCGAACCACAGGCCGAACTGCATGCCGAGCGAACGGACGTGGTCGACCAGCGGGTGCAGGCCCTGCGGCCAGACCTTCTCGTCGACGTACCAGTCGCCCAGGCCGGCGCGGTCGTCGCGGCGGCCGCGGAACCAGCCGTCGTCCAGCACGAAGCGCTCCACCCCGACCCGGGCGGCCCGGTCGGCGAGTGTCCGCAGCCGTGGCAGCCCGTGGTCGAAGTAGGTGGCCTCCCAGTTGTTCAGCGTCACCGGCCGGGTGGTGCGGCTGCGGTCGCTGTGCGCGCGCACGTACCGGTGCAGGCGGCCGCGGAGCCCGTCCAGGCCGGTGCCGGAGACGGCGAAGTACACCCAGGGCGTCTGGTACGACTGCCCGGCGCCGAGCGTGATCTCACCGGGTGACAACAGCTCGCCGCCGCCGAGCACCGCCCGGCCCTCCGGCATGAGCTCGATGTAGTGCAGGTGGTCGCCGCTCCACCCGACGTGCACACCCCATACCTCGCCGTGCCGGAAGCCGAAGCCGGGGGTACCGGCGAGCAGCAGGCCGGTGGCGTCGTGACCGGTGCGGCCCCGGCGGTTCTCCCGCGACCACACGCCGAAGCGCAGCGGTGCGCGCTGCGGCACCTTCTCCTTCGCCCAGTGGCCGGTGAAGTCCAGCACCTCCCGCGCCTGTGCGGCCAGCGGCACCAGGCAGGTCAACGCGTGCACGGTGTACCGGTCCTGGCCGGTGTTGGTCAGCGTGTGCCGCATGCGCAGCACGCCCGACGGCTCCAGCCGCAGCTCGCTGGCCAGGCGGATCCCCGCCTGCGCGTCCGCCGCCACCGCCTCGACGCGGCCGCCCGCACCCGGTCGCGCGTCGACCGTCGCCGGCCCGTCCAGCCGCAGCCGCAGCGGGCACGCCCCGCTCTCCCGGTGACCGGCGACGGCGGGCCGGCCGTACCAGCGGTCCGCCTGGGTCGGCAGCAACGACAGCGGGTCCGGGCCATCGCGCAGCGCCGGACCGGCCGCGCCGGGATCGGCGCCGAAATGGCGGATCCGCGGCAGACCGGGGCCGGACACGTCGAGCACGAGACTGGTGTCCGCGGCGCCGAGCACCACGGGATCCTCGGGCGCGGGCATGCGCAGCAGGATATCGCACGGGCACGCCAGGACCCGGGGTGGGATGACGTCCACAGTGGACCATGCCGGAGCCCACATCCGTCAGGACTTAATTTTAGGCGTAATGTCTCTTGTGCGGGATGGTGGCGCGACGCGGCCGACCCACGGCGTCGTCCCGGACGACAAATACCCTGGCCAGCGCACTTGTCCCGGATGACGGATCGGCGGACGCGTCCCGGGTTACCCGTATGTAATCCTTTTGACGGCCTTGACACATCCGGCGTTCCCGATGAATCTTCTCAGGAAGAGCGCTCTCCAAAGAAGACGGACATCGATGCGGCCGCACCGGTAACCCTCGATACCTCACAGCACACCCCTCACCGGTCGCCCGGCCCGCGCCGCCCGTTCCCGTTCCGGGCACGGGCCGGGCGACCGGCGTCCTCGTGCATCCTCGGACAAGGAGCACTCGTGTCAGACACACCCTTCCCCGCACGCGCCCGTACCCGCTGGCAACGACGACTCAAGGCCGGCGCGTGCGTGCTCGCGCTCGCCGCAGGCACCATCGGGCTGGCCGGCCTGGCCAGGACGGCCGCCGCGGCGACCGTCGCACCCGCCGCCGTACCCGCCCCACCCGCCGGTTTCAGCCTCACCTGGAGCGACGACTTCACCGGTGCCGGCGGCACCGGCCTCGACACCGGAGTGTGGAAGTACGACACCGGCCCGGGCAGCAGCTTCGGCACCGGCGAGATCGAGACGATGACCAACAGCACGGCCAACGTCTTCCAGGACGGTGCCGGCCACCTGGCGCTCCGGGCGCTGCACTCGGGCACCGACCCCGGTTCGGGCTGGACCTCCGGCCGGGTGGAGACGCAGGCGGCGACCTTCGGCGCACCGGCCGGCGGCGTCGTGATGATGGCGGCATCGATCCAGCAACCGAACGTGACCACCGCCAACGGCGCCGGCTACTGGCCCGCCTTCTGGATGCTCGGTTCGACGCTGCGCACCGGGACGCCGTGGCCCACCTCCGGCGAGGTCGACATCCTCGAGGACATCAACGGCCGCAGCTCGGTCTTCGGCACCCTGCACTGCGGGACCAACCCCGGCGGCGTGTGCAACGAGTCCAGCGGCATCGGCAGCGGTGAGCGCGCCTGCGCCGGCTGCCAGACCGCGTACCACACCTACGCGGTGCAGATCGACCGCTCCGTCTCGCCCGAGCAGATCCGCTGGTACCTCGACGGCGCCAACTACTTCACGCTCAGCGCGAACCGGGTGGACGCCACCACCTGGGCGAACGCCGTCGACCACCCGTTCTTCGTCATCTTCGACCTGGCGATGGGCGGCGGCTTCCCGGCCGCCTTCGGTGGCGGTCCCAACGCCGCGACCGTCTCAGGTGGACAGCTGAACATCGACTACGTGGCGGTCTACAACAAGCCACCGGCCGGTGGCGGCGGTGGCACGAACATCGCGCAGGGCAAGGCGACCAGCGCCTCGGCCACGGAGAACGCCGGCACCCCGGCGGCCAACGCGACCGACGGCAACCTCGCCACGCGGTGGTCCAGCCCGTTCAGCGACCCGCAGTGGCTGCAGGTCGACCTCGGCCAGACGTACGCCGTCAACCACGTGACCCTCACCTGGGAGGCCGCCTACGGCCGGGCGTACCAGATCCAGGTGTCCGGTGACGGCGCCACCTGGACGACGGTGTACTCGACGACGACCGGCGACGGGGGCACCGACGACCTCGCGGTGACCGGCACCGGCCGGTACCTCCGGATGTACGGCACCGCGCGCGGCACGCCCTACGGGTACTCGCTGTGGGAACTCGCCGCCAGCGGTACCCCGTCCGGCGGCGCCGGCCTGCTGTCCCAGGGCCGTCCGGTGACCGCCTCGTCGACCGAGAACGCCGGTACGCCGGCGGCCAACGCGGTGGACGGGAACGCCGGAACCCGGTGGTCGAGCGCGTTCGGCGACCCGCAGTGGCTCCAGGTCGACCTCGGCGCCGCACACCCGGTCAGCCGGGCCGTGCTCACCTGGGAGGCCGCCTACGCCACTGCCTTCCAGCTCCAGGTCTCCGCCGACGGCGCGACGTGGACCACCGTCTACTCCACCACCACCGGCACCGGCGGCGTGCAGGACCTCGCCGTCTCCGGTACCGGGCGTTACGTGCGGATGTCCGGCACGGCACGCGCGACCCAGTACGGCTACTCGCTCTGGGAGTTCCAGGTGTACGGAGCGGCGTCGTGAAGCGCCGGCCCGTGGTGGCGTCCGTGGTCGCCACGACACTCGCCGTCGGTGCCGCGGTCGTCGCCCTGACGCTGCCGGCCCGCGCGGCCACCACGCTGCTGTCCCAGAACAAGCCGGTCACGGCGTCCTCGACGGAGAACGCCGGCACCCCGGCCACCGCCGCCGTCGACGGCGACACCGGCACCCGCTGGTCCAGCGCCCCCAGCGATCCACAGTGGATACAGGTCGACCTGGGCGCACCCGCCAGCATCAGCCAGGTGGTCCTCACCTGGGAGACCGCCTACGCCACCGCCTTCCAGATCCAGGTGTCCAGCGACGCCGGGACGTGGACACCGGTGTACACGACGACCACCGGTACCGGCGGCACGCAGACCCTCACGGTCACCGGCACCGGCCGGTACGTGCGGCTGTCCGGCACGGCACGCGCCACCGGGTACGGGTACTCCCTCTGGGAGTTCCAGGTGTACGGCTCGCTCGACGCGACCGGCGCCTGCGGCACCAGCAACGCGGCCCGCGGCCGCCCGGCGACGGCCTCGTCGACGGAGAACGCCGGCACCCCGGCCACCGCCGCTGTGGACGGCGACACCGGCACCCGGTGGTCCAGCGCGTTCAGCGATCCACAGTGGATACAGGTCGACCTCGGCAGCTCGGTGTCCGTGTGCCAGGTGGTCCTCACCTGGGAGGCGGCCTATGCCACGGCCTTCCAGATCCAGCTGTCCGCCGACGCCGTGACGTGGAACAGCATCTACAGCACCACCACCGGTACCGGCGGCACGCAGACCCTCAGCGCCAGCGGTACCGGCCGCTACATCCGGATGTTCGGCACCGTCCGGGCCAACGGGTACGGGTACTCCCTCTGGGAGTTCCAGGTGTTCACCGTCGGGTCCGGCACCAGCCCCAGTCCCAGCCCCACCGGCGGCGGTGGCGGCCCGGACCCCGTCATCTCGCGGTACATGCCGGTGAAGGCCTCCTCTGTGGAGGGTGCCAACGCACCGGCGGCGGCACTGGACGGCCGGACCACCACGCGCTGGAGCAGCCTGGCCAGCGATCCACAATGGATATACGTCGACCTGGGTGGGACCGCCGTCCTCAGCAGCGTCGTGCTGAACTGGGAGGCCGCCTACGCGACCGCCTACCACATCGACGTGTCCAACGACGCCGCCAACTGGACGACCATCTACTCCACCACCACCGGAAAGGGCGGCATCGAGACCCTCGCCACCAGCGGCACCGGCCGGTACGTGCGCATGTACGGGACGGCCCGGGCGACCGGGTACGGGTACTCGCTGTGGGAGTTCGAGGTGCACGGCACCGTCGACACCACGGCGGTCACCCCGCCCATGCTGTCCGGCCCCACCCGCCCACCGGCGACCACCGGGCAGTTCGCGCTCGCCGCTCCGGCGGACGCCGCAATGATCACGAACACCCGCCGGCCGGCGCTGTCCTGGGCCGGCGTGGCGGGTGCGGTCCGCTACCAGGTATGGATCAACATCAGCCGGACCGACTACGACTTCACCGCGGCCGGCAACCTGATCGACCTGTACACCAAGGTCGCGGAGCCCACCGGCACCAGCTACACGCCGACGTGGGACCTGTCCGACCGCTGGACCTACAAGTGGTTCGTCGTGTCGGTGAGCGCGTCGAACGCGACCACCACCTCCACCATCCGGTCCTTCAGCGTCTACGTGCCCACCGTCAGCACGGTCGCCGACGGGACATCCGTCATCAACGGCAGCCGGGACCTCAACAAGGACGGGACCATCGAGCCGTACGAGGACTGGCACCAGCCGGTCGCCACCCGGGTCAACGATCTGCTCGGGCGGATGACGACCGAGGAGAAGGCGTACCAGATGTTCTACAACGCCCAGAGCTATCCCCAGGCGGGATGGCACTTCGGGCCGGCGCAGGGGCCCGACCTCTACGCCTCCATGCTCGCCGCGGCCAGCACGCGGTTGGGCATCCCGTTCATCTCGGCGGGCGACACCATCCACGGGTACCAGACCACCTACCCCACCCAGAGCGGGCTGGCCGCCGGCCGGGACTATCCGCTGGACTACAAGCTGGGTGACATGCAGCGGCGCGAACAGCTGGAGGTCGGCACGCGGAGCGTCCTCGGGCCCCTCGCGGAGGTCGGCACCAAGGTGATCTACCCGCGCATCCAGGAGGGCAACGGCGAGAACGCCGACGTGGCCGCCGCCCAGGTGCGGGCGCTGGTGGCCGGCCTGCAGGGCGGGCCGGAGCTGAACCCCGGATCCGTCCTGGCGACCGTCAAGCACTGGCCCGGCGAGGGCGCCGGCGGCGAGGCGGGCATCACCTACGACGCGGTGACCATCAAGTACCACATGATCCCGTGGCGGGCGGCCATGGAGGCCGGTGCGGTCAACATCATGCCGGGCTACGCCGGCAGCTCGTACCTCGATCCGGGTGGACCGGGCGCGGGCAACAGTGCCAAGATTCTGGCGTACCTGCGGCAGAACCTCGGCTACACCGGCCTCATCACCACCGACTGGCTGCCGTCGAGCGCCTGGGTCAGCGCGGCCAACGCCGGCTCCGACGTGATGGGCGGGGCCAACCCCGGTGACGCCACCAACCCGCTCGCCACCTTCATCGCCGGCGTGCCGACCAGCCGGATGGACGACGCGGTCCGCCGGATCCTCACCCTCAAGTTCAAGCTGGGCGTGTTCGAGAACCCGTACGGCGACCCGGTGAACGGACCGTACCGGTTCCACAAGCCGGCCTACGCGGCGCTGGCCAACCAGGCCTCCCGCGAAGCCATGACGCTGCTCAAGAACGACGGCGTCCTGCCGCTCAAACTCAACCCGGGCGACAACATCGTGGTGGCGGGTCCGCGCGCCGCCGACGCCAACGCCTGCTGCATCTGGACCAGCTACTTCCATTCGGAGTACGGCTCCCTGGACATCCTCGACGCCATCAAGGCACGGGCGGCCACCGCCGGGGTGAACGTCTACCAGGACACCGGGCCGTCGCCCAAGCTGGCCGTCGTGGCGGTCGGGGAGGCGTCCTACACCCACGCCACCAACTGGGCGAACACCCAGCCGTACCTGCCACCGGATCAGGTCGCCATCATCCAGAACTTCAAGAACCAGGGCATTCCGGTGGTGGTCCTGCTGGTCCTGCCGCGGCCGTACGTCATCACCGACTGGAACGGTCTCGCCAACGCCCTCGTGGCCACCTACCGCGGCGGTGAGGAGATGGGTCCGGCAGCGGCCAGCCTGCTCTTCGGCGACTACACGCCGCGGGGCAAGCTGCCCTGGCAACTGCCGCGCAGCCTGGACCAGGTACTGGTACCGGGCGGCACGGACACCCTGTCGAACGCCGTGGAGAACTGGGACCTGCCGTACGACCTCGGTGCCACCGCCGCCGAACGCGCCGACATCAGGGCGCGGATCGACGCGGGCCAGACGGTACCGACGACGTACGGAAATCCGCTGTACCCCTACGGTGCCGGCCTGCAGGGCTGGTCCTAGCAACAGATGAGGCAGCTCCCCGCCGGATTCCGGCGGGGAGCTTCTCGTTTGTCGGCAGGCGGGGGTCACCAGCCGACGGCGACCTCCAGCCACTGGGGGTTGCCGTGCGAGATGAACGAGGACTGCCCGGCGTAGTCGTCGTAGGGGAAGCCGTAGGCGAGATGGTTGATGGCGTGGTCGTGCCAGAACTTGGCGTAGTAGTTCGCCGGCGCCGCCTGGTAGTACAGGCTCGGCGTCGACCACTGCGACTGCGGCAGGTGCGCGACGTGCCGGTTGAGCGCCGCGCAGTTGCCCGGGTCGGCGGCCAGCACGCCGGCACAGCCGAAGATGTCGGAGGTCGGCGCGTTGATGCCGACGCTGGACTGGGCGTAGCTGGTGAAGTAGTTCGCGTTCACTCCGCCGGCCCGGAAGGTGGGGTCGCTGCCCGGCGCGATGATGCGGAACGGCGCCTGCGACTGGGCCAGCACCTTGAACTCCTGCGGTACCTCGTTGACGAACTTCTGGAAGGTGACCGCGCGGTCCTCCTGGAAGGTGGTGAGGTCCTCGCCCACCGACACGTCGTACCCGTCGTGGGCGTGCAGGCGCATCGCCAGCTTGACACCGAACGCGTCGACCCGGGTGGTGTTGCCGTTGAACACCGCAGCGCCGATGGTGAACTCGATGAAGTCGTAGTACTGGCTGGTCGGTGAGCCGAGGTAGAAGTACATCCGGCCGGCGGAGTTGACCGGCATGTCGAGGTACGGCTGCTCGGCGATGGAGTGCGTCTGCCCGTTGAAGCTCCAGTACACCTGGCTGTCGGGGTAGTGGCCGTTTGTCCGGTTCAGGATCTTGACCATGAGCACGTTCTGGGCGGCGGGGATGGTGGTCGTGTCACCCCAGAACGTCGTGTCGCTCGGCGTCGGGCTCGGGGTGGGGCTCGGGGAGGTGGTCGCGCCGCCGGTGGTGTGCACGACGAACTCCCACAGCGAGTAGCCGTACGCGGTGGCCCGGGCGGTGCCGTACACCCGGATGTAGCGGCCGGTGCCGGACACGGCCAGCGTCTGGGTGCCGCCGGTGCCGGTTGTGGTGGTGTAGACGCTCGTCCAGGTGTTCG
>JBBWZQ010000013.1:0-10582 GCA_039649115.1 Micromonosporaceae bacterium | reverse complement strand
GCGAGGCCGTCCGGCTCGCCGAGCAGCGCGGGCACCTCCGAGTCGAGGAAGGTCATGCCGGAGGCGCTGGCGCCCAGGGCATACGCGGCGAGGTGCAGCCGCCCCTCCACCAGGCCGGCCGCCAGCTGCGCGTCGCGGTAGCCGCGGTCGTCGAGGCCGGCCAGCGGCGCCGCCCCGACGACGACGTACGCCGCGTCGCTGGCGAGGCCCTGGCCGAGGCAGACGTGCAGCAGCTCCTCGCGCAGATTGCCGGTGCGGACCGCCTGGAGGTCCGGCCACCGGTAGACGCCCGGCCCGACCCCGTCGACGCCGTGGACGACGACCCAGTGCGGCACCCGCACGCCGCGCAGCGCCGCCCGCACGGGCCACTCCAGCAGCGCGCGCGGCAGGGTGCGGTCGGGGTCCATCAGGCGCTGCGAGCCGCGGCGCCCGATGACCTCGTCCACCGACTTCGACGCGGGGACGTCCTGCAGCGCGGGCCCTTCCGGCCACCAGGCCCCGAGCTCATCGCGCTCGCCGGCGCGCTGCGCGGCGGTGCACAGGGGCAGCTCGACCGGCGGCAGCTCACCCACTGCGGCCGGACCAGCGGGGACGACCGCCGGGTCGCCGTCGCCCAGCGACAGCAGGACCATCGGGTACTCGTGCACGCCGTCGGCGCCGACCAACTCGCGCAGCTGCGCGTCCGGGAACAGGCTGCGCAGCCGAGGCGCCAGCCCGGCGCTCGCGGCCGCCGCGGACAACTGGGACAGCAACGTCCCCGCGTCCCAGTACAGGTGCCGCCAGCCGCGCTCGCTGTAGCGCCAGCCCGTGCGCCACGGCACACCTGTCACGACCAGCGTCGTCGCGCTGCCGGCGGCCGCGGGCCCGACCTGCACCAGGGCGTGCTCCAGCGCGTCGTACCAGTGGACCCCGTCCGGTACTCCGGCGACGCCACGCGTGCTGGCGTAGACCTCGAGCGGGAAGCGCGCCCCGGCTGAGCCGCTCGCGCGGAACAGGATCCGCCCACCTTCGCGCTCGGTGACGCGTACGACTCCGGCGCCCAGGAAGAGCACCCGGCCCAGTTGCCCGGCGTCCAGCGGCTGCGCCGCGACACGCTGCCCGGCCAGCGCCACGGTCGCGGGTACCCCCGGATCCGGCAGGTCGCGGGGCAGCGCCACCACGGGCAGGTCGCGGTAGGCCTTCATGGGCGGCGGCACGGTGGCCGGGTCGTTCGGGACGAGGTCGTGGCGCACTCGCGGGTCGTCGACCGGCACGTCCCACGCCCGGTCCGGCACGTACGACGTCAGCCGGTGCAGCAGCCCGGCGCCTGACTCCAGATCCACGCACCCATCCTGCCAGCAGGGCTCACTCGCTCGTACGCCGGCGACTATTCGATCGGCCGGTGGGCGATCACGCGCGGTTCGCGTCCGGCGACCAGCCAGCTGCCGATCGTGGCGATGACGGGGAGGCCGACGACGATGAGCGTGATGTCGAGGATCGGCACCTCGCTCATCCGTTCGCTGAGCTGGCTCCGGAAAAAGGCGATCGCGGTGAGGTACGCGACAGCGGTGCCGAGCAGCGCGCCGAACAGGCCGAGGGCGCCGGCGGTGGCGGCCGTGACGTTGCGACGGGTGCTGCCGCTCGCCCCGGTGGCGGTGAGGGTCTGCAGATCGCCCGCGGTCTCACTGCGGATGAGGCCAACCGTCATGGCGAGTACCGCCAGGGCGAGGAGGATGCCCGCGGCGGTGGCGTAGTTGCGAAGCTGCGCCAGCGACGGGTCCTGGTTCTTCGTTTCGATCGTCATGCCCTCGGCCGATGCCGCCTGCCGGGCGGTGTTGATCTGCGCGGCGCTGAGCGGCTGCGGCGTCTGGATCAGCCACGCCACGCGGGTGACCGACAGCTTGAGCGTGTCCACGGCATGGCTGGTGACGAGCAGGTTGGGGTCCGAGGTGTCGGTCGGGAGGCCGCCGAGCGTCTGGATCTTCGGGTGCGCGGCGCAGCGACCGGCGGCGCAGCCGTCGACGGGGCCTTCGGAGGTGAACAGTTCCAGACTGCCGGTGCCCGCAAGGCCTGCGCGCGACGTGACGAGCAGGGCGGTGGGGTCGATGGCGCCTGGATCGATCCCGTAGTGTCGCAACAATTCCGGGGTGGCGACGTAGACCGTGCCGGGATACACCCGCACCGCCTGGCCGACCACTCCCCCCACCGTCGCACTGGCCACCTGCCCCAGCATTGCACCGGTCGAGTCGAGGCCAAGGACGTCGTGGCTGTCGAGCGACGAGGCGATGCTGTTCGCGACCGCCTGCAGTCCGGCCGGGCTCCGCGGAGCACCGGCCGCACCGGAGTCCGGGCCGTGGCTGCCCGGGCCGGTACCCGGTGCGTAGACGACGAGCTGGTTGGCCGGGAGGTTGGGCCCGAAGTAGTCGACCGGATCGGCGTAGCGGCCGGTGGCCAGCAGACAGATGACCATGGCGATGAGCACGGCCAGGCTGATCGCCGCGAGTGCCGCGCCGGAGCGTGCCCGGTAGCGCGCGAGATCGCGTAGCGCGAGCCGCACCGCGACCGGCGCCCGCCGGGCGAGCACCCCCAGCAGCGTGACGCACACGGAGGCCAGCAGCAGGAGCCCGATCGCGACGGCGAGCAGGCCACCGACCTGGAACAGGGCTTCCCGTCCATTGCTCGAGCCCCAGCCGCCGGAGAACGCGAGCAGGGCGAGACCGATCACGAGAAGCGCCATTCCGGGTACGGCGGTGCGGTGCCTCGGCTTCGGCACCGCGGGCCGCCCGGACAGGGCCGCCACAACCGGGAGCCGGGCCGCGGTGCGCGCCGGCCGGCGGGCGGCGAGGATCGAGGTGACGACCGCGAGGACCATCGTCGCCGCGACCAGCCACCACGGCAGGTGGGTCCAGGCCACCCGGTGGTGGGCGCTGCGTTGCAGGTTCGGGGCGTACGCGATCCAGGCCGCGAAGCCGAGGACGGTGCCGATCAGGGTGGCCACGACGCCGACGACGGCACCGTTGGCGACCATGACGAGGCGCACGTTGCGATACGTCGCGCCGAGCGAGGACAGCATGCCCAGCGCCCGGAGCCGGCGCTGGGCCAGTACCGAGAACCCGGCGACGGACACGAGACCGACGAAGATCAGCCCGAAGATCGTGAGGACGAACACGATGATCGCCGGATCGATCCCCTGCGACGCTGCCGGGGTCTGTGCCGACACGCCGCTCGGCAGGCCGCTCGCGGCGCGCTCCGGCGTCGCGTTGAACAGCACCGTCACCTGGGTCGGCGACGCGACCTGCCCCGGCGGTACGAGCGCGAAGTCGTCGAGCAGGTTCTGCGGGTTCTCGACCAGGCCGACGACCCGCAAGGCGTGGCCGGACTCACGCCACACCGCACCGACCCGGAGGTTGAACGTGGACGCCAACTCCTTGGTCATGGCGACCTCGTCCGGACTCACCGGGTAGCGCCCCGAGACGAGGGCGAGCATCGGTCCGCCGAACCGGCCGTTCGGGTCCTGGGCCCGCAGTTGAGCCCCCTGCACCAAGCCGGTGGCGATCGCCTGGTTCTCGATGACGTCCACGGTGCCGAAGCTCTGTTTCATCGCGGCGATGTCGGCGGCCAGGTGCGGATCGGAGCCGGGCAGGGTGACGAGGTGGTCGGCGTTGCCGTATCCCGCGTTGGCCGGTGGCGGCGTGTTGGTGCCGACCGCGGCGCCGAGGATCGTTGCCGCGACCGCGACGGTGAGCAGCGCCAGTACCAGAAGTTGCTGGCGCCACTCGCGGCGGAACAGCCGCCACGCCCAGCGCACCACGGCGCGCCGGGCCGGCGCACCGCCGTTGACCGCGGTCGGCTCCGCCGGTCGTTCGAGCAGCTCCGCGGTCATTGGCCCGGTCCCGACGCCAGCAGTGACTCGGGTCCGGGCGGTGGCATGGTCTGATCGGCCACGCGCCCGTCGCGCAGGAACACCACCCGGTCGGCCCACGACGCCAACTGCGCGTCATGGGTCACCACGACGGCGGCCACCCCCCGCTTGCACGCGGCGTGCATCAGGCGCATCACGGCCTCCCCGTTGACCGAGTCCAGCGCGCCCGAGGGCTCGTCGGCCAGCAGCAGGCGGCGCTGCCCCACCACCGCGCGGGCGATCGCCACCCGCTGCCGCTCGCCACCGGAGAGCTCGTCCGGAAACCGGTCCGCCCGATCGGCCAGGCCGAGCCCGTCGAGGGCGGCCATCCCGGCGGTCCTGGCCTTCCTCGCCGCCACCCCGTCCAGCTCCAGCGGAAGCGCGACATTCTCCGCCGCGGTCAACCCGGGCAGCAGGTTGAAATCCTGGAACACGTAACCGATGTAACGCCGCCGCAGCCGGGCCCGCTCGTTGCGCGACATCCCCGACACCGCGGCGCCGCCCACCAGCACCTCTCCGCTGGTCGGATCCTCCAGGCTGCCGGCGATGGTCAGCAGGCTGCTCTTGCCCGATCCGCTCGGACCCATGACCGCCACCATCGCGCCGGCCTCGACCGAGAGGTCGACACCGCGCAGCGCCTGCACCTCGGTCGGCCCGGTGCCGTAAACCTTCGACACCCGCCGCAGCTCCAACACGTGATCGCTCATCGCCGTACCCCCACTCTGCGTCGCAGTCTCGGCATCAGCGCGGGAACAGGCGCGGCCGGCTCGGCCGCGGCCCGCTTGAGGCGCCCGTCCGCGGCGTCCAGCCACCGGATGACCGAGTCCAGCCGGAACAGCTCGGCGTCGACCACGAGCGC
This sequence comes from Micromonosporaceae bacterium, assembly GCA_039649115.1. Taxonomy (GTDB): domain Bacteria; phylum Actinomycetota; class Actinomycetes; order Mycobacteriales; family Micromonosporaceae; genus DATEJJ01. Next base: position 5,843 of record JBBWZQ010000013.1, on the reverse strand, counting down.
CAAACCCAGGTCGAATTCGGCTTCGTCATCCTTCAGGCGCGTCCACTGCTGCATCAACTCGACCACGTACCGGCGGTGTACCTGGATCACCTCGTGCACGTCGATGCCGGGCACCCGGAGGGCGACCAGTACCTTGATCACCAGCTCGTCCCGGGGAGGCGAGGTCAGGTCCGGCGGCGTGCGCAGCCAGCCGGCCAGCTCGTGCTCGCCCTCGGGAGTGATCCTGAACCCCTTCTGCGGACCGGCGTCCGCCGTGTCGTCCGACTCGACCAGCCCGTCACGCTCGAGCCGCTGCAGCGTCGTGTAGACCTGACCCACGTTCAACGGCCAGACCTCGCCGGTCCTGGCCACGAACTCCTCGCGCAACTGCAAGCCGTATTTGGGTCCCTCGGTCAACAGGGCCAGCAGGGCGTGCCGGACGCTCATGACGCCACGTATTCACGTATCATGCCAAGGATGATACTGGGTATATAGCCATCCGGCAAGCGGGCCGGATGACCTCGGCGAGCCTTGCCGGCTGGTCCAGCGGGATGAGTGTGTAACTGTCCGCCACCTCGACCAGTCGTCCCCTGCGGCAGGAGGTCGGCGAGGGGCCGGGCCGTGCCCCCGGTGGCATCACCCCGGTCCTCGCGGGCCCGGACCACGGGCGCGGAACGGTCGAAGCCCGGTCGGCTCGGATCGGGTATGATCGCCGCCGAAGGGGAGTAGTCCCTCTCACCGGTCATCGACATGCTGGAACCCTGGTGGTTCCCGGTGGCCGGGCCCCTGGCGGGGTGGACGAGACCTTCGACCGTTGGTGACGTGTGTCGCCGTGGGGGTCGAGGTCTCGGGATTTCCGGATGCGGCTCCTACGCGCGGCGTAGGAAGGGAACGCCTGAGCCATGTGGCATGTCCTGTTGCTGATCGTCTGCGCGGCCCTGATCTACCTGTCGTGCGAGTGGTTCGTCAACGCCGTGGAGTGGCTGGGCCACCGGCTCAATGTCGGCACTCTCGCCGTGGGTACCATCCTCGCCGCGTTCGGCACGGCGCTGCCGGAAAGCGTGGTCACCTTCGTCGCCGTCGTGTTCGGTTCCGGACCTGCCAGCAAGGACATCGGGGTGGGTGCGGCGATGGGCGGCCCGCTGGTGTTGGCCACGATCGCCTACGGGGTCACCGGCGCGATGCTGCTGGCCCGCCGCCGCACCCGCGACCGCGCCGGCGTGGCGGTGCCCGCCGGCGGTGTCGGTCCCGCCCCCGGGCCGGCGCCAGAGGACCAGGGCCTGGGTGACGAGCGGAAGCTGGCCCGGGACCAGACCTGGTTCCTCGTCATCTTCATCGTCAAGGTCGCCCTCGGCCTGGTCGCGTTCGCGGTCAAGCCGTGGCTCGGGCTCGCGTTCTTCGCCGCCTACGGCGTGTACTTCTGGCGGGAGCTGCGCCGCGACGGGGACCGCGGCGACGCCGGGGAACTCGCGCCGCTGCTGCTGCAACGCCACCGGGCCAGGCCGTCGACCTGGGCGGTACTCGTCCAGACGATCGTCACCCTGGCGGTGATCTTCGCCGCGTCGCAGCTGTTCGTACGCCAGCTCGACGCGGTCGGGCCGATGCTCGGCCTGCCGGCGGCGGCCACCGCGCTGCTGCTGTCCCCGATCGCCACCGAACTGCCCGAGATCATGAACGCCGTCATCTGGGTACGCCAGGGCAAGACACCCCTGGCACTGGCCAACGTCTCGGGCGCGATGATGATCCAGGCCACCGTGCCCTCGGGTCTCGGGCTGCTGTTCACCCCGTGGCGGTTCGACGCCACGCTGCTGACCGCCGGGCTGGTCACCATGGCCGCGATCGGCTACCTGCTCCTCGTGGCCCGGGCCGGGCGGCTCAACCCCAGAACCCTGTCGATGGCGGCCCTGTTCTACCTGGCCTTCGCCGCCGCTCTGGCCGGCATCCTCAGCTGACGCGGAGGGGGCGCCGCAGGTGCACCGCCCCCTCCCGCCGTTCGCTCAGCCGATCGAGAAGCTGGGGTGCGGTGGCTGGTTGTAGGCGGTGTTCTGCCAGGCCACGGCCTCCCGGTACATCCGGTCCTGCATCAGCGAGGGCCGGGATATCGAGGTGGAGTCGGTCGTCGAGTAGATGCGCAGGGCACGGTTGTCGGTGGTCGGCCAGATGACCTCCTCACGCCAGTCGCCGAGGATGTCCGCGGACAGCGACGGTGTGGACTTGGTGCCGTTGTTGGAGTGCACGCCGCTGGCGGTGAGCAGGCGGGTGTCGCCGCTGGTGCCGTACTTGTCGATGTGCGTCCCGTCGAGCAGTTCCCGGGTGGCGTCGCCGTCCCACCAGACCACGAAGTTGGTGGACCCGGGCTTGCGGCTGGCTACCTGCGCGCCCCGCACGTTGTACAGGCCGCCGACCGCGGCCGACCAGAACTCCAGCCCCGGGTTGCCGGCGTAGATGTCGTCCGCCGCACCGCGACCGTTGTCGCAGCCGCAGGAGGCCTGCCGCACCACGACCGCACCGGTACGGGCATTCACCAGCGAGGTCGCCGGCTGGTCGGTGTGCTCGTGCGGTTTGAACACGAGCAGGTCCGACATGCTCGGATCCTTCAGCACGTGCAGCGCGTCGCCGTGGAACAGCCGCGTCGCCCACAGCGGGGTGCCGTTGTCGTCCACGGCCATCGACCCGTACACGATCTCGTCCCGGCCGTCCCGGTCCACGTCGGCGATGGCCAGCTGGTGGTTGCCCTCGGCTTCGTACGCGCCGCCCGCACCGCCCGCACCGGGGGTGGCGCGCGAGTCGAACGTCCACCGCCTGGTCAACGATCCGTTGCGGAAGTCCCACGCCGCGATGACGGTACGGGTGTAGTAGCCGCGCGCCATGATCAAGCTGGGCGTCGACCCGTCCAGGTATGCCGTGCCGGCCAGGAACCGGTCCACCCGGTTGCCGTACGAGTCACCCCAGCTCGACACCGTGCCCCGCGGCGGGTCGTAGTTCACCGTGGACATCGCCGCACCGGTCTGCCCGTTGAACATGGTCAGGTACTCGGGTCCGGCGAGGATGTAGCCGGCGGAGTTGCGGAAGTCCGCCGCGGACGAGCCGATCACCTTCCCGGTGCCGTCCACCGTGCCGTCGGCGGTCTTCATGGCCACCTCGGCCCTGCCGTCCCCGTTGTAGTCGAAGACCTGGAACTGCGTGTAGTGCGCACCGGCCCGGATGTTGCGACCGAGGTTGATCCGCCACAGCCGGGTGCCGTTCAGCTTGTACGCGTCGATGAAGACGTTGCCGGTGTACCCGGACTGGGAGTTGTCCTTGGCATTGGTCGGGTCCCACTTCAGCACGATCTCGTACTGCCCGTCGCCGTCCAGGTCACCCACGCTCGCGTCGTTCGCGACGTACGTGTAGGACACCCCGTCCGGTGTGGTCCCGCCGGCCGGCGGCTGGATCGGCACGTCCATGCTGGTCGCGAACGGCGTCACCGGCGCCGCGAGCGCGGCCAGGGCCTCGACGCCGTTGGTCACCTCACGCACCGTGTAGCTGGCGTCCGCCGGCGCGCCCGCGTCCAGGTAGCTGGTCGCCGTCGTGATCGGCGCGGCGTTCACCTTCGTCGAGCCCCGGTACACGTTGAAGGCGGTACCGGCCGGGTCCGACCGCAGCAGCCGCCAGGACACGAAGTTTCCCTTGGCGTTGCGGATGCTGATCAGACCCCGGTCCAGCCGCTCGGTCGTGCCCAGAGCCGCCGAGACCGGTGCCGCCGCGACCGGTGCCGCCGCGACCGGTGCGGCGGAGGCCGGTGCCTCGGCAGCCATCGCGCGGACCACACCGACCACGCCCGCCGCCGAGACGGTGGCGGTCACGGCCACGATGGCCGCGACGGTCCGGCGGTCCCGCCAGGCCGGTCGACGTGGAGTGCCCGGCGGAGGCTTGATACGTTTCATTCGGTAACCGTCCAGTGCTCGGGGTGTGGGTGGACGCGGGGACAGGCTGGCGGCCCCGGGGCGGCGGGGCGCCCCGCTGCGCGGAACGCGACCCGTGGCGGACCCGGAAGCCCTGACGGCGCCTCTCACCGAGGCCAAGAAAGCGCTTGCCTGCCAAGTTAGGAACCCCATGGATCGATGTCAATACTATCCGAGGCTTGTTTCCTCCAGGTCGAGGCGGCGCTGCAGGTGGCGTCGGGTGTCCGCGCCGATGGTCCCGTCCTCGTACAGCCGGGTAAGTTCCGCGGCTTCGACGGCGATCAGGTCGCGGCGCAGTTGGCGCAGCGTGGGTTCGGCGGCGTCCCCGGTGGCGCCGCCCCGGCGTGAGCGCACGATCTGCCGCAACTGGGCGACCACCACCTCGGGCGCCGCGTCCAGGCTCGCCACCTCGTCGAGGTGGCGCAGGGCGGCCCGGGACATGGCGGCCCGGGCGATGCCCGCCTCGGTGTGCGTGTGGTCGGCGGGCACGGCGATGCCGGAACGGCGGACCAGCGGCCCGAGCGTGAAGCCCTGGACGACGAGCGTGGTGACGATGACGGCGGTGGTCAGCAGCAGGACCAGGTTGCGCGCGGTCGATCCGGCGCCGTCTCCGGCGGTCAGGGGGATGGACAGGGCCGCGGCCAGGGGCAGGACGCCACGGGCACCGGCCCAGGACACCACGGCAGGTACCTTCCAGGACGGGCGACCGCGGCGGGTGGGTACCGCCAGCCACAGCGGGAACACCCAGACGGCCCGTACCGCGAGCAGGGTGGCCGTGATCGCCGCCGCCTGCGGTATCCAGGTCCACTCGTGCCGGCCGGCGGCGCGGATGAGCGCGGGAAGTTGCAGCCCGATCAGGCTGAACACCACGCTTTCCAGCAGGAACACCACCGTGTCGTACACGGCGTGGACCTGCAGCCGGATCTCGGCGTTGCTCAGCCGGGTGACCTGGCCGGCGAGGATGACGCTGGCCACCACGACGGCGGTGATCCCGGAGACGTGCAGCGCCTCGGCACCGACGTAGCAGGCGTACGGGGTGACCAGGGCGATCACGGTCTCCAGCACCGGGTCCTCGGTACGCCGCCGGATCAGCGCGACGCCGCCGGCGATGGCCGCGCCGCCCAGCGCTCCGCCGCCGGCCAGCAGCAGGAACTGGGCCAGGCCGTGACTCCAGGACACCGTGCCACCCGCGATCGCGGCGGCCACGGCCACCCGGACGAGAACAAGGCTGGTCGCGTCGTTGAACAGGCTTTCGGCCTGGATCAGGGCCTGCAGCCGGGCGGGCAGGGCGAGCCGGCGGCCGAGCGCGGTGACCGCGACCGGGTCGGTGCTGGCCAGCACGGCGCCCAGCACGAAGGCCATGGACGCCGGCAGCGGCGTGACGACGGAGGCGACCAGGCTGACCGCGGCGGCCGACGCGATCACCAGCCCCACGGCCAGCACGGTCACCGGGCGCCAGATCGGGCGCAGCTCGCGCCAGGACAGGTCCTGCCCGGCGGCGTACAGCAGGGGCGGCAGGACGACCACGCTGACCACGTCCGGCGCGACCTGGATCGTGGGTACCCCGGGCACGAAGGCGACCAGCAGGCCGGCCAGTACGAGCAGCGACGGTGCCGGTACCCGCAGCCGCCGCGCGGAGGTGGCCACCGCGGTGGCCAGGACCACCAGCAGCAGGACGACTTCGATAGCGCGCACCCGACGAGACCTCTCCGACACGGCAACCCGTTGCCGACCAGGCTTCCCGGCGCTCCCACCGACACCCTACCGGCCCGTGCGGTGTCAGGGGCGCAAGCGGTAGCCCATGCCGGGTTCGGTGAGCAGGTGCCTGGGTCGGGCCGGGTCGTCTTCGAGCTTGCGGCGCAGTTGGGCCATGTACTGGCGCAGGTACTGGGTTTCGTCCTGGTACGTGGGTCCCCACAC
>JBBWZQ010000108.1:0-10793 GCA_039649115.1 Micromonosporaceae bacterium | reverse complement strand
TGGCGGCCTTCGGGCGCAAGGAGATCCAGCTTGCCGAGCACGAGATGCCGGGCCTGATGGCGCTTCGTGAGGAGTATGCGGGCAGCCAGCCGTTGGGTGGTGCCCGGATCACCGGGTCGCTGCACATGACGATCCAGACCGCGGTGTTGATCGAGACGCTGGTGGCGTTGGGTGCGCGGGTGCGCTGGGCCAGCTGCAACATCTTCTCGACGCAGGACCACGCCGCCGCGGCCGTCGCGGTTGGTCCGCGAGGGACTCCGGAGGCTCCCTCGGGGGTGCCGGTGTACGCGTGGAAGGGGGAGAGTCTGCCGGAGTACTGGTGGTGTACCGAGCAGGTGTTGTTGTGGCCTGACGGCGGCGGCCCCAACATGATTCTCGACGACGGTGGTGACGCCACCCTGCTGGTGCACAAGGGTGCGGAGTTCGAGCGGGCCGGTGCGGTGCCGGCCACCACGTCGGAGGACAGCGAGGAGTACGCGGTCATTCTGGAGGTGTTGCGCCGTTCGCTCGTGGATGATCCGCGGCGGTGGGGTCGGGTGTCGGCCGCGGTCAAGGGGGTCACCGAGGAGACCACTACGGGTGTGCACCGGCTGTACGAGATGCTCGCCAGCGGGAGTCTGTTGTTCCCGGCGATCAATGTGAACGACTCGGTGACCAAGTCGAAGTTCGACAACCGGTATGGTTGCCGGCACTCGCTCATCGACGGCATCAACCGGGCCACCGACGTGTTGATCGGCGGCAAGGTGGCGGTGGTGTGCGGGTACGGGGACGTGGGCAAGGGGTGCGCGGAGTCGCTGCGCGGTCAGGGTGCCCGGGTGATCGTGACCGAGGTGGATCCGATCTGCGCGTTGCAGGCCGCGATGGACGGGTATCAGGTGTCGACTGTGGATGACGTGGTGGGTGTCGCGGACATCTTCGTGAGTGCGACCGGCTGTAAGAACGTGATCACCGCGGAGCAGATGTCGCGGATGAAGCACCAGGCGATCGTGGGTAACATCGGTCACTTCGACAACGAGATCGACATGGCCGGGCTGGGCCGGTTGCCGGGGATCCAGCGGGTCACCGTCAAGCCGCAGGTGGACGAGTGGGTGTTCGCGGACGGTCACGCGATCATTGTGCTGTCCGAGGGTCGGCTGCTGAATCTGGGCAACGCCACCGGGCATCCGAGCTTCGTGATGTCCAACTCGTTCAGCAATCAGGTGATCGCGCAGATCGAGTTGTTCACCAAGACCGGGCAGTACCCGCTGGGGGTGTACCGGCTGCCCAAGCACCTGGACGAGAAGGTGGCCCGGCTGCACCTGGGCGCGCTGGGCGTCAAGCTCACCGAGTTGTCCAAGGACCAGGCCGCCTACCTCGGCGTACCGGTCGAGGGTCCGTACAAGTCGGACCACTACCGCTACTGAAACACGGCGCCGCAAAGGCCGCTCTCCCCGTGCGGGAGGGCGGCCTTCTTGTTAGGGTCGCCTTGCCTAAGTAGAAGGGCTTAGGTTAGCCTAACCTGCGTTGGGGAGGGTCGCCGGGAAGGAGCGTTCGGGATGATTCCGACTCTCGTGATCGGACTGCGGGAGGGCGTCGAGGCGTCTCTCATCGTCGGTATCGTCGCCGCGTTCGTGGGCAAGGCCGGCCGCCGCGACGCGCTGCGCCAGATGTGGATCGGGGTCGCCGCCGCGGTCGCGCTGTGCCTGGCCATCGGGATCGGGCTCGTGACCCTCTCGCGCGAGCTGCCGCAGCAGGCTCAGGAGGGCCTGGAGACCGTGATCGGCGCGCTCGCCGTCGTCATGGTCACTTTCATGATCGTGTGGATGACCCGGCACGCCCGGGGCATGAAGAAGGACCTGGAGGGCGCGGCGGCGGACGCGCTGGCCACCGGCTCGGCCCGCGCGCTGGTGGTCATGGCCTTCCTCGCGGTGCTGCGGGAGGGCTTCGAGACCTCGGTCTTCCTGGTATCCGTGATCCAGAACAGTACGAGCGCCGGGCTGGGCGCCACCGGCGCGTTCCTGGGCATCGCGATCGCGATCGTCATCGGGTTCGGCATCTACCGGGGCGGGCTCCGGCTCAACCTGGGCCGGTTCTTCAAGATCACCGGGCTGGTCCTGGTGCTCGTGGCGGCGGGGCTCGCGATGACCGTGACGCACACCGCGCACGAGGCCGGCTGGCTCAACCTCGGCCAGGCCGAGGCCGTCAACCTGAGCTGGCTGGTGCGCCCGGGTACCGTCACCGCCTCGCTGCTGACCGGCGTGCTCGGGCTGCAGCCCCGGCCGACCGTGATCGAGACGATCGCCTACCTGCTCTACGCGGTGCCGATGCTGGCCTACGTCGGCTGGCCCCGCCGTGGCCGCGGGAAGCCGTCCCGCGCCGTCGAGCAGGTACCTGCGTCCGCCGCCGCCTGATCCATCACCCGGGACACGCCAACTCCGCGCGAAGGAGCGCTTCAGCATGCCCACACGATCGACAGCTCTGCTGCGCACCGGAGCCACGCTGGTCCTCATCGGCATGGCGGGCGCGGGATGTGCCAAGGACAAGGCCGGGAGCCAGTCGAACGGGAACGGCGCCACCACGATCGCGGTCGAGATCACGGACGCGGGCTGTGCGCCCGATCCGGCCACGGCGCCGGCCGGCGCCGTCGTCTTCCGGATCAGCAACAAGGACGCGAGCGCGGTGACCGAGGCGGAGCTCAAGCAGGGTGACACGATCCTCGGAGAGAAGGAGAACGTGGCACCCGGCCTGTCCGGCTCTTTCACGCTCGACCTCAAGCCCGGCACGTACGCGATGGTCTGCCCGAACGCCGAGAAGGACAGCTGGGACTTCACGGTCACCGGTACCGCTTCCGCGGCGTCGCGGGACCCGGCCGTGACCGCGGCCCTCGACCAGGCGGTCGCCGGGTACCAGCGGTACGTCATCGGCGAGGTGGCGAAGCTGGTGCCGGCCACGAAGCAGTTCACCGACGCGGTACGGGCGGGGGACCTGAGCCGGGCCAAGCCGTTGTACGCGAAGGCTCGCTACTACTACGAGGAGATCGAGCCGGTCGCGGAGAGCTTCGGGGATCTCGACCCGCAGATCGACGCCCGAGTGGACAATGTGGACGATCCGGGCCAGTGGACCGGCTTCCACCGGATCGAGAAGGCGCTGTGGCAGGACAGGTCCAGCGCCGGCATGCGGCCGGTGGCCGACAAGCTGGACGCCGACGTGGCCAAGCTGCGCGGGCTGGTCGGGACCGCCGCGTACCAACCGGCCCAGCTGGCCAACGGGGCTACGGAACTGCTGAACGAGGTGGCCGCGCACAAGATAACCGGGGAGGAGGACCGGTACAGCCACACCGACCTGTCCGACTTCCGGGCCAATGTGGACGGTGCGAGGAGGGCGTTCGACCTTCTGGTACCGGCGCTACGCGTGGTGGACGCCGACCTCGCGGGTACGGTTACGCAGAAGTTCGCGGACGTACGGGCCGCGCTCGCCGGGTACGGCACGGACGTGGACTACTCCACTGTGGACGAAGCGCACCGGCGGGTGCTCACCCAGAAGGTGGACGCGCTGGCCGAGCCGCTGTCCCAGGTGGCGGCGAAGGTGGCGGCATGACGCGGCTACGGAGTACCCGGCGGGGGTTGTTCACCTTCGGCGGAGCGGCGCTCGCCGCCGGTACCCTCGCCGCTTGTGAAGCGAAGTCGGGCGGCGACCCGACCGCGGCCCGGGCCGACCGGGTGGCCTTCTTCGGCCGGCACCAGGCCGGCATCGCCACGCCGGCGCCCGCCAGGCTGGCCTTCGCCGCCTACGACCTCACCGTGACCGGCAGCGTCGCGCAGAACCGGGCCGCCCTGCGCGAGCTGCTGCGCACCTGGACCGCGGCGGCCGCGGCGATGACCGAGGGCAGGCCGGTACCCGGGGACAACACCACGCCCGCCGCGCCACCGGCGGACACCGGCGAGGCCTATGGCGCGTCCCCGGCCCACCTCACCGTCACGTTCGGGGTCGGGCCGTCGCTGTTCGACGACCGGTTCGGGCTCGCGGACCGGCGGCCGGCCGCGCTCGCCGACCTCCCGCGGCTGCCACCGGAGCGCCTCGACGCCAGTCGCAGCAACGGGGATCTGGTCATCCAGGCGTGCTCGGACGATCCGCTGGTCGCCTTCCACGCGATCCGGAACCTGGCCCGGCTGGGCCGGGGCACGGTCGTGATGCGCTGGTCGCAGCTGGGCTTCGGCAAGGCGACCTCGAACGGGGCCGACCAGGAGACCCCGCGCAACCTCATGGGATTCAAGGACGGCACACGCAACATCGACGGCAGCGACGAGGCGTTGATGAACCAGCACGTCTGGGTCGCCGGCGAGACCGACCAGGCGTGGATGCGCGGCGGCAGCTACCTGGTGGCCCGCCGCATCACGATGCGCATCGAAGCGTGGGACCGCGACTACCTGGCCGACCAGCAGAACGTGGTCGGCCGGTTCAAGTACTCCGGTGCGCCGCTGACGGGGAGCAGGGAGCGCGACACGCCGGACTTCTCGGCCAGGGACGCCGGCGGCGAGCCGGTCATCCCGGCGGACTCGCACGTGGCGCTCGTCGCACACGAGAACAACGACGGCCTGCGGATCCTGCGGCGCGGGTACTCGTTCACCGACGGCATCACCGCGTCGAGCGGCGAACTGGACGCGGCCTGTTCTTCATCGCCTTCCAGCGGGACCCGCGCAAGCAGTTCGTGCCGCTGCAGCGCAAGCTCGGCCGCATCGACGCGCTCAACGAGTACATCGACCACGTCGGCTCGGCACTGTTCGCCTGCCCGCCGGGGGTGACCGGTGCCCGGGACCACTGGGCGAGCGCGCTGGTCGTCTGATCCGCACGGGAGGATCGGCCTTCGGCCGAGCTGACTAGTATGGCCGGATGCGTCCCGCCGCGCTGGTTGCCGTGCTGCTCCTGGTGAGCGCGGGATGCGGCGCGGTCGGCGGTCACGCAGCGGGTCCGGACCGTTTCGCGAGGTGTGCGGCGCGGCCCGACGACTGCAACGCCGGCGCCCGGCGGGCCGGCGGCACGTTCGTGGTCGCGCTGCGCGCGGCGCCCCCCAACTTCAACGTCGCGTCCGCGGACGGCGCGGTCAGCGAGGCGACCACCATCATGAACAGCCTGCTGCCGGGCGCCTTCACCGCGCAACCGGACGGCTCCCTGGTGCGCAACCCGGACCTGCTGGCGTCCGCGACGGTGACCGGGACCGCGCCGCAGACCGTGGTGTACCAGATCGCGCCGGCGGCGACGTGGGACGACGGCACGCCGGTCACGGCGGACGACTTCAGCTACGCGTGGAAGACGCGCAACGGTCGGGACTGCCCCGCCTGCGCGGCGGTGTCGACCGCCGGGTACGAGCAGATCGCCTCGGTGGCGGCCGGGGACGGCGGCCGTACCGTCACGGTCACCTTCCGCGAGCCGTACCCGGACTGGCAGAGCCTTTTCGACGCGCTGTACCCGGCGCACGTCGAGGGTGCCGGGCTGGATCTGTCCACACGGGACGGTCTGCGCGCCGCGTTCGACCGCCAGTACGGGCAGCCGAGGTGGAGCGGCGGGCCGTACCGGATCAGCGGGTACGACCGGGACCGCCAGGTCGACCTGGTACCCAACCCGCGCTGGTACGGCGCGGACAAGCCGAGCCTGGACCGGATCACGTACCGGTTCCTGCCCGACCAGGCGCGCATGCTGGCCGCGCTGCAGGCCAGGCAGATCAACGCGTTCACCGCGTCACCCAGCCAGGACCTGACCGACGTGCTGCACGGGCTGGCCGGCAGCGGCGTCCAGTACGAGGTGGCGGCCGGCCCGGTGTGGGAGCGCCTGGATCTGAACGTCCGCAGCGCCGCCCTCGCCGATCCCCTGCTGCGCCAGGCCATCTTCACCGCCGTCGACGTCGACGAGATCATCACGCAGGCGGTGCGCGGGTACTTCCCGGCCGCGCGCCGGCTGTACAGCCACAACCTGATGGCCGGCGCGCCCGGGTACCAGGAGGTCGTCAGGCAGGTGGCGCCCGAACAGGGCAGCGGGGACGCGGACGCGGCCCGGAAGATCCTGACCCAGGCGGGGTACGCGATCGCGGGCGGCCGGCTGGCGCACAACGGGGTGCCGGTACCGGAGCTGCGGCTGCGCTTCACCGGGGGCAACGACACGCGGCAGGCCAGCGGCCGGCTCATCCACCGGCAACTCGCGCGCATCGGGCTCGGCGTGCGGCTGGATCCCACCGGCGACCTGGCGGCGGCGCTGGCCGGGTACGACTACGACCTGGCGCTCTTCGGCTGGGTCTCAGGGCCTGGGCTGGGCACGCCGCGGGAGATGTGGGCGGCCGACGGGGGCGGCAACCACACGGGCTGGGGTGACCCGGACTCGGACGCGCTGCTCAAGCAGGTCGCCCGCGAGCTGGACCCGCAACGGCGCACCGACGAGCTGAACCGGCAGGACGCGATCCTCACCCAGGCCGCCGTGGTGCTCCCCCTGTACCAGCGGCCAGGCCTGCTCGCGCTGTCCGGCAACTACGTCAACGTCCGCGACAACCTCGCCGCCGGCCTGTCCTACAACACCCAACAATGGGGTCTCGCGGGGCCCACCCCCTTGACCCCCTCCGCACCCTGACCACCCTGACCGGCCCATGTTCGTCGCAACTTCAATGAAGTTGCGCGGGCGCCGCGGGCCGCGGCGGCGCGGGGGGCGCGAGGGGCGCGGGGGGCGCGAGGGGCGCGAGGGGCGCGGGGGGTGCGAGGGAGGGGAGGGTGGGGCGGGTGGCGGCGAGGAGTTCGGGCCAGACGGCGGCGGTCGCGGCGCGGGCGGCGGCCAGGCGGAGCAGCGCGCGGCGGTGCCGTTCGGCCAGCACGGCCGCGAGATAGGCCCAGCCGGGGGTACCGGGTGGAGCCGGCGGCGCGGTGCACCCGGCGACCTCGATGGCGAGACCGAAGCCCACGCGGGACCGGAACGGCTCCCGGATCTCCCGGTTGCGTGCGAGGTAGTGGCGGACCGCCAGGGCCAGATCGTCGGACAGGCCGGTCAGGTCGAGCGTGGCCGCCCAGCTGCCCAGCGCGGGCGGCATGGCCGGTACCCAGCCCCACGCCGCCGGGGTCCGCTCGTAGATCACGATCGTACCGGCCGCGATGTCGCCCAGCCGCTTGCCGTGCCGGTTCACCAGCATCGTCCACAGGCTCGCCACCCAGGTGACCAGCGGCATGACCAGCCCCGGCCACTCCACCGCCACGGCGACCAGCGTGCGGGTCAGCGCGTGCCGGAACCGGATCGGCCCGGCGTCGTCGCGTACCACCCGCAGGCCCATCGCCAGCTTGCCGAGGCTCCGCCCGCCGGACAGGGTCTCGAACGCGACCGGGTACCCGACCATCGCGGTGACCAGGCAGACCGTCAGGATGGTGACGATCACGGCCGCGCCCGGATCGGCGTGGGTGAGCGCGGAGGCGATGATCCCGCCACCGGTGAACAGGATGCCGAACAGGACCAGCTCCACCATGATGTCGAGCAACTGGGCGAGGGCCCGGGAGCCGAGCCGGGCGATCCGGATGTCGAACTCGACCGCCTCGCCGCTGACGAGCCGGTCCGGGCCTTCCTTCGCGGTCACCCCCACAGTGAACACTACGGTTACGATCACCGCGTGGACCTGGACGCGTTCGTCGCGGAGCACGCGGGCGAGTGGCGGCGGCTGGAGCAGCTGTCCCGGCGCCGGCGGCTGGCGGTGGCCGAGGTCGACGAGATGATGGCCCTGTACCAGCGCACCGGTACCCACCTGTCGATGGTGCGCAGCCGCGCGCCCGACCCGGCGCTGGTGGCCCGGCTGTCCAGGATCGTGCTCGCGGCCCGCGCGTCGATCACGGGTGGGCCCGCGTTCTCATGGCTCGTGGTCGGCCGCTTCTTCACCCGTACCTTCCCGCTGGCGGTGTTCCAGGCGTGGCGGTGGTGGTGCGCGGTGGCGACGGTGTTCACCGGGATGTCGTTCGGCCTCATGCAGTACGTGGCCGGCCGCCCTGACGTCCAGGTGGCCCTGCTCGGCGGCGAGTCGGTGGACAAGCTGGTCAACCAGGACTTCGCGGACTACTACCACCAGTTCCCGGCGCAGGAGTTCGCCCTGCGGGTGTGGACCAACAACGCATTCCTGACCGGCCAGTGCCTGGCCGCGGGCATCCTCATCCTGCCCGTGCTCTACCTGCTCGCCAACAACCTGCTCAACCTCGGCGCGGTGGGCGGCACGATGATCGGCAACGGCCACGGTGCGGAGTTCTTCGGTCTGATCGTCCCGCACGGGCTGCTGGAGCTGACCGCGGTCTTCGTGGCGGCCGGGGTGGGACTGCGCATCGGGTGGGCCTGGATCGCACCGGGCCCGACCCGCACCCGGGGCCGGGCGGTGGCGGAGACCGCCCGCTCGGCGATGCTGGTCGCCCTCGGCCTGGTCGTGGTGCTCGCGGTCAGCGGGCTCATCGAGGCGTTCGTGACGCCGTCGTCGCTGCCGACCGCGATGCGCATCCTGGTGGGCGTGCTGGCCTGGGTCGGCTTCCTGCTGTACGTCTTCGTGCGCGGCGCCGCAGCGGTGCGCTCGGCGGTCCGCGCCGACCTGGACCCCGCCTTCCTGGACGCCACCGCCCCCGCCAGCTAGAGCCGGCCGGCCGCCTTCATGGCGAGGTACGCGTCGGCGACCCGCGAGGCGAACAGCTCGACGGGCGCGTCCACGACCTCCACACCGCGGCGGTACAGCGCCAGCCGGATCCGCTCGCGCTCGGCGAGGGTACGGTGTGCCGCCGCGGCCGCGTACACCGCCGGGAGGTCGCCCCGGCTGCCGGTCAGCTCCACCACCGCCGGGTCGTGTACCGCCGCCACGACCACCTTGTGCCGCGCCGTCAACGGGGTCAGTACCGGCAGCAGCCCCTCGCCCAGCGCGCCGGGTTCCAGCGCGGTGAACAGCACCACCAGTGCGCGCTTGCGCTCGCGGCGCAGCACCTCGCCCGCGACCAGCCCGAAGTCGGTCTCCACCAGGGCCGGTTCCAGTGGCGCCAGCGCGGCCACCAGCCTGGGCAGCAGGGTGCGGCTGGAGCCGCTGTCCACCGCCGCCCGTACCGCCGTGTCGATGGCGAGCAGGTCGACCTGGTCGCCCGCCCGGTTGGCGAGCGCGCCCAGCAGCAGTGCCGCGTCGATCGAGGCGTCCAGCCGGGGCTCGTCGCCGACCCGGGTCGCCGACGTGCGGCCGGTGTCGATGACGCACAGCACCCGCCGGTCGCGCTCCGGTCGCCAGGTGCGCACCACGACGTCGGAGCGGCGGGCGCTGGCCCGCCAGTCGATCGAGCGCACGTCGTCGCCGATCACGTACTCGCGCAGCGCGTCGAACTCGGTACCCTGGCCGCGTCCCCGGATCACGACCATGCCGTCCAGCACCCGCAGCCGGGCCACCTTCTCCGGCAGGAAGCGCCGGGACGCGAACCGGGGCAGTACCCGCATCGTCCACTGTGGAGTTACCTGGTCGGCGCGCCGCACCGTGCTCTGCCGGTACGCGAAGCCGGTGGGGCCGAAGGAGCGGATGCTCACCCGAACCGCGGGCCGGTCACCGCGCCGGGTCGGGGTCAGCGCGGTGACGAGCTGCACCGCCGCACCCGGTGCCAGCCGCACCCGCTGCACCGCGGGCGTGGCGCCGGCGGACGGTACCCACGCGTCCCGCACCTGCGCGCGCAGCGTGCGGATGCCCCGGTTGGTGAGCGTCAGCGTCACGGCGGCCGTCTCGCCCAGCCGGACCTGCCGGTCACCGTCCCGGCGCAGGGTCACGTCCCGCAGGGCGGCGGCCAGGCTCACGTCCAGGACGACGAGCGCGAGCGCGAGGATCACCGGTACCAGGCCCCACCAGAGCGACCGGATCAGGAGCAGCAGCACGACGCCGAGCCCGATCGGCAGCGCCGGCCGCCAGGTCACCACGCGGACCTCATCGCGGACCCGCAAGCTCTCCGCGCAAACTCATCGCGGACCCGCAAGCTCTCCGCGCAAACTCATCGCGGCGTGGGTACCGTCGCCAGCACGGAGTCGAGCACGGTGTCCGCCGTGACGCCCTCCAGCTGCGCCTCGGCCCGCAGCCGTACCCGGTGCCGCAGGGTCGGCCGGGCCAGCGCCTTGACGTCGTCGGGCGTGACGTAGTCCCGGCCCAGCAGCCACGCCCACGCCTTGGCGCCGTGCAGCAGCGCGGTGGCACCGCGCGGGGAGGCACCCAGCTCCAGCGAGGGGGAGACCCGGGTGGTCCGGCACAGGTCGACGATGTAGCCCATCACCGCGTCGGCGACACCCACCCGCTGCACCGACGCCCGGCCGGCCGCGAGGTCCGCGGCGCTGGCGACCGGCCTGACCGCGGACAGGTCGCGCGGGTCGAATCCGGCGTGGTGGGCCCGCAGCACACCCATCTCCTCGTCCCGGTTGGGCAGCGGTACCGACAGCTTGAGCAGGAACCGGTCGAGCTGCGCCTCGGGCAGCGGGTAGGTGCCCTCGTACTCGATGGGGTTCTGCGTCGCGGCCACCACGAACGGCTCGGGCAGCCGGCGGGGCCTGCCCTCGACGGACACCTGGCGCTCCTCCATGACTTCGAGCAGCGCCGCCTGGGTCTTCGGCGGCGTCCGGTTGATCTCGTCGGCGAGCAGCAGGTTGGTGAAGACCGGGCCCTCGCGGAACAGGAACTCGGCCGTGCGGTTGTCGAAGATGAGCGAGCCGGTCACGTCGCCGGGCATCAGGTCGGGGGTGAACTGCAGCCGCTTGGCGTCCAGCGCGAGCGCGGCGGCCAGCGTGCGGATCATCAGCGTCTTGGCGACGCC
>JBBWZQ010000091.1:0-15941 GCA_039649115.1 Micromonosporaceae bacterium | reverse complement strand
CCGCCGACTCAACCACACCAACAGCCCACCCAACCCGCGGACAGGAGCAGAATGATCCACCACCTCGGCGTGTTCGCCTCGAACCTCAGCGCCAGCCGAACCTTCTACACCGCAGCACTGGAACCCCTCGGCATAACCCCGAACTACCAGACCGACGACACCTGCGAGTTCTGGCGACACGACCAAGACACCCCGTCCCTGTCACTGGAACGAGCCAGCGACCTACCCACCACCGGCCTACACCTCGCCTTCGCTGCCCCAGACCGCGCAGCCGTGGACGCGTTCTTCCACGCCGCCACAGCAGCCGCAGGCAGGCCACGGCACAGCCCCCGCCACTGGCCCGAGTACCGCGCATACTGCGCCTTCGTGACCGACCCCGACGGCAACAACATCGAAGCGGTCCACAAGGAGATCCATGCCCCAGCCCACAACCCACCCAGCAGCTAACCCATTCAGACAGTTGCGATATCCGACTCCGCCAGAGCGCCGTTGATGGGGCCCAAGTGGCCCTGAACAGCGCGGACGTACCTTTCGGCAGGAACACCCCCGGCAAGAGGATCCCAGGGCGATCGGCAAAGTCGGATCGTTCAGCAATGCCCCTGCGGTGGTGCCGGCCAGCAGGACCTGGTCCGGCGCCACCGTTGGGGTCAGGTCAGCCGAGCCGGTCGGTGCGGTCGGCGTCGAGGATCTGGATGTAGGACTTCAGGGTCGGGGTCGCGGTGAGGACGGTGGTTTCGTAGCCGAGTAGTTCCCCGGTGCGCTCATCGAAGATCAGTGTGTCTTCGTACGGGTTACGGTCGGTATTGTCCTGCGGCGGACGTGCCCGCACGGTGACCGCGACTCCGCGACGTCCGATCCGGTCGGTTACCTGGCCGTGCCAGAGGAATCCGGGTAGCCCGGCCAGGATCGTGAGCACCCCAGCGCGGACCCGTCGCGGGACCGCGTAGCTGCGGTAGAGCTCCATGGTCCATTTGGCGGCGTCGCGCGCGCCGTATTCGGCTCGGAGCAGGCCGGCGAGCTGGGTCGGGTCGGTCGGCGGCCGGGTCCAGTCGGCTGGTTGTGGTGGGGTGTTCGGGTCCGGCTGGTGGGCTGCCACGTCCTGGACGTCCTCGTTGGGAATCGTGGGGCCCTGTCCTCGGGCGATCCGCGTCTGCCAGTATCGGCGGGACGCCTCGTCGGGGTACTCCGCGCCGACCGTCTTGCGTCGGGTCCGGCCGCTGCCGTCGGGCGCGGTCCAGGCCTGTTCTTCCTCCACGAACCCCAGGGTGTGGCCCTCGTCGGTGAGCGTGCCGGCCGACCAGGACTTCCCGTGCCGGTAGGCGTACCGGCCGGGCCGCTTGTCGTACGGGGTGTCGGTGATGCTCGCGGCCAGCGCCCGCAACCGGTCGGCGGCCGGGGGCGGGTCGGTGTCGTCCTGGAACGCCATCGGGACGACCACGGTCCCGGCCAGAGCCCAGGCCGGCGTGTTGGCCGCCGTCCGGGCGCCGGTGGACCGCCGAGTCAGCACAAAGGCTGCGGCGCCGCCCACCACGGTCGCGGCCCCGGCCAGGACAAGCTTGCGGCGGCCCAGTTCGGGCGGCGTCATGAACCGGTGGGTGCGTGTTGTCACGGCGTCGGCATCGGCGATGACCTGCGCGCTGGTCATGCGAGGCGCTGCCAGGGATGCCAGCCGGCCAGGATCGGCCCGGCCGAACAGGTCACGGATCTGCTGCTCAGTACTGGACATCGTGGGCTCCGTTCGTCAGGCGGGCCACCGGCCGGGCCGGGGCGGGTGTAGCGGTCAGTGGGCGTGGTGTGGACATGGCCGCGGCCAGCCGTCGCCGTGCCCGGTGCAGACGTACCTTCGCGGCGGTGTGGCTGCAGCCGAGCACGGTGGCAGCCTCGCCGAGGGTGAGCTGTTCCCACCCGATCAGGCGGAGGATCTCCTGATCGATGTCGGACAGTTGGACCAGGGCCGCAGCCAGGTCGGCCAACGCCGCCACCGACTGCGGGTGGTCGGCCTGCGCCGGGCGCAGCAGGTCGGTGAACGGTTGGGTCAGGGGGGCTCTGCGCTGTGCCCGGCGGTGGTTGGCGAGCAGCCGCCGGGCCACCCCGTACAGCCAGGGAAGACTGTTGTCCGGAACCTGCTCACGCCGCCGCCAGGCAACGACGAACACCTCCTGGGCGAGGTCGGCCGCGGCATCCACCTCGGCCAGCCGGCGCACGCCGTACCTGACGATGTCCAGGTAGTGGCCGTTGTAGATCTCGTCGAACCAGGACCTGTCACGCTCATTCATCTGTTTGCCAATATCGACTCAACGCCGCCTCCGCATCACATGGTCAAGCGATCAACCACGTATATGTCCGAGGAACCCGCGGTGGTTACTCCCGCGGCGGTGCGGACGCCTCGGTCAGCTACGCCCTCAACCCGACCCGGTGAGGACCCCACGGCCTTCGGGAACGTCGCGGGTGCGACGGATGCTAGTCCTGGCACCGCTTCCCTGGTGTAGTGCGTGTGGCGGTAGGCGCTCTCCGCGCTGCCGGCCACCAAGATCGCTGCCAGGCTCCGTTGGATCTCGCGCAGCCCGATCCGGGCCCTGAATATCCTCGCTGACCCCCCATAACCAGGAGGAATGCAGCATGGTCCGACTTTGCCTATCGCCGTGAAGAGGATCCGGAGCACCCGGCACCGCCCGGGAGCAGACCGCGGTTGATGCCCTTCCGGCGCAACATCGACGCTCTCACTTCCGCTCGGCTACGATGTCCGTCGATGAGTCATCCTGGCGCGGACTCTCGCGGCCCCGAGGCATCAGGGCAGGTGCCGTGCCGGTCGGCTCTGGTACGGATCGGCGGCTTCCGTTCAGGGAGGACGGTTATGCGAGCACGAACTGGTGGGCGGACCGCGCGGATCCTGGCCGTTGCGACCACCGCTGTGGTAACGGTGACGGCCGTCTTCGGCACGCCTGCGGTGGCGGGCCTGGCAGATCCGGACGCCGTGCCGGCGAGCGCTGCGAAGACCCGGATTCCGGAGGCGCTGCACGGACAGGGGCGGTGGATCGTCGACCGGCACGGACACCGGGTCAAGCTGGCCAGTGTGAACTGGTCCGGGGCCGAGACCCAGGCGTTCACGGTGGGCGGCCTCGACGTCCGGCCACTGGACGAGCTGGCTCGTCGGGTACGTGAAGGCGGGTTCAACTCGGTGCGGCTGCCGTGGTCCAACCAGCTCGTGGAGGAAAACCCGGTCGTTGCGGCGCAGTATCTCGCGGCAAACCCGGCGCTACAGGGCAAGCGCGCGCTCGACGTGCTGGACGCGGTGGTTCACGCGCTGGACCGGTACGGAATCATGGTCGTGCTCGACAACCACCGCAGCCGGGCCGACTGGTGTTGCGACGAAGCACACGGTGACGGGCTCTGGTATACGCGTGACTATCCGGAATCAGCGTGGCTGGCCGACTGGCGCACGATGGCGGGTCGCTACCGGCGGCTCCCCAACGTGGTGGCCGCGGAGTTGCGCAACGAGATTCGTCCGGACCCGTCCCTGGCGCCCGGTCCAACGACGGCGACCTGGGGGGACGGCAACCCGCTGACAGACTGGCGCGCGGCGGCGGAGCGTGGGGGCAACGCGGTGTTGGCGGCCAACCCCCGGCTGTTGGTGGTCGTCGGCGGGACCGAGTATCAGGGCAACCTCGTTGACGTCGCGGCTCATCCGGTACGGCTCTCGGCCCCGGACCATGTCGTCTACGCCGCCCACGACTACCGCTGGTTCCACTCGGACGCCGAGCTGGCCGACTTTGACGCCTTCCGTGCCGGCCTGGACCAGCGCTGGGGATACCTTGTATCGGCTCGATCGACGATCACGGCGCCGGTGTACGTCAGCGAGTGGGGCACCTGCACCAACCCGAACGTGACGGAGCAGTGCCACCCGCTGGACGCGAACTATCTCAGCGAGATCGCCCGCTACCTGCGGAGAAACGATCTCGACTTCGCGTACTGGCCGTTCAACGGCACACAGGGCACGGGTTACAACCGCACGTACGGTGCGCCCGAGACGTACGGGCTCCTGGCGCCCGACTGGTCCGGCTACGGCAACCGGGAGGTGCTGCGGATCGTCCAGAGCCTGCAGCGGCCGATTCGCGGTCCGGGTGTGCGTAGCCGCCGACCCGGCCAGGGCGATGCGTGAGGTTATCCGCTGACCGGTACGGCAGGCGGGGATTGCAAGGCTGACGTGAAACTGTCCGCACATCTGCCCTGGGGCTGTTGCGTAGTCCAAAGTGGAGTGTTGGCCTGGCGTTGTGCGGATAGGTGGTTGGGGCTTGGGCGGTGTGAAACAGGCGCACACCGGACCTGCCCGCTTTCCGTGGCATCCTGCTCCCATCCCACCTTGTGCCCATCCCACCTTGTGTCGCGGTGGGGCTCGTGTCCGTGAGCTTCAGCGCCAGCTTGGTCGACTTCTGTAGGCCCCGCTTCTCAACGGTCAGTACGAGCTCCGGATGGGCGGATGTTAGCTGATACGCGGGTCCGGGCCTTCGGTGATCCCCCACGCCTCCGCGAGCCGACCATCTTCAATGCGGAAGATCTCGATCAGCGTTGGCTGCGCGTCGCTGTCCGAGGTCGCGATCCCGTGGACGGACGAGCGGATGGCGACCTTGTCGCCGTCAACCAGGATGTCCTCGGCGACGACGCGCATGTCGGGGAACTGGGCCACGACCTTGCGCCAGACGTCTTTGCCTGCCTCGAACCCGGTGGCGCCGAGCGGATGGTTGAGGTAGCCGGGGGTGAAAAGGTCGTCAGCCTGGTCGAACTGCCGAGTGTTGAAGCACTCCTGCATCCGCTGCACCAGGGCGCTCGCGTCGTCGCGTGTGGTCATCGGCGTGATCTCCTCATGGCTGGTGGTTCGGGGTCTGATGAGCGAGGCGCATCCATAAGCGGTGCGTCGCCCCGGTTATGCCCAGCAGCATACGGTGCGGCGCCCCGGTTATGCTAGCGACGACATGTCCAGCCAACCGCCGAAGCGCGCTCCAGCGAAGTCGTCGGCAGCTCACAGGAGCGACCGCGAGCTGCGAGCTGATGCGCGCCGCAATCGCGAGCGGGTGCTGCGGACCGCGCAGCAACTGTTCGCGACGGAGGGCCTTGGCGTCTCGCTCGACGAGATCGCCCGCCACGCGGGCGTTGGCCCCGGCACCGTCCACCGACACTTCCCCAGCAAGGAAGCGCTGTATCTCGCCGTCGCGACCGATCAGTTCAATCAGCTCGTGGCCGAGGCAGAAGTGCTCGCCACCACCGACGATCCCGCGGCCCTGTTCACACAGCTGTCCCGGATGATGGCTACGGGCGCCGAGAACGTCGCGGTCAAGAGCGCGCTCGAGGCCGCCGAGCTCGACTTGCGCACCGCCGCCCCGAAGGTCGCGGCAGACCTCACACGCCATGTCGCAGACCTGCTCGATCGCGCGCACGCAGCCGGCGTCGTGCGCCCCGACCTCACCGTCGACGAGGTGATGGCACTCGTCGCCGGCGCCTTCGCCGCGATCCGCCACGCCAACGCACAGACCAGCCGCGAACGCCCGGCACACATCGCCCAGATCATCCTCGACGGGCTACGACCCCAACCCGGTGAGCAAGGCCCCGCGCCCGAACGCCGAGATCCACGACCCGAGAAACCGCGACTGTAATACTGGTGTGGACTCAGGTGCGCAACGCCGTCGAGGTTGCCCCGACAGGCCCGCTACGGCTTCCGAGCCACCCCGCAGTAGGCGGAAAGGACAAGGCCCGGATCCTGGTCATCGCCGTCTGGCCGCCACTTGGGCAGCTGCACCAGGCCCGGCTCGACCATCGCCAGCCCGTCATAGTACGCGGCGAGCTGCTGCGTCGTACGCAGGTGCTGGTTTGTCGGCATCCTCTCGTTGAGGCGGTCGGCGGAGGCGGCAACGTTGGCATCCGCGCTGATATCCAGGGCGGTGTCCGAATGGGCGAGATAGCTACCGGACGGCGTCGCGTCCATGATCTCGCGGACGATCCGCCATGGATCGTCCGCGTCCGGAATGTACTGCAGGATCATCAAGAACATGACCGCCACCGGTTCGCTGAAGTCCAGCGTATGGGCCGCCTCGTGCAGAATCTTCTTGGTGTCGCGGACGTCGGCGTCGATGTAGTCGATGGTCCCGGTGACGCTGGTCAGCAGGGCACGGGCGTGTACCAGCACGATCGGGTCGTTGTCCACGTAGACCACGCGGCACTCGGATGCCACCTGGTGCGCGACCTGGTGGGTGTTGCCGGCGCTGGGCAGCCCGGTGCCGATATCGAGGAACTGCCTGATCCCCGCCTCGGCGGCCAGGTAGCGGACCGCCCGCCACAAAAACGCCCGGTTTGCCCGGACGCCCGGAAGGATCTTCGCACCAGCGGCGAGTGCTCGGTCACCGGCCTCACGGTCGGCGGCGAAGTTGTCCTTGCCGCCCAGCCAGTAGTTATAGACCCTGGCCGGGTGGGCGACGGTGGTGTCGAAGGGGAACTGCTGCTCCCCTGGAGCGGCTGGCACGCGGCCTCCTCAAGCAACCGAGATTCGCACGTATCCTCTCGCGCCGGCCGGCCGCTGTCACGTCGAGGTTGTCGTGCACGTCACCGGCCTGGACGCATGCTTCGGCGTCGTCGACGAGGATCTTCGCCCTCTTGGACCCGAGCCTGGGTGATTCACGGTGATCGTCGATCATGTTTCGTCATCGGGTGCTGGCTGTCTGTGGATGCCTGCATCCATGGACTTCGACCGGGACCGGGCACTGCTGCGGTGCGTTGCAGCATCAGCCTGCCGGGTGGTCGGCGTGTCCTGTCGTGCGATTGCGGGCCGAGGGTGAGCTTGCGGATGCGGCGCTGGCTGGAGACGCTGCACCGCGCGGCAATCCGGGTGACGGTTCGGACTGGTACCGCGAGACTGGGTCGGTGCGGGACCTGGAACGTTTCCGAGCCACCGTCGACACCTGGGCGGCCGGCGACGCAGACGCTGCGACGGACGTCGTGGTGGCCGACGCGTTGACCGGTGACGGCCTGGCGACGGTGGTGCTCGTTGAAGGGGTCAGCGACCAGCACGCGGTGGAGGCGCTGGCCGTGCGGCAGCACCGTGATCTGGCCGGCGAGGGCATTTGCGTTGTGCCGATCGGGGGCGCGATGGGCGTCGGTCGGTTCCTGCGGCTGTTCGGCGCGCCACGGTTCGCCGTTGACGTGCGGGGGCTGTGCGATGAGGCCGAAGAGGAGTACTTCCGGCGCGGGCTGGAGCACGCCGGCTTCGGGACCGGCCTTACCCGGACGGCGATGGAGTCCCTCGGCTTCTACGTCTGTGTCGCCGACCTTGAGGACGAGCTGATCCGCGCGCTCGGTCCGGCAGAGGTTGAATCGGTCCTGGCCGCCGAGGGGGACCTGGCAAGATTCCGGGTGTTTCAGAACCAACCCGCACAGCGTGGGCGGGCGGTCGAGCGGCAAATGCGCCGCTTCATCGGCACGACCAGCGGTCGCAAGGCTCGGTACGCCCGCGCGCTCGTCCTCGCGCTCGAGCCCAACCGTATTCCTTGGCCGTTGGATCGCCTGCTCGCCAGCGTCTAGACCAGCCGTTCCCATGCTGCCAACCTCGGGGCACCGCATGGTTGTCGGCGATATGGGTGCCGGCGATGCTCACCGTGTACTTGAAGAATGCCGGTGCGCACAGCAACAGGGAGTACCGGTACCACCGGCGATGAGACAGGGCCGTCAGGCGAGGCGGGGTCCGGTGCCGTCGTCGTCCACGAGATGGCAGGCCACGAGTTCGCCGGATGGCCCGACCGGGCGCAGCGGCGGGACCACCTGAGCGCATATCGGCACAGCCACCGGGCAGCGGGGGTGGAACCGGCAGCCGGCCGGTGGCGCGATCGGGCTCGGTACCTCGCCGGGGAGCACGATGCGCCGCCGGGTCCGCTGCCGCGCAGGGTCGGGGATCGGGGCGGCCGACAGCAGCGCCTGGGTGTAGGGGTGCCGCGGCGCCGTGAAGAGGCTGGCTCGGCCGGCCACCTCGACGAGTACGCCGAGATACATCACGGCGACCCGCTGGGCCAGGAACTCGACCGCCGCCAGGTCGTGCGTGACGAACAGGCAGGCGAAGCCGAGGTCGACCTGCAGCCGGCCGATCAGGTTGAGCACGGCAGCCTGCACCGAGACATCCAGGGCCGACGTGGGCTCATCGGCGACCAGCAGCGACGGCCCGGCCGACAGCGCGCGGGCCAGGCTCACGCGCTGTCGCTGTCCGCCGGAGAGCTCGTGCGGGTACCGGCGCTCGACCTCGCTGGGCAGGCCTACCTGGTCGATCAGCTCGGCGATCCGGGCCAGCCGACCGGCACGGGTGCCGATGCGGTGCAGCCGCAGCGGCTCGCCGACGATGTCGGCCACGGTCATCCGCGGGTTGAGCGACGAGGCAGGGTCCTGGAACACGATGTTGAAGGCGCGCCGCAGGGGCCGAAGCCGGCGACGGCTCAGCCGGGAGATGTCCGTACCGTTGATCCGCACCTGACCGCTGGTCACCGGCATCAGGCGGGTGATGCACCGGCCGAGTGTGCTCTTGCCGCTGCCGGACTCCCCGACCAGGCCGACCACCTCGCCCGCGGCGACGCACAGGCCGACTCCATCCACCGCCCGCACCGCGCCGAAGTGCTTGACCAGGTCGACCACCTCGAGAGCCGCGGTCACTCGGTCACCTCGCGGGCCAGGCCGGCGGCGGGTGACGCGTCGCCTGTCTGCGCGGTGGTCGCGGACGTCTCGGCGGGGGGCAGCGGGTGGAAGCAGCGCACGGGATGCCCTGCCGGGCCGGGCATCAACAAGGGTCGGTTCCGTCGGCACACCTCGTCGGCGTAGTCGCACCGGGCCGCGAACGTGCACGCCTCGGGCGAGTCGTGCATGGTCGGCACCCGCCCAGGTATCTCCCGGAGCCCGCCGGCGCGGCGCTGCGGATTGGGTACGGCCTCGAGCAGGCCGCGGGTGTAGGGATGGCTGTGCCGGGCGAAGAGCGCGTCGACACCGGCCTCCTCGATGGTCCGGCCGGCGTACATGACCACCACCCGGTCGGCCATGTCGGCCACCACACCGAGGTCGTGCGTGATGAGCAGGATCGCGGTTCCGGTCTCGGCGCGCAGATCACGCATCACATCGAGGATCCCTGCCTGCACCGTCACATCCAGCGCGGTGGTCGGCTCGTCCGCGATCAGGAGCCGGGGCCGGCAGGCCACCGCCATCGCGATCATGACGCGTTGCCGCATGCCGCCAGAGAGCTGATGGGGGTACTCCCGCAGCCGGCGCCCCGGCAGCGGGATGCCGACCAGCTCGAGCAACTCGGCCGCGCGCCTGGTCACCGCCGCGCCCCGCAGGTGCTGATGGCGGCGCAACACCTCACCGATCTGGCGACCTACCGCCAGTACCGGGTTGAGCGAGGTCATCGGCTCCTGGAAGACGTACGCGACGTCGCGGCCCCGCACGTCGCGCAGATCCGACCCCGGCAACTCCAGCAGCGACTGCTCGCCGAGCCGCACCGACCCCGAGACCGATGCGTTGCCCGGCAGCAGCCGGGTCAACGCCATGGCGGTGACACTCTTGCCGCACCCGGACTCCCCAACCAGTGCGAGTACCTCCCGCTCCGCCATCTCGAAGCTGGCTCCGTCGACGGCGAGCACCGGGCCGTCCTCGGTGCGGAAACGTACGCTGAGTTCCCGCACAGTCAGCAGGACGGGCCGGACCGCGGCGCGGACCTCGGACATCGTCATCGCGGCGTCTCGCGCGGATCGAGCGCGTCGCGCAGCCCGTCGCCGAGCAGATTCAGCCCGAGCGTCACCACCATGATGCAGACGCCCGGAAGCACGGCCAGCCAGGGGCCGTCGCGAAACAGGGGCTGGGCGCTGGCCAGCATCACGCCCAACGACGGGGCGGGAGGCCGGATGCCCAGGCCGAGAAACGAGAGCACCGCCTCACCGATGATGGCGGCCGGAGCCGCCACGGTTGCCTGCACGATGAGCGTGTTGAAGGCGTTGGGCAGGACATGGCGGCGCAGCAGGACGAGGTCGCTCGCACCGTCGGCCACCGCGGCCGCGACGAAGTCCATCCCGCGCAGGCGAAGGGTCTCGCTCCGGGTCACCCGGACGATCGCGGGAATCCCGGCGACTCCGATCGCCAGCGTCGCCGTGCCCAGGGAGGGACCGACGATCGCCGCCAGGCCGACCGCGAGCACCAGGAACGGAAACGCCAGCAGGGTGTCCGCCAGCCGGGACACCAGCGAGTCGAGGAAGCCGTAGAACCCGGCCGCCAAACCGAGGGGCACACCGACCACAAGGGAGAGCAGAACCGACAGTGCGGCCACGGCCATGGACACCCGCAGCCCGAACAGAACCCGGGACAGTTGGTCGCGGCCGAGCTCGTCGGTGCCGAACCAGTGCGCCGAGGACGGCGGCCGAAGCGCGGCACCGAAGTCGGTGTGATCGGGCGGAAACGGCGCGATCGCCCCGGCGAGCAGAGCGGCCAGTACCGCCACCACGACCACCACCAGGCCGGTAACGGCGAGCGGGTTGCGCAACAGGCGACGGAGGATCCGCTGGCCTCGCGCCGCGCCCGTACCCCGCGCCGCACTGTCCACAGTGACCAGTTCGAGCGCACTCACAGGGCAACGCCGCCCACGCGTACCCGCGGATCGATCACGCTGTACAGCAGGTCGACGAGCAGGTTGATGCCGATGTAGGCGGTGGCCGTCACCAGCACGACGCCCTGGATCATCGGGTAGTCGCGGGTGAACACCGCGTCAATCGTGAGCTTGCCGAAGCCAGGGAGCACGAAGATCTGCTCAGTCACCACCGCGCCGGATATCAGCGCGCCGAGCTGGAGCCCGACAATCGTGGTGACGACGATGAGGCTGTTGCGCAGCGCGTGGCCGAGCACTACCTGGACATTGCTGAGTCCCTTGGCTCGCGCGGTGCGGACGTAGTCGGTCCCCAGCGCCTCCAGCATGGCCGAACGGGTCTGCCGCATGATCACCGCGGCCAGGCCCGAACCGAGCACCAGCGCGGGCATGAGCAGGTGCCGGAAGCTCTGTACCGGATCGGTGAAGACCGACACGAAGCCCGACGCCGGCAGCACGGGATAGGCGATGGCGAAGACGAGGACCGCCATGAGGCCGAGCCAGAAGCTGGGCACCGACAGCCCGACCAGTGCGACGCTGTTGGCCGCCCACTCGGTGACGCCACGGCGACGTACCGCGGCGAGAACTCCGGCGACCACGCCGATGAGCCCCGCCACGATGACGGCGAACACGGCCAGTTGCAGGGTGACCGGCAGCGCCTGGCCGATGGTCTGGGCAACCGGCAGGCTGGTACGTGACGACCGGCCGAGGTCCCCGCGAAGGGCGTTGCCCACGTAGCGCAGGTACTGCACCGGCAGCGGCCGGTCCAGGCCGAACGAACGCCGGATCTCGGCCAGGGTCTGCGGATCGCTCTCCTCTCCGGCCAGTGCGCGGGCCGGGTCGCCGGGCAGGGCGCGTATGCCGACAAAGACCACGATCGTCACCAGCACGAAGGTGACCGTGGACTCCGCCAGCCTTCGCAGCAGGTAGCGACCCATCCCACTCCTCTTCGTCGCCCACCCGGGTCAGGTCCACCTCGGGCGGCTCCACCGCGTCAGGCGGCGAAACCCGCGGACTTGAACCGGAGCAGCCCGTCGCCGAACACCTGGACGCCGACGACGGTGCGGGCGACGCCGGTGAAGTTCTTCTGCCGGTACAGGTAGATCAGCGGCGCGTCCTGGTGCAACTGCGTGACCACCTGGCCGTAGAGGTCGCGCCGGCTGGCCACGTCGGCTTTGCTCCGCGCCTGCGCCAACAGCGAGTCCACAGTGGAGTTGCTGTACCCGTCGATGTTCTGGGAGCCCAGCGTGCTCACGAAGTTGGTGATGTTGCCATCCGGGTCGACTCGGCCGGACCAGCCGACCTGGAACAGCTGGTACTTGCCGGCGTCGGTCTGGTCCAGGGACGCGGCGAACTCAGTGGGTATCAGCTGCAGGTCGAACCCGCCATCCTTGACCTGCGCCTGGATCGCCTGGCCAAGGCGGGCCCCGTCGGAGGTGTTACCAATGATCATGCTGACCTTGACCGGCGTGGCCACCCCCGCCTGGGTCAGCGCGGCCTTCGCGGCGGCCGGGTCGTGTTTCGGGCACGCCTGTGCGGCATCCGAGCTGTACGGGCTGGCAGGGCTGATCGGACCGCAGGCCGCGCTGTACTTCCCGCGGAAGACCACCCTGTTGATCGCGTCCCGGTCGATGCTCAGCTCGAATGCATGCCGCACCGCGGCGTTGCTGGACAGCGGGCTGGCCAGACTGGCGGGGAGCGCGCCGCCGGGCTTACCCACACCGGCGACGTTGCCGAGGTTGATGGTGATGCCCTGGTAGCCCAGCGAGTTGGAGCTGAGCAACCGCAGCTTCGCATCGGCGGTCAGCGCGTCGACATCGGTCGGCGCGGCCGCGTCGAGTATGTCGACATCACCGGACTGAAGGTTGTTGAACCGGGTGGTCGCATCCGCGATGATCTTATAGACAATCTTGTCGAGCAGGACCTTGCTCGCGTCATAGTAGTTGGGATCCTTGACCACCTCGATGCGATCCTGCGCCACCCGGGTGGCGAACTTGAACGGACCGACACACACCGGATGGGTGCCGAAGTTGCCGCCGGCCTTGAGCGCGGTTGGCGACATTATCATTCCGGACCGGTCGGCCAGGATCGCGGTCAGCGGAGTGAACGGTTGCTTGAGCGTGATCGTGACCGTGGACGGATCCGTGGCGGCAACACCGGCGACGCTGGTGAGCTCGCTGCGGCGGGCCGAGCCGGTCAGCGTCATATGGCGGTCGAGGCTGGTCTTCACCGCCGCCGCGTCGAACGGGGTGCCGTCGGCGAACTTCACTCCCGAGCGCAGCTTGATGGCGGCCGTCAAACCGTCCGCGGAAAACTGCGGAAGCTGCGACGCGAGCTGCGGTACGACGGCGAGGCTCGCGTCGACGTCGTAGAGCTTCTCGCAGATCGACGTGAACACGGTGCGCCCCACCAGCGTGCGGGCGGTGGTCGGATCGAGGGCGTCCGGCTCTGCTGACAGCGCGACCCGCACCGTGCCGCCGGCCTTGGCGGCCCGGTTCTCAGACGACGTGGGCTGTGCGGGCGTCGAGGAAACGGCGCTGCAACCCGCGAGCACGAGGGTCAGCGTGACGAGCGGTGCGACGCCGCGCCGACGCGCGGTGTGGAAAGGAAAGGGAGGTACGCGCCACATCGGGATTCTCCCTGGCCACTAGGCGACCTTGACAGTATCCCTTGTCCAGAATAGAGATCAAGCTATCTACGGTTACGGCTGCGTAACCGACTCAACGGACAGCCGGTTGCTCAGCCGCGAACGGTGCCGGCGCCGGACATTGGCTGCGGCTCCCTGGCGAGGACCACCGCCCGCCGCGAAGCCGGCAATGAGATCGGTCTATGACCAACGACGCCGGGTGGGCACGCGGCGAGGCTGACGGCTGTCCATGGGCGCCTCGCCAGGCACGAAGGCTTCCCGCTCCACTTGGATGATCGTGGTCCCCCTGTCACGCGTGGCACGACCTGATCCAGCACGGCCCAACGGCGGTGAGCTATCGCCAGTTGCCGAACTGTTCGACGTATACCTGCCCGCTTACCGGCTTGCCCCGGTATCGTCCGGTGACCCTTCCCGCGCCTTCGTAGATACCACCGAACGCCTGGATCTCCTGTGCCTGCGGCTCGACGACGACGGTCAGCCTGGCATCCAGCGCGGGGACGCTCACAGTCCACCGGGTGCCGTACCGCTTCCCGGTCGTCGGGCTGGTCCAGAAGTCGGAGGTGGTGTCGGCGAGCGGGTTCACCGCGACAATCTCATGGGTCCCGTCCCGGCGGAGCACGGTCGCGTAAGGAAACTCGCTGCCTTGGGTGAACAGGTCCCCAGAGGTTGACCCGGTCTCCGTTAGACAGCTGCAGCGCCATCCAGGTCCATTTCTGCACGGTATTCCAGTCCCAGGTACCCCATTGGCGGTCCAGCCACGACTCGCCGGTCACCTGGTAGGTATGGCCGTTCACGGTAAGCGTTCCCTGTGACGCCAGGCCGGGCAGCGAATAGTAGTAGCTCGTACCATCGAGAAACGGGATCAGGCCGGTCCCGTGTAGTACGCACCAGTGGTCTTATCAGTGATCGCGATGAAACTCTGCTGCGCCTTGCCGGCGACGATCTGGACCTCGTAGCCGAACCGGTGACCGTGGGCGTTGAGGTGGCCGACCACGTACCACCATTCCTGGGCCGCATTCGGGTGCGCCGCCTGGTCGGCCGGCAGATGCACGAACGTCGGGAAAGCGGGTGCCGTCGTGGCGGCCGCCGGCTTTCTTGTGCCCGCTGGGTCGGAACCGGTCTCGGCTGTTGCCGGGATCGCGGACAACGTCGCCCCGGCCAGTACCGCGCCGAACGCCAGGGTGGCGACTGCGACGGTGGATCGACGGAGTTTTCGCATGGTGTTCCTCATCTCCTAGGTGGGATGCGTTTCCGCCGTGCGGTGGGTCTGGTGCGCTGTCTTCGCCGCACGCCACGTCGTAGCCGTGCCAGTGCAGAGTCGCACCACCACCCTCTCGGTATCGCCGGACTGGGTCGGGAACCGCTCTCCCAGCAGGCTCTGTGCCTGGGCGGAGTCCGTGCCCGGCGCGGAGGAGTCGTTCGTGAACTCACCACCGAAGCCGCCGACAGCCCGAAGGCGATGGCGAGCGCCACGGGGACTTGCTTCGGTGCAGTCATGGAAGCGATGATCGGGTCGCCGACCCGGGTGTGTCCTCGGGCGGTGGTCGGCAGTTCCTACGCAGATCTGCGTAGGGGGACCACACCTGGTCGCGCTCGTCGTCGTAGCCGGTCACCCGCGCCCGGCCACTATCATCGCCACATGGAACGCCGAGCGGTGCGGATCCGCCTGCCGGTCCTGGCACGTGACGCCTTGCTCGGGCCCGGCTGTTGCTGCCCGCGCGGCGGACGATCGACGAAGAACTCGAAGCCGACATTCGCAAGGGAGTCGACCAGTACCAGCAGCGGGCCAACAGAGCGGAGTAACCGATGAGCACGGAGCAGGCACATCCCGCCCAGGTACGAGAAGCCATACCGCCTTCGCCGCCGTCGCGGCTCACCCGGGTGCAGCTGGCATGCGGAGCGATCGGGCCACCACTGTTCGTCGTCGTGTTCCTGATCGAGGGCGCGACCCGCCCCGACTACCACCCGCTACGGCACCCCGTCAGCTCTCTCGCAATCGCAGACTCCGGGTGGATGCAGCGGGCGAACTTCGTCATCACCGGGTTGCTGGTACTCGCGTTCGCGTTTGGGCTCCGCCCGGCACTGCGACGCTACCGCCCTGGAATCTGGGCGCCCCTGCTGATCGGGCTGTTCGCCATCGGGCTCATCGGCGCAGGCATGTTCACCTCAGATCCGATCAGCGGCTATCCGCCGGGAACGCCGATGGCGCCGGACGGCACCACCCACGGCCAACTGCATGACACGTTCAGCGCTCTCGTCTTCCTAGGGCTGCCGGTAGCCTGCCTCGTAGTCGCCTACCGGTCCACGAAGTCCGGCCACCGGACATGGGCCCGCTACAGCGTCGGGACCGCCGCCGCGTTCCTCACCGGCTTTGTCCTGACGTCTATGGGCTTCGCGCAGAACCCCACACTCATGCCGATCGGCGGGCTGCTGCAACGCATCACGATCATCATCGGGTTCGCGTGGCTGACGGCACTCTCCATGTACCTGCTGCGCCAGTCCGGTCGCGGTCACCAGCCGTCCCAGACCAATACCGTCACGTACTCATCCTGATGTTGCCGTGGCGGGCCGCTCGCATCGCCGCGCCGCCGTACGAGTCGCAGAGAGACGGCGCCGCTTGTGCGGCGGCGTTGAGCGTTTCCAGGT
>JBBWZQ010000077.1:0-49062 GCA_039649115.1 Micromonosporaceae bacterium | reverse complement strand
GCCGACGACGGGATCGGTCACTCGTTGGTCATTCCGTCGAGTATGGCCTGGTGAAGTTCGGATCTGCGACGCTCTTGGACGAGTAGCTCTGCAGGCCTGGTCGCTGCCTGATCCGTAGCTGAGGAGGCGGCCAGGCGTAGGCCATATCCGCAGCGGTCGGTGAGTCGGATGATCAGCTCCGGTGCTTGAGGGGCCGGCCAGATGATCACGAGGTAGTCCTCGGTGGGCTCTTCTTGCACGCCGTCGGTGTTGGTATCTCGTCCGCGAACGTGTACACGTAGCCGGTAGCTGCCTGGCCCATGCGGGCTGAGCGGCGGCAGAGTATCGACAAGCCCGGTCTGAGGGGAATCAACTCGAAGTTGGCCGTGGGCAGAGAAGATGCTGGTCTCGACGATCTCGTCCCACGGCCCGGGGTCGATGTCTGCCGGGGCGTCCTCGCGTGTGACTGCGGTGACCCGTACGTTCCCCGTGTCGATACCGGTGTAGATCGTCGCGCCGACAGACATGGCCCGGACGAGTCCGTTCGCCCAGTTCCCTGTCTCGACCGGTAGTTCGCCTTGATCTGTTACGCCGAACCAGTGGTAGGTGACATAAACGTTCGCCGAACGACTTGCCACGTTGTGGTCATCCATTCGATCGAGGTTAGCGTGGTGTGCCAGGATATCCGGCCGGACGTTCGGCTGCCGGCACGAGCAGTAACTCCCTGGGACCGCCCCCCGGGACCGGTTCGCGTACGGATCCGATCCCGGGCGGTGTCTCTTGGCGGAATTTAGGGCAATCGGCTGGTCTACGCCACGACGAGGATGCGGATGGGATCACCCTCAAGAACCCGATCATGGCGGAAGAGTTGCGAGTTCAGGCCGCCTTGAGCATTCTGTTCACCGGCGGCGATCATGCAAACGCTGACGCCGGTAGGCCCGGTAGCTCGGGGTAGGTTGAAGTTGCAGCCATCAAATGTCCTTCGGGTGCCCCCCGCGTTCAGGCCGTTGCGCGAACTGGCAATCGGGTACTCGTCGCAACTGAGCCCTGGGATGCTCGGGGCATCTCCACACGCCCTCTGGCGGTTGGACGCCTGCAGGGTGGAGTCCTTGATCAGGGGTGCGGTGAAGGTGGCGCCGGGGAGTCCTGAGGCTTGGGCGCGGGCTACATGTGAGGCGAGCGCGGGGTAGGAGCTCTGGCTGTAGAGGATCGCCGAGGCGTACCACGGCATGACGCACCCCACGGACGGGTTGCCTCCGGTGGCGTTGTCGCACCGAACGTCGCTCATGTAGCGCGGGGGGAAGCTTCCGGTAGAGAAACCCGGGTTGGTGAAGGTCAATGTCCAGCCTGTCGTGCAGTGTCCAACGGCGCCTTGCGCCGTCGCGGTCGTGTCGAAGAAGCCGTCGCCGCTACGGACGGTGCCGAACGGTAGAACCGGCTGCGGAGGGAATGTTGTGCTGCCTCTGATGGTGCACGCGCCACTGGCGCTCGCCGAGCCCTGGACGGAGGCTTTGAGGGCATCTCCCCAGCCTGAGTAGCTGGAGACCTGCATCTGGTGGGCCCAAGTTCCCAGCGTCTCCGAGGTGTAGGCATAACTGAAGATGTCCATGAACACTTCGCCAGTTAGAGTTGAGACGCCGTTGATAATCCGCGTTGTAGTGAGGTCGCCGGTGTAGCCTTCGCAGGCCTCGGTTCGGGTGCCGTAGATGCCGCCGTTGGGGTGGTCGGCGCACCATAGCGGGGCGGGGATTGCATTGGGCGACGCGCCGCCGGTCCGCATCTTATGGGGCGACGTATAAGCTGCAGACACCTGAAGGCAGGTAGACGAGAGACCGTCCTTCGACGTTGTGCAAGTACTTGAGGCACTGTTCGTGGTCGAGGTGAGCGGCGCGTGCGCTGGCGCGTTCGCATCGGCTGCCGACGCCATGGCGACGGGAACCGGCGGTGACGCTGCGAGTGCATGTGTGGGCACCAATGCCGCGACCAGGATGATTATGGTTACGGGCACGCTGAATCTCTTGCGCACGTTTCCTCCCCAGGAATTAGTCTTAAGCACGAGCGACCGTACGTGAGTCACCCGTATCTCGGCCAGCAGTCGGCCGGCCAGCCATACCCGATAGGTTGGTCGTAGTCAGACCGTCCCGAACCGGCAGAATACAAGCCGTGTTCGAGGCATTTCGTCACGACTCACATCAGAAGAGGATCCCAAGCGCCTCCCCGTATTGTTCCGACGAAAGGAGGCTCTCGTGCGACTGCGCGCAACCCCCGTGGCCTTGCTACCTAGACACCGCATTGCGTTTGTCTAGGAACACTATGTCAGTACCCGTTCAATACGGCAACGTCCGATGTCAATGAATCATCGGCGGCGCTGCTTATGGGCATACAAGTACGTCCACAGTGGAGCCAGGAGGCGAGCAGCTCGGATCGTCTGATGGCACGGCACAAAACACCGGTAACCCGTGCGGTGTGGCCATCCAAGCTGCCAATTGGCCTTCCCACCACTGGGATCCCATAGCCGGATCAGCCTGTCCGCGCCTGCCGACACCAGGACATCGCAGCCGTCGAGACGCACGGCGGACTGGGCGTTGACGGCATCATGGTGGCCGCCGGCGTCATCCGCCTCATCACCGGCCTGGCAGCCGACTGGCAGATCACCGCTCAACAGTCACCAGTGTTGATCCCGAGGTCGTTACCGCGCCGGGGGGATCCAGCCTCGGCGGATGATCGCGAGGTTGGTCTCGGCGCTGGCGAGGTCCTCGGGGGAGGGGCGGGTGGCATCCCTCGCGCGCAGCGCGGCGGTCACCCGTACCTGCGAGGAGCCGCCGCCGACCAGGCCGCGCAGGCCGCGCTCGGCCTCCCGGTCGTCGTGCTGCGGAGTCTCCTCCTCCTCCGGGTCGTGCACCGGCGAGGTGAGCGCGGCGAGGGACGCGGGTGAGGGTACCGGCGGGGACTCCGCATCGGCGTCGCGGCGCATCCGGCGCCGGCGCCGCGGGCTCTCGTCTGCCATGCCCGCCACGGTAGCCCGGATCAGAAGACTTCGGTGGCCGACGGGGATCGGTACCAGCCGAAGCCGACGCTGGCGCGGGCCAGCGACCCGGGTGCCCGCTCGGTGACCCGGCCAGCCGCGCCCAGGCTCGCCAGCGCGGCACCGCCCAGGTACGCGCCGGCCAGCGCGTGCACGTCGAGCGCCAGGTCGGCCGGCCGGTCGGTACGGGTGCACGAGGCAGACTCCGCGTCGCCGACCAGGTGCCACCGGCCGGTGTTGTCCGCCAGTACCGGGTCGGTGACCTCCAGCACCACGTCGACCGGCGCGACGTACCGGCGGGCGGCCAGCGCGGCGGGCAGGTCCACCAGCCGTACCCACAGGCCGTCCAGCAGCCGGGCGCCGAGCTTGCGCGGCTCGTTGACCAGGTAGTAGAGCGGTTCGTCCGCGGCGGCGAAGCCGAACTGCACGGACCGGGTCAGGTCCACGTCGAGCAGCAGCCGCCACAGCGCCCGGTAGGCGTCGGGGTTGGCCGCGACCACCTCGCGCACCATCACTGTGCTCTTCGGCCCGCCCCAGCTCCAGTCCGGCTTGATCCGCCAGATCGCGTAGCC
Source organism: Micromonosporaceae bacterium (assembly GCA_039649115.1). Taxonomy (GTDB): domain Bacteria; phylum Actinomycetota; class Actinomycetes; order Mycobacteriales; family Micromonosporaceae; genus DATEJJ01. Next base: position 45,486 of record JBBWZQ010000077.1, on the reverse strand, counting down.
GTCCACCCCGGACTGTCCCTCATGGACAGTGATGCGCGGTGCGGTGCGCCCCTCCCGGCGCGAGGGCGGGTCGGCGAGTACGGAGTCCCACCAGCGGGAGTCGCGGCTGGACCAGCCGACCCGGTCCGCGCGCACCCGGTCGTACACCTTCGACAGCATGTCCGCGGCCTCGGCGACGCGCACCGAGCGCAGCCGGCCCTCGCCGGCCTCGGCGGCACGCAGCAGGCGCACCGCCTGGTCGGTCTCCATGGCCAGCCGGCTCGCGCCCAGCCCGTACCCGAAGCGCTGGTAGATGCCGCCCTCGCTGGCCCACAGCACGGCCACCGGCTCGCCCAGCGCGCGCACGTCCGCGAGTTGGCGGCGCATCATCCGGGTGAGCAGGCCCCGGCGCCGGTGGGTCGGGCGCACCCCGACCCACGACACGTGGGCGGCGGGCACGATGCCGCCGGGTACGGTCAGATCTCTGGTGAACGCGCAGGCGACCCCGGCGATCTCGTCGCCGCGGACGGCGAGGAGGGTGCGCTCCGGCTCGTAGGTCCCGCGCTCCGCCTCGAGGGCGTCGTCCTCCCAGTCCTCGCTGAACGCCTCGGAGAGGGCAAGCTGTGCCGCCTCGAAGTCATCCGGGGTGGCGGTCCGCAACGAATACCCGTCGACGGCCGGGTCAGGGGTGTACGAGGTCTGGGTCACCCTTCGTTCCTAGTCCACCAAACAGGGGTGGCGCGACCTATTTGCGGGCTCGCTACCTTGGTAGGGGTACCCGGCGACCTGCGTCGGGCTGGGAGGGGTGATGGCTGACGCCGACGGCGCGCTGCTCGATCTGGTGTGTGGGCCGGCCAGCCCGCTGCCGGAGACCTACCAGCGCTACCGGCTCGTCGCGCACCTTGGCTCCGGGGGGCAGGCGGAGGTCTACCGCGCGGTTCGGCTGTGCGGCGGGGTCGCTTCCGCTCCGATGACGGTCAAGGTTTTCCGGATCGACCCGAAACGCCCGCTGGTGGACGAACTCCGCTCGTGGGACAAGGGTGACGCGGTGCTCATGGACCTCAACAACCGGGGGGTACTGGGCATCTGCCGGCGGGCCGACGGCTTCTACGGCCCGCCGCCGCACCGTCCCGGGCAGCCGCCCGAGCCGGGCAACGCGGTGCCCTACCAGATCTACGACTACCTGCACGGCGTCAACCTGCGCGAGTACGTGCGCTCGGCGCGGGGGGCGGAACCCGGGCGCCGGCTGTCCGCGGTCACCACGCTGCGTACCCTCGCGGGTGTGCTGCGTGCACTGCACCACCCGGACGACCCCGGTGCGTGCCCGGTCCTGCACATGGACGTGAAGCCCTCCAACGTGATGGTGCTCGCCACCGGCGGGGTACGGCTGATCGACTTCACCGGCGCGCGGTACTGGCGGTCGGAGGAGATTACGCAGATCGCGTACACGCCGGAGTCGGGGGGGCCGGAGGCGCTGGAGGGAAAGGTCGGCACCCCGTACGACGTGCACGGCTTCGGCGCCGTGGCCTACTTCCTGGTGACCGGCGCGCTGCCGCGCGGGCGGGACGTGCCGCCGCCGGGCAGCCACCCGGTGCTGGGCGGGCGCCCCGCGCTGCGCGACCACCTGCTCGCCGCGCTGGCCGAGCGCCCCGTGGACCGGCCGGCGACCACCGAGTTGCTGCCCTGGGTGGACCGGCTGGCGAGCCTGGTGCGGGCGGCGGCGGTACCGGAGGTGGGCATCGACTGGGCGGAGGCCTCGTCCTCGACGACGCCGTCCACCGGCCGGGCGGTCGGCCGCGCGTCGGTCGTGTCCGGCACGGAGACCGACGCGTTCCGGCGCATCGAGCGGCTGGAGCGGGAACTGGTGCAGTTGCGCGGCGCCGAGCGGGGCGCGGGCAACGGGCCTGGCCGGCTGCTGTCCACCGCCGCGTACGCGGGCCGCGGCCCGGCCGCCGCGGCACCCGCTGCCGCCGGTCCGGTGGCGACCAAGATCGCCCCAGCGGGCGTCATGCCCAACGGCACGGGTCCGTCCGGTGCCAACGGCGCGGCGGCCGGCACCATGCTGCGCGGGCGGGCCGCCGTGGTGCCGCGACCGGCTCCGGCGATCGACCCGACCGGCGTCGCCACGGCGCCGGAGCAGCGCCGGTACCCGAAGCCGCCGGTGCGGGACCAGATGCGCGTGCTGAAGCGGGGCGGCGGCTGGTCCTGGTTCGGCGCGATCTTCGCGTTCACTTGCTGGAGCGTCTGGGTGGTGGCCAACCGGTCGCAGAACCTGGTGGTGCCGGTGTTCGCCTTCGGCGTCGTGCTGCTCGTCGGGGTCGGGCTCTTCGCGCTGCAGCGCCTGCTCGGCAAGTACGTCCTGGAGCGCTGGCTGGACCGGGAGCGCCGCAGCGCCCGGCTGTCCCACCTGGGCACGGCCCTGTACCTGGTCGCGGTCGGCGTCGCCTATCTCGCCCAGACGTCCTGGGTCACCAGCCTCTGGAACTGGGTCACCAAGTAGTCCGCTCGGATCGACATCGCTCATCCTTTCGGCGTACCGCCGTCTGTTCTGGCTGCTACGCCCTGTCCTCCCGCGATCAGTAACAGTTAGGAAACTTTCCCAGAAGTCTTGACACCTCCGGTCGCCGTTAAGAATTCTTATCGCGATTAGTTAACAACCTTTCCGGAAGGTGTATCCATGGCTGCCGAGGCGGAACTGGACGCGGCCGCTGCCGCCCCGGCTCTGCCCGACGGGGTACTCGCCCGGGTGCGGGCCCGGCTGCCCGAGTTCACCGGGGCGCTGCAGCGCGTCGCCGAGCACGTGCTGAGCGACCCGGCCGGCGCGGCCCGCGCGACCATGGTCGAGCTGGCCGAGCGCAGCGGTACCTCGCCGGCGACGGTGACCCGCTTCTGCCGGGCACTCGGGTTCGACGGCTACGCGGAGGTGCGGCTGGGCATCGCCGCGGAGACCGGGCGCGCGGCCCGCTCGGCGGGGTGGGGTTCCGCGGAGAACTCGTGGGTCCGCGCAGACGCTGTCGACATCGACCGGGAGATCCGGCCCAGCGACCCGCTGGACCAGGTGCTGCACCAGATCATGGCGGCGGACACCCGCGCCATGCACGACACGGCCACCCTGCTGGACGTGCGCGCGATCGAGAAGGCGGCGCAGGCGATCAGCACCGCCCGGCGGGTGGACATCTACGGCGCCAGCAGCAGCGCGCTGGTCGGCGCCGAACTGCGCGTCTGCCTGCACCGCATCGGCCTCGCGGCGTGGTCGTGGGGGGACATCCACGACGGCCTCGCCAGCGCGGCCACCCTCGACGCCGGTGACGTGGCGGTCGGGGTCTCGCACACCGGCGCCACCCAGGAGACCGTGGAGGTCCTCGCGGAGGCGGGCAGCCACGGCGCGACCACCGTCGCGCTGACCAGCTTTCCCGGTTCGCCGGTCGCCGGCGTCGCGGACGTGGTGCTGCTGACCGCGGTACACGCCACGCCGTTGCGGCCGGACGCGCTGTCCGCGCGGCACTCCCAACTCTTCGTCCTCGATCTGCTCTACGTCGCGGTCGCGCAGCGCCTGCACGACCGGGCCGACGCCGCCTTCCAGCTGACCGCCCGGGCGGTGGACGCGCACCGGGCGGCCAGCCACGCCGAATCACCTTTTGAATCAAGGAGGACACCGTGAAGCGCAGGATCGCGGTTGCCGCGGCCGTCGCGGCAACGCTGCTGGGAGCCGCGGCGTGCGGTTCCAGCAAGAACACGACAACATCCGGCAATCCGCTGGATGGCAAGGGCAAGACCCTCAAGGTGTACCTGATGGTGGACGCGCAGACCGGCTGGAAGGACGTCGTGGACGCGGCCAGCGCCAAGTTCACCCAGGCCACCGGTGCCGCGGTGGACGTGCAGTACCAGCAGTGGGCCAACCACCTCACCAAGCTGGACGCCACGCTGGCCGGCAGCGACGTGCCCGACATCGTCGAGCTGGGCAACACCGAGGCGTCGAAGTACGTGTTCAACGGCGCCTTCGCCGACCTGACCAGCAAGGTCAACACGTTCGACAACAACAGCACCTGGCTGACCGGCCTGTCCGGCCCCTGCCAGGCGGACGGCAAGACCTACTGCGTGCCGTACTACGCCGGGGCACGGGTGCTGCTCTACCGCACCGACCTGTTCCAGGCGGCCGGGCTGAAGGCGCCGCAGAGCTACGACGACCTCGTGGCGGCGGCGCGGAAGCTGCAGTCCGCGCACGCGTCCGACCCGAAGTTCTCCGCCTTCTACCTGCCGGGCAAGTACTGGTACGCGGCGATGGCGTGGGTGTACGGCGCGGGTGGCTCGATCGCGGCCAAGGGCGGCGACGGCAAGTGGGCCGGCACGTTGGAGAGCCAGGCGTCGGAGCAGGGCCTGCAGAAGTGGGTCGACCTGACCAAGACGTACTCGAAGGGCGACCCCACCAAGGACGAGAACGACCAGGACGCGGTGTACGCGCAGGGCTCCTCGGCCATGCTGTACGGCAACGCCTGGGAGTCGGGCGCCGTCCAGCAGGTGCACAAGGACCCCAACGACCCGAACTCGGCGATGGTCGACACCAAGGTCAAGGGCAAGGTCGCGACGATACCGCTGCCCGGCCTGACGGCGGGCCAGGGCATGCCGACGTTCCTCGGCGGCTCGATCCTGGGCGTCGCGGCGAAGAGTGGCAAGAAGGACCTGGCGGCTGAGTGGATCAAGGACTTCACCAGCACGGCGTCCATGACCGCGCTGCTCGCCAAGGGTGTGCTGCCCAACTCCACCGCGCTGCTCGACCAGGCCGCCTCGGTCAAGGGCCTGGAGGCCGCCGCCGCGGCGGCCAAGAACAGCTGGTTCGTGCCGAACGCGCCGGGCTGGGCCGACGTGGAGAAGAGCAACGTCCTGCAGCAGATGCTGGTGGACGTGGTGACCGGCAAGAAAACCCTGGACGAGGCGGCCAGGGCGGCCGACGCGCAGATCGCCTCGACGCTCAACAGCTGAACACCCCGGCGCCGCCCGCCGGGGGAGGGCGGGCGGCGCCCCCAGCCTCAGACGGGAGTATGCGATGCACGCCGTGCGGACCCCGCCTCGCGTGGCGGATGGTCTTTCCGCGGCACCGGCGCGGCGCCGGCGGCGCGAGCCCACGCCGTACCTCCTGATCCTGCCCACCCTGCTCGTGCTCGCCGGGCTGCTCGCCTTTCCGCTCGCCTACATGACCGAGCTGTCGTTCAAGCGGCTCACCCTGCGCGACCTGTTCACCGGCGGCGCCGGCAGCTGGGTCGGCGTCGCCAACTACAGCAAGATCCTGCATGACCCGTTCTTCTGGACCGTGGTGGTCCGCACGATCGCGGTCGCCGCGATCTGCGTCGTGGTGTCCGTCCTGTCCGGCCTGCTGGTCGCCCTGCTCATGCAGCGGGTCAGCGGCTGGGTGCGGGTCTGCATGATCGTCTCGATGATGCTGGTCTGGGCGCTGCCCCAGCTGGTCGCGACGCAGGTCTTCACCTGGCTGGTGGACACCGACTGGGGCGTGCTGAACTGGCTGATCGACAAGGTCGTCCCGGGCGTCGACTTCACCAACCACAGCTGGTTCATCGACCTGTGGCAGGGCTGGTCGGTCATCATCGCGCTGGTCGTCTGGGGAGCGGTGCCGTTCCTCGCGATCAGCCTGTACGCCGGGCTCACCCAGGTGCCGCGGGAACTGCAGGAGGCGGCGGTGGTGGACGGCGCCGGCCCGTGGGCGGTGTTCCGCAGCGTCACCTGGCCGATCCTGCGCCCCCTCGTGGTGATCGTCACCACGCTGTCGGTGATCTGGGACATGGGCCTGTTCACCCAGCCGTACATCGCCCGGGCCAGCAAGCCGGAGCTGGACTACTACAGCCTCGCGATCTACGCGTACCAGGAGGCGTTCGCCAAGAGCAACTACAACACGGGCTCCGCGATAGCCGTGCTCACCGTGCTGCTGATGATCGGCGTGATGGCCCTCTACGCGAGGCAGATGTTCAAGATCGGAGATGCGGACTGATGGCGGCTCCGGATGCTGCGGCCGCGCGGACCCGCCGGGTCCAGGCGGTGGGGGTCGGGCGCCGCCGCTCGGCGACCGTGCTGTGGAACCTGGTCGGGCTGGGCTTCGCCCTGGTCATGGTGTTTCCCGTCTACTGGATGCTGAGCACCGCGTTCAAGCCGGCCAACGAGGTGCAGACGTTCACCCCGCATCTGGTGCCGCAGCACCCGACGCTGGACAACTTCCGTTCGGCGCTGCACGCTCCGAACTTCGTCACCGACCTGAAGAACAGCCTGATCATCACGCTGTTCTCGGTACTCGCCGGGCTGGTGGTGGGCTTCCTCGGGGCACTGGCCATCGCGCGGTTCCGGTTCTACGGCCGCAAGGCGATGATCGCGGTGATCCTCGTGGTGCAGATGGTGCCGTTCACCGCGCTGCTGATCCCGCTCTACAAGACGCTGAACGGGGTGCACTGGACCAACTCGCTGGTCGGCGTCACCGTGACGTACCTGATCCTGGTGCTGCCGTACACCGTCTGGATGTTGCGCGGCTTCATCGTGAACATCCCCAAGGAGCTGGACGAGGCGGCGCTGGTCGACGGCTGCAACCGGGCACAGACGTTCTACCGGATCATCCTCCCGCTGACCGGGCCGGGCCTGGTCGCGGCGGCCGTCTACGGGTTCATCCAGACCTGGAATGAGTTCATCATCATCAATACGTTGAACGACCCGGCGCACTGGAACCTGATGGCGTTCCTGGCCAGCAACCAGACCCTGCGCGGCACCACCTGGGGCCCGTTGATGGCCGGGGCCACGATCACCTCGCTGCCTGTCGTGGTCTTCTTCCTGATCATCCAGCGGAACATCGCGACCGGCCTCACCGCGGGCGCCGTCAAGGGCTGACCGGGTCTACCGCAGGCGTGCCCGTTCCTGGCCGTGCTCGGCCGACAGCCCGCACGGCCGGCGCCGGGCCCAGACGCGTTCCACCTCGACCGCGTCCCAGCCGGCGGGCAGCGTGATCTTCCGCTCGAACCAGGACGGCGGGTCGCCGGGGTGCAGCCGCAGGCCGGTCAGGCCGTACAGGCAGCTGGTGAGGAAGCCGCCCAGGTTGGCGGTGAACGGGCCGGCGAGCGGCTGGTTGGGGTATGCGCGGGGGCTGTACTCGACGGTGATCGTGTAGGGCTCGACGACGAAGTCGCCGTAGCCCCGCTCGAAGAGTTCCAGCGCCGCCGCCCGGTCACCCACCCGCGTGGCGTACGTGCCGAGCAGGGCGGACAGCATCGGGGCGCCGGCGTACCGGTCGGCGAGCCCGAGGTAGAAGCGGAGGGTGTCGCGTTCGGTCCGCGGGTCGACCGGGTAGCCGAGCGGGAACAGTCCGGCCGGCGCGCCGGGCGTGGCGCCCTTGTACTCGTCGAACCGGTACCCGTCGTGATTGGCGATGATCCGGGTATCCGGATCGACCGGTATCACCAGTTGGTCCGCGATCGCGGTCCACTCCTCCCGGACCGGCACGCCCAGGCGCTGGCCCAGCGCGGTCGCCTCGCGCAGCGCCACCGCCGCGGCCATGTTGGTGAACGCGTCGTTGTCGACGGTCGTCCCGGTCTCCGCGATGCCCGTCACCCGGCGGATCTCGTACCCGCGCGGGCTCGCCTCGGCGCGCGACTCGACCCATTCGGCCACCGCGGACAGCACCGGCCACGCCTCGGCCCGGGCGAACCGCAGGTCGCCGGTCGCGTGCACGTAGCGGGCGAAGGCGTTGGCGACGTCCATGCTGATGTGGTGCTCGGTGGCCGGCGCCCGTCCATCGATCGGGGTCGCCTCGTGCCCGTGCCGCAGGCTGCTCTCCCACGGGTACTGGGCGCCGTTGTAGCCGGTCAGCGTCGCGTTGGCCCGGGCGGCGGGCAGCCGGGAACCGCGGTAGCGCAGCAGGCCGAGCGCCGCCTCCGGGTGGGTCAGCAGCAACGGAGGTATCGCGAAGGTCTCCACGTCCCACATCAGGTGGCCGCGGTAGTAGTGGTAGTCCGGCCAGTAGGCCAGCCCGAACACCGAGGTGGCACTCGGCGACGCGCCGTGCACCGAGGTCTGCAGGTAGAAGTAGGCGGCGTCGGCGAGCGCCTGCCAGCGCGTCGAGGCGCCGGCCAGTACCACCCGTCCCTGCCACAGCTCGTCCCACGCGCCGCGGTTGTCCACGCGCAGCGCGTCGAAGCCGCGCAGTCGCCCGGCGTCCACCAGGCGGGCCGCCTGCAGGTGGGGCTGGGAGTGCAGGGCCTGCGGCACCAGGCTGCTGAACTGCCGCAGCGCGTACTGGTGGCCGGCGCTGGCGCGCAACGAGTAGCACGTGGTGAGCGGGCCGATGCCCCGGTGGCCGTGGGAGCGGTCGAACCGGTCGGTGCCGCGGAACTCGGTGTCGTACGCGACGCCGCAACTGCTCAGGTCGCCGGGGCTGCGCCACCGGAAGGGGCCGACCGTCTCCCCCCAGTAGCCCGGTACGTCCCGCGCGTCGAGGCCGGCCGCGATCGTCAGGTCGCAGTCGCGGTCGACGCGCACGCGGGTCTCCTGCAATGCCAGGGTTGGCTGGGTCCGGCTGCACAGCGTCACGATGTCGATCTCGGCGCGGGCATCGTCGCCGTCCAGGACCAGGCTGGTCGAGAGCTCACCGCAGGAGAAGTCGTAGCGCTGCTCGCGCAGGACGGCGCGGTGTGGATCGGACAGCGCCGCCCCGCCGATCCGCACGTCCCCCGCGATGGGGTACGGGGCCCGGGCGAACGCCTCGACCCCGGTGGCCGGATCCAGCCCCTCGAACCCGCTGATCATCGCCACGCCGTAGCGCGGGGGGAGGTGGCCGACCCGCAGGCCGAGCATGCCGTTGGACAGGTACGCGGGCAGGTGGTCGGGCTGCCACGCGGTGACCGGTGGCGGGCTGATCGGCGGAGCCATTGCCCCGAACTACCCGGCTTTCCCCGGGTCACACGCCCGTCCGCGGCCCGCAACGCCGGCACGGCCGCAACGCCGGCACGGCCGCAACGCCGGCGCGGCGGCCTCGCCGCCGTGATCAGGACGGTCGGGGCCGAGATCGGAGAATGCCGGAGGAATGGGCAGTCGACTCTGCGATTCTCCGGAAACTCGCGGTCTTCCCGAGGCGGCTCACCCTGATCATGTCTAGAGGTCGAGGGGCTTGATGGGGGAGGCGAGGAGGCTCGGGTCCGACTTCCAGTCCACGCCGGGGACGTCGATGAACAGCTCGATCTCGTTGCCGTCCGGGTCGGCGATGTAGAGGCTGTGCGTGACCGTGTGGTCGCTGGATCCGAGGATCTTGGTGTCGGTCTCCCGCAGGCGGGCGAGGGCCTCGCGCAGTTCGTCGTCGCTGTCGCCGATCTTGAGGCCGAAGTGGTAGAGGCCCACGCGGCGCCCGGCCGGCTGCTCGGCCGCGTCCGGTCCGACCTCGATCAGCAGCAGCTCGTGGTGGGTGCGCCCGGACGGCGCGGAGAACACCGCGATCGGCAGGTCGCCGGGCAGGTCGGGCGCGGGGAGGATCTGCCGCCAGCCCAGGACGTCGCGGTAGAAGTGCGCGGACCGCTGGATGTCGTGGACGTACAGGACGATGTGGCCGAGTTCCTTGACCTCCATGGCGTCCCCCCAATTTGCTTGAAGCCTCAAGGAGTGAGGCCAATTTGCTTGAAGCCTCAAGAAGCGAGGCTACCACCCACGTGTTCCTTGAGCCACTCGTCCAGCGGCTGGCAGGTGCGGAGGAACTCGCCGACCCGCTTGCGGGCGGCGGCGGTACCGAGCCAGGCGGCGACCGGCCACTCCCGCCACGCCACGATGCCCTTGTTGCGCAGCAGCTCGATCCGCGGGTGATCCTTCGGGTACCCCTTGGGCGCGGTCCGCAGCGCGTCGTGCCCGTGCGCCTCGATGCGCTGCGCCCGCAGTTCGTCGACGATCCCGGCCAGCCGCTCGCCGCTGGCCGGTGCGTCGACCGCCTGCCGGTACCGGTCCAGCTGGTCGGGGCCCATCATGTACATGCCGCGGCCGGCGGCCAGCCCGCGCGCCGACAGCTGGAGGTACCCGCCGCGCTCCAGGGTGGCCGCGATCGCGGTCTTGTACGGGGACTTGTCGGCGCTGAACCGGACGTCCCGGTTGGGCCGGAAGATCCGGCCGGACCCGAACTCGGGCTCCAGTTCGGTCAGCAGGTCGGCCATGGGCGCGTACACCTGCTTCTCGTAGACCGCCTTGTGCGCGGTCCAGTACGTCTTGGAGTTGTCTGCTTCGAGGCCCTCGTAGAACTCCAGCGCCTCCGAGGGCCAGCCACGGAACGCCACGCAAGGAGGTTAGCGCGAGCGCCGCCAGAGCCGTAGCGCGAGGCCGAGCGCGAGCGCCGCGACGGCGAACCCGCCCGCCGCCACGGCGATCCACAGTGGACTGGCACGGGTGCCGGGCGGCGGGGCGGCGGCCGGTGCGAGCGGGCTGGGCGACGCGGTCGGCACGGAAGGTACCGGCGACGGGGCTCCGCCCGGCATGGTGTAGTCGGCGTTGGCAACCGCGTGCCCGGGGTTGACCAGCGTCGTGTCACTCGTCACGGTGACGGTGTTCTTCACCTGCGCACCCGGCGCGAGGTTCTTCGGCAGCACGCCGCTGATCGTCGCCCAGGCCGACGTGCCGGACTTGAGCGTGCCGAACAGGCACGCGGTCTCGGCCGGGCTGCGCAGGCAGCGCCCGGTCTTGACGGTCCAGGCCGGCGAGGTCAGGGCGGCGGTCGTGATGAAGTCGATCGTCACCTTCGCCGCGGTGTCCGGGCCGAGGTTGCGCACGGTGATCCGGTAGGCGACGTGGGCGCCGGCGCGCAGCGCGGCCGGGTCGCTGGCCAGCGCGACGGTCAGGTCGGCACCGCCGGCCGCGAACGCGGGCGCGGCCGGCACCGCGAGCGCGGTGCCGGCCAGGCCCAGCATGGTGACGAAGCCGGCAACCAGCCTCGTCCAGGAGCGGAACGGCACGAACGAGTACTCTAGCGGGCTCTGCGGTGTGCCGGTGCGGGCGCCGCCGCGGCTGCCGTTGCGGCGAGGGTGGCTGCCGAGCCGACCGGGTGGAAGCCGCCCGCGGCCGGGAACTGTCCACTGTAGACATCGTTGCGGTTGTTCGGCTGGCCGCTGTTGGTCGTCACGAACAGCGCCCGGAACGTGTTGCCCGCGGCCGCCAGGCCCTCGTAGTCGCCGAGGAAGAAGCCGCCGGCCCGGGGTGCGGCGAGCCAGTCGAACACCGGGGCGATCTGCCGCTCGCGGTCGAAGTGCCGGCCGCCGCGGGGCGAGACGGTCAGCCAGGTGCTGGTCGGCAGCGTGGTGGTGTTGCCGGGCGCCAGGGTACGGATGTCGTAGTAGCTGACGCCGACCACGCCGGTGCTGGTCACCGCGACCGTGGGCGTGAACGCGGGCGAGGCGGGCACGCCGCTGACCCGTACCGGCGCGCGCCAGGTGCGGCCGCCGTCGGTGGAGCTGGACAGCTCGACCTGGTCGTACCCGCCGCCGGTGAAGTCGCTGCCCTCGAACGCCAGGTACAGCTGCCCGGTCACCGGGTCGATCGCGATCGACGGGAGGCCGCCTCCGGTACGCAGGACGGCGCCGGTGTTGGGGTCGACGTCCAGGACGCTGGTGTCGGGAGCGATCGTGACCGGTGCGCTCCAGGTACGCCCGCCGTCGCCCGAGCGGACCACCTCGTACCGCGCGCTGACCACCTGGTTCGCGCTGGCGTCCGTGTACGTGATGCGGTTGAACACGTCGTACAGCGCGCCGGTGCGCGGGTCGCCCACGATGATGTTGCCGATGGTCTGGTCGAACTGGCCGGTGGGGACGATGACGCGGGGCGTGCTCCAGGTGCGGCCGAAGTCGTGCGTCACCGACAGCAGGGCCGGCCCGGTCAGGAGCTGCTGGCCGGTGGGTCCGCCGTCGAGCCGGTCCCACACCGAGTACGCGGTGCCCGCCCGGCGCGGGTCGGCGGTGATGGAGTTCTTGTCGTTGAAGAACTGGATGCTCGTGTCGTCGATCAGGACGGTGGGGTGCCGCCAGGTGCGCCCGCCGTCGCGGGACACGGCCGCGGCGACGGTGTTGCGCGCGGTGGTGCCGTCGAACGCGAGGGCGTTGGCGTAGGCGGTGCCGTCCGGCCCGAAGCTCACCCACGGATCCGAGGCGCGTTCGTAGCCGAGGCCGCCGGGTGCGCAGCTGCTGAACGGCAGGACGGTCTCGCTGAAGGTGCGGCCGCCGTTGCCGGACCAGGTGACCCCGATGCCGTGCGCGCCACCGTCGCTCCAGCGGTCCTGCTGCCAGACTCCGATGATCCGGTCGGGCCGCCCGGGGTCGACGGCGATGTCGGGCTCCACCTCGGCCGCCGGGTACAGCGTGGAGGTGGGCGTGCCGCCGACGGCGCAGGCGGCGAACGGATCTCCCTGGGATACCCGGACCAGAGAATTTCTCGCGGTCGCGGCCTGGCTCGTGGCGGCCAGCGCGAGCACGACGGCGGCCGCGACGGCCGCCGCGCGGCGGGTGATGCGCACGATTGCTCCCTCCGTTGGGCGGAACCGCGCATCACTCTAGTCGTAGCGATCGATCTGTGCGGCGTTTGTGGCCGAAGCGCAGATACAGCGACGGCACGACGAACAGCGTCAACAGGGTCGAGGTGACCAGGCCGCCGAGGATGACCACGGCGAGCGGATAATCGATCTCGTGTCCGGGCCGGTTGCCGAGGATCACGAGTGGCACCAGCGCCAGCCCGGTCGCGAGCGATGTCATGAGGATCGGGGACAGCCGCTCCCGGGCACCGCGGATCACCAGCCCGGGGCCGAACTCCTCGCCCTCCTGCCGTTCCAGATGCTGGCAGTGGTTGATGAGCAGGATGCCGTTGCGCGCGGCGATGCCGAAGACCGTGAAGAAGCCCACCAGCGCGCCGATCGTCACCTCGCCGCCGGCGAGGTAGATGCCCAGCGCGCCGCCCACCAGCGCCATCGGCAGGGTGAGGAACAGCAGCGTGGCCAGGCGCCACGAGCCGAACGAGGCGTTGAGCAACAGGAAGATGGCGATCGCGGCGAGGCCGGCGGTGATGGACAGGCTGCGCTGGGCCGACTGCCGCTCCTGGTACTCGCCGAGCATCTCGAAGTGGTACCCCTCGGGGAACTCGACGCCGTCCAGCTTGCTCTGGATGTCGCGCACCACCGACGCCAGGTCGCGTCCCTGGACGTTGGCGTCGATGTCCAGGTAGCGCGAGCCGCGCTGGCGGGTCACCGAGTCGGGGGTCGCCCGCACGCTCACCGAGGCCACGTCGGCGAGGCGCACCTTGGCACCCGACGGCGTGTCGAGCAACAGGTTGCCGATGCTGCCGGAGTTCTGCCGGGTCTTCGGCGTGCTCCACACCACCACGCCGTACACCTGGTTGTTGGTGAAGACGTCGCCGACCTCCTCGCCGGCCACCAGCAGCGCCGCGGCCCGGCGCACGTCGCCGGGCTTGAGCCCGTACCTGGCGGCCTTGGCGAGGTCGACCTGCACGTCGAGCTGCGGCACGTCCACCGACAGCTCGACGTGCAGGTCGACGGTGCCGCGCACGCCGGACATCACGTTGCGCACCTCGTTGGCCTTGCCGCGCAACACATCGAGGTCCTGCCCGTACACGCGGACGACGACCGCCTCCTTGGCGCCGGAGATGACCTCCTCGATCCGCTCGTTCAGGTACGTCTGCACGTCCCGGTACAGCCCGGGGTAGCTGTTGATGAGCGCCCGGATCTTCTCTAGCGTCGCCGCGTAGTCGACGGACGGATCGATGCTGATCCAGTTCTCCGCGGCGTCGATGCCGACGACCTCCTCGCCCTGCCGGGCGCGGCCGATGTGCGAGCCGAAGTTGCGCACCCCCGGGATCGCCTGCAGCTTCCGGTCGATGTCCAGCGTGATGCGCTCCATCTCCGCCGAGGACGTACCCGGGATGGCGTCCCAGTGGATGAGGACGTCGCGCTGCTTGAGGTCCGGGAACAGCGACTGGCCCAGTTGCGGCGCGATGCCGACGCCGAGCACGACGACCAGGCCGAAGGTGGCGTACGCCCACCGTGGCCGGGCCACGATGCGGGAGAGCACCGCGGCGTACCCGCGTTGCAGCACGCGTACCACGGGGGACTCGCGGCGCTCCAGTTGCGCCTTGCGCAGCAGGATCAGCGTGAGCGCGGGGGTGACGGTCAGCGCGACCACCATCGAGGCCACGATCGCCAGCGTGTACGTCACCGACAGCGGCCGGAAGAACGACGCGGTCAACCCGTGCAGCAGGAACACGGGTACCGCCGCCGCGACGATGATGAGCGTCGCGTACACGATGGGGCCGCGTACCTCCAGCGACGCCTCGAGGATGATCGACGCCGTGGACCGGTCGCTGCCCGCCTTCCGGTGCTGGCGCAGGCGTCGCAGGATGTTCTCCACGTCGATGATGGCATCGTCCACCACCGCCCCGAGCGCGATGATCAGGCCGGCCAGGGTCATCGTGTTGATGGTGGCGTGGCTGAGGCGCAGCACGAGCAGGGTGGCCATCAGCGACAGCGGGATGGTGACCAGGCTGATCACCGCGACCCGGCCCTCGAAGAGGAACAGCACCAGGATCACGACGACCAGCAGGAAGCCCAGCACCAGCGCGGTGGACAGGTTGTGGATGGAGTCGTTGATGTACGTGGCCGGCCGGAAGATGGTCGTGTCGAAGTGCACGTCGGGCATGCTCGGCTGCAGCGACCGGACGGCGTCCTCCAGCGCCTTGGTCACGGTGAGGGTGTTGCCCCACGGCAGCTTCTCCACGACGAGCAGCAGGCCGGGGCCGCCGTTGATGACCGCGTCGCCGATGAGCGGCTGGTGGTCCTGCACCACGGTCGCCACGTCGCCGAGGCGCACCTTGTTCGGGCCGGTCTGCCCCTCCAGCGGTACCTGGGCCAGGCTCTGCGGCGTGGACACCGACAGCACGTGCCGGATGTCCAGGCGCTGCTGCGCACTGTCGAGGATGCCGCCGCTGGACAGCGAGTGGCCGCTGGAGAACTTGAGCACGCCGGTGTCCAGCGCGTCGGCGGTGGTCGTCTGCACGTCCTCCAGCGACACGCCCTTCTTCGCCATCTTGTCCGGGTCGACCTGTACCTGCAGGCTGGGCTGGCGCTCGTTCCAGATGGCCACATTGGACACACCCGGCACCCGCAGCAACTGCGGCCGGATCCGCCAGTACGTCAGCTGGGACAGCTCGATCAGCGAGTGCTTGTCCGACCAGATGCCGATCTGCAGCACCCGCCCGGTCGCCGAGACCGGTGGCAGCATCGTCGGCGGAGCGGCCCACGTGGGCAGCGAGTGGGCCACAGTGGACAGTCGCTCCTGTACCCGCTGCCGGGCCTCCAGCACGTCGGTACCCGGCTTGAAGATGAGCAGGATGTCGGACAGCTGGGGTACCGACGTGGAGCGCATGTTGTCCAGGTCGGGCACCCCGGACATCGCCTGCTCCAGCGGTACCGTCACCAGCGACTCGACGTCCGTTGTGGACAGACCGAGGCTCTCGGTCTGTATCTCGACCTGAGTCGGGGCGAACTCCGGGAAGACGTCCACCGGCATCTGGCGCACGCCGCCGATGCCGAACACCATCATCGCGAGCGCACCGGCCACCACGAGGAAGCGGAACTTCAGGCTCCCCGCGATGACGCGCCGCATCATCGACCCTCCGCGCTGCACGGCTACTCCTCCCCGACCCCGTACTCGGTGCCGAGCAGTTCCTGCCCGCCGACGGTCACCACCGGCGTACCGACCGGCGGGCCGGAGCGCAGCACCACGTTGCCGGCGTCGATGTGGTCGATGACGAGGGGTTGCCGCACGTACGTCAGCGGCGCGGTGTTCGCGTACGTCCACGGCGCGCCGTCGGGTCCGTACACCAGCGCGGTCAACGGGATCACCGTCTGCCGGGGCGTACCCGCCTTCTGCAGCGGGATGGCGGCCACCTTCGAGGTCTCGATGCCCAGTTGCCTGGCGGCCAGCTCGGTGAGGGTCACCTTGTAGACGTCGCTGCCCGGGATGGCCTCCAGCGTGGCGGGCTGCCCGTAGTCGACCGCGGCCGGCCCGCTCGCGTCGGCGCACCCGGCCAGGGTCACCCCGACCGCCACGCCGGTGGCGACGGCCAGCGCCGCCAGCCACCTCGCCCGTGTTGTCATCGGTGTCCTCACGCGGGGTCGGTGGGCTCGGGGAACCGCAGGCGCACGGTGGGCGAGTCGGCGGGCGGCTCCACCCAGACCGGCGGCGGGTCCAGCGGCCCTGCCGGGCGGCGCGGCGGCGCGGCGGGGGAGGCCACCGGACCGGGTGGCGGTGCCAGGCGGGTGGTGCGGTCGGTCGCCGGGTCCAGCCGCTCGGTCGGCGAGTCGAGCTCCTCCGGGTGCCCGGCCCGCTGCGGGACCGCGGCGGTGACCAGCCGCTCGGTCAGGTCGGCGCCGGGCACCGCGCGGGGTGCCGCCGGCCGCTGCGGACCCCAGTCGGGGTCGACGGGGGCGGGCACCGGCGTGCGGGCCGGCCGGCCGGCGGTCGCGACGTACAGGGCCGGCAGCAGGTACAGGGTCACCAGCGTGGCGGTGACCAGGCCGCCGAGGACCACCACGGCCAGCGGGCGCAGCATTTCGCCACCGGGTACCCCGCGCAGCGCGATGAACGGCGTCAGCAGCAGGGCGACGGCCAGCGCGGTGAGTACCACCTGGGGTGCCCGTTCCCGGGTGCCGGACCGGACGACATCCGCCCGGTCGGTCCCGGGCTGCTCCTCGGCGAGGCTCTGGTACCGGCGCAGCATGGTGATGCCCGAGCGGGTGGCGAAGCCGAAGACGATCAGCAGGCCGGCCAGCGCGCCGAGCGTTTTGACGCCGCCCACGAGCAGCGCGGCCAGCACCGCGCCGCTGCCGGACAGCCACAGCGCGAGGGTGAACAGGGCCGCCGCGCGCCAGCTGCGGAACGCCGCCTGCAGCAGCAGGATGAGCGCGGCGAGCGCGGCCAGCGCGCCGTACAGCAGGCGGTGGTTGGCGTCCCGCTGGCCGGTCAGGTCGCTGAACACGCTGGCCCGGTACGCGAGCGGGAACTGCATCGCGCGCACCTGGCCGCGCACCGTGCCCAGTACCGAGCGCAGGTCGGCGCCGCGCACGTCCGCGGTGATGTCGACGTACCGCGAGGTGCCGTCGTGGTCGATCGCGGTCGGGTCGGACGCGACCTTGACCGAGGCGACGTCCTGCAGCCGCACCTGCCCGCCGCTCGGGGTGTCGAGCAGCAGGTTCTGCACGCTGGTGAGGCTGTCGCGGATGGCGGGTTCGCCCCAGACGACCACGTCGAAGATCTGCTGGTCCTGGTACAGGCTGCCGACCGCGAGGCCGGAGATCAGGGTGGCGGCGGCCCGCCGGACGTCACCGGGCTTGAGCCCGTACCGCTGTGCCGAGTCGAGGTTCACCTGGATCTCGATGGTCGGCTGCAGCGCCGGTGCGTGCACGCTCGCGTCGCGTACCCCGTGCACGGTGGAGAGCAGCTTGAGCACCTGCTGCGCCTGGTTGGCGAGTTCCGGGTAGTCCTGCCCGTACAGGCGCACCGTCAGCGCGTTGCCGCTGCTCGCGTTCACCGCCTTCAGCTGCTGGTTGGCGTAGGTGAACAGCTGGTGCCTGATGCCCGGGTACCCGGACACGACGCGCTGGAGGGCCGCGACCGTGCCCTGGTAGTTGGCCGAGGAGCGCAGGTTCACCCACACCTGGCCCGAGTTCACGTCGACGATCTGGTCCGAGGTCAGCGCGCGGCCCACCTCGCCGGACACCCCGCGTACCCCGGGGACGGCCTGCACCTGCTTGCGCAGCGACGCGGTGAGCCGGTCCATCGCCTGCAGCGAGGTGCCCGGATCCGCCTGCCACGCGATCACCAGGTCGCGGTCCTGCAACTGGGGGAGGACCGGGTGCGACCGCAGTTGCGGCACGAGTGCCAGCCCCGCGACCGCCAGCAGTGCGACGCTCAGGTATGCCCACAGCGGCCGGCGCACGTACCACGCCACGCTGCGGTCCAGGCCCCGGTGCAGCCAGCCGCCGAGGCGGGTCGGGCGCGGCTGGACGATCGGCAGCAGGGCGGCCAGGGCCGGCGTCACGGTCAGCGCCACCGCCAGCGACGCGCCGACGGCGAGCAGGTACGAGGTGACCAGTGGCAGCCCGAAGTCGCCGGACACCCCGGTCAGGAGGAGGAGCGGCAGCGCGGCCAGCACGAGGACCACGGTGGCGTACCCGAGCGGGGTGCGCATCCGCGCGTACGCCTCGGTGAGGTCCTCCGGTGCCCAGCGCCGCTGGGCACGCCCCTGCGCAAGTGGCGGCGCGTCGGCGGAGCGCGGCGTCCGCTCGCGCCGCACCGCGACGACGCCGGCGACGGCGTCGTCCACGATCACGCCGAGGGCGACCACGAGGCCGACCAGGGTCATCGACGTGAACGTGGTACCGCGCAGGTAGAGCACGTAGCCGGCGGCGACGAGCGACAGGGTGACCGCCACCGTGCCGATCAGCGCGGCGCGCCAGGACCGCAGCACGGCACCGAAGAGCAGGATCATCAGCAGCAGGCCGATCGCCGCGGCCAGCCCGACGTTGCGCAGCGCGGTCTGGATGAACGACGCGGGGCGGAACACGTTGGTGTCCACGGTGACGCCGGACAGGCCCGGGCGCAGCGAGTCCATCGCCTCCTGGACCGCGCGGCTGACCTCGGTGGTGTCGGCGCCGGGCAGCTTCTCGACCACGAGCATGATGCCGGGACCGTCCTCGAGCACCGCGTCGCCGATCAGCGGCTGGTGGTCCTTGACGACGTCGGCCACCTGGCCGAGGCGGATCGCCTGGTCACCGGTGTCGGACAGGGTGACCTGGGCGAGCTGCTCCGGTGACGTGATCGGCAGGATGTGCTGGATCGCGAGGCGCTGGTTGGGGGTGTCGATGAAGCCGTCGGTGCCCGGGGCGGAGGCCTCCACGAAGGTCAGCGGCGAGGACCACAGCGCGTTTCCGGTGGTGTCGATGACCTGGCTGAGGGTCACGCCGTTCTTGTGCAGCCGCACCGGATCCACCAGTACCTGCAGTTGCTGGTCACGCTGGCCCCAGATGCCCACGTTGGCCACTCCCGGTACGCCCATCAGCCGCGGCCGGATCTTCCAGCGGGCCAGCGTGGAGAGGTCGATGAGGGACAGATCCCGGGCGGAGAGCGAGATCATCATGACCCGGCTCTGTGCCGAGGTGGGCTGGATCATCACCGGCGGCGTGCCGATGTTGGCGACGCCCGGGCCCTGGGCGAGGCGCTCGGTCACCAACTGCCGGGCGCGCAGCACGTTCGTGCCCCGCTGGAAGGTCAGGTCCAGGGTGGACAGGCCCTCGATCGAGCGCGAGTGGATCTGGTCCACCCACGCGACGCCGTTGAGCTCGTCCTCCAGCGGTACCGTGATGAACTGCTCGACCTCGACCGCGGACAGCCCGGGCGCGTCGGTCTGCACCTGGACGTGCGGGGGCCCGAACTCGGGCAGGCTGTCGACCGCGGCATGGCGCATCTGCACGATGCCCAGAGACAGCACGACGGCCGCCGCGGCCGCCAGGACCGGGGCGAGCCGCAGGCTCGACCCGATGAGCCAACGCATCATGGCCGCACGCTCCTTGCCCTGCCGGCGACGAACGCGGCCCGCCGCACTGTCCGCCCGTCCTCAAGGTACATATCGGTCGGCTTGCCATGGTCGAAAACGCGAAGAGTAGTCGCACTTCGTGCGTTCGTCCGGCGTTGGCCGCCCCGTCCCATTGAGACTAGTTGATGGAAGGGCTGCGCCGCCCCCGGTTCGCCGACCATGATCTTTCTCCCGCCCGTGCTGAGACCGCAGCCGCATTGTGTGCGCGAGCTGATCTCGGATCCCGGCTCCGTCCAAAACCCGACGGAAGGTTGACCGTTTCGGCTCGCCGTGCCGCCCGATACATCGTCCGAAGGCGGCGATACAAGAATGAAAGTGACATACCATGGTTCTTCTGGAGAGTTCGCCGCGTTGACTTGATTCGATTCAATCGTCTAGCGTCGATGGGCAATATCCACACAGGCCGCCGGCCGGCGCCGCACGGGAGCGTGATGATCACCAAGGAGCCGTGGGGCAGCACGCCCGAGGGCGAGGTCGAGCGGTACACGCTGGCGAACGAGCGCGGCACGGTGGTGCGCGTCCTCACCTACGGCGGCATCGTCCAGTCGATCGAGGTACCCGACCGGGACGGCAACCGGGCCAACGTGGCGCTGGGCTTCGACAACCTCGCCGACTACCGGGCGCGCAGCCCGTACTTCGGCACCATCACCGGCCGGTACGCCAACCGGATCGCCGGTGGTACCTTCACGCTCGACGGGGTCCGGTACCAGGTGCCGGTCAACGACGGACCCAACAGCCTGCACGGCGGTACGGTCGGGCTGGACAAGCACGTGTGGCAGGCGACCCCGGTGCGCGAGGACGGCGAGCCGGCGCTGGCGCTGCGGCACGTGAGCCCGGCCGGCGACCAGGGGTACCCGGGCACGCTGCGGATCGCCGTGACGTACACGCTCACCGCCGGCGACGCGCTGCGGATCGACTACCAGGCCACGACCGACGCGCCCACGGTGGTCAATCTCACCAACCACACATACTTCAACCTCGCCGGCGAAGGCACCGGCAGCGTCTACGACCACGTGGTGTATCTGGACGCCGACCGGTACACGCCGGTGGACGAGACGTTGATTCCGACGGGCGAGATCGCGCCGGTCGACGGCACCCCGCTGGACTTCACCACGCCCACGCCGATCGGTGCGCGCATCCGGGACAACTTCCCGCAGTTGTTGCACGGCACGGGGTACGACCAGAACTTCCTCCTGCGGAGCACCACCGAGGCGGCCCGGGTCGTGGAGCCCGTCACCGGACGCGTGTTGACCGTGCACACCGACCAGCCCGCGATCCAGTTCTACACCGGCAACTTCCTGACCGGCGCGCTGGTCGGCACGTCGGGCCACGCGTACCGGCAGGGCGACGCGTTCGCCCTGGAGACGCAGCACTTCCCCGACTCACCGAACCATCCGGAGTTTCCGTCCACTGTGCTGCGTCCGGGCGAGATCCACCGGACCACCACCGTGTACCGGTTCGGCACCGGCGAATGACCGCAAGGTACGTGTGAAGCGGTACGTGTGAAGCGCTTGGCGCGCTTGCGTCAAATCGTGCCGTGCCTCCTGCCAGGTCTACGTTTCGGTGCCCGGTTGTGCAATGCTGCCGATCAATGCGCAGAACGGCTTCTCCACACTCAGAGACGCCACAACGGGAGGTGCGCGTTGCAACATCGAAGGAAATTGTTCGCCGGACTGGTCGGCGTGACCATGCTGCTCGGCATGGCACAGGGCGGCTGGGCCGCCCCGAACCTGGCCGCCGCCCCGAACGTGGTCGCCGCCCCGAACGTCGTCCCAGTGTCCGACGCGGGCGGATCGAGCCCGCACACCGTGACGCTGCCGACCGGGGACCGGGTCACGGTCTCCTCCGCCAAGGCCACCTCGGGCGCGGTCCGGCCGGCGAAGGGTCGCGAGCACCTGCGCTTCCTGACGTTCCGGGCCGGCGGCGACCTGTACGTGGTGCCACCGGATGCGCAGCGGCTGCTCCGCGAGGGGAAGCTGGACCGGCGGCTGTTCGACGTGAGCGCGCTGGTCCGCTTCGGCTACGACGACGCGCGGCGGGCCACGCTGCCGCTGATCGTCTCGTACCGGCAGGGCACCGCCCACTCGAATGCCGCGATGGCCGCGGCCGGCGCGCGGGTGACCCGCGACCTGCCCGACGTGGGCGGGGCCGCGCTCCTGGCCGCCAAGGACAAGGCGCCGGCCGTCTGGTCCGCGCTGACCACCACGGCCGGCATCGCGCGGATCTGGCTGGACGGCAAGCGCTCGCTGTCGCTGGACCAGAGCGTGCCGCAGATCGGCGCGCCCACCGCCTGGGCAGCCGGGTACACCGGCAAGGGCGTCAGCGTCGCGGTGCTCGACACCGGCGTCGACGCCACCCACCCGGACCTCGCCGGCAAGGTGGTTGAGGAGCGCAACTTCACCGAGGCCCCGGACGCGACGGACACCGTCGGCCACGGCACCCACGTGGCGTCCATCATCGCGGGCACCGGAGCCGCCTCTGCCGGGAAGTACAAGGGTGTCGCGCCCGACGCCACGCTGCTGGCCGGCAAGGTGTGCCAAGACTTCGGCTGCAGCGAGTCGGCGATCCTCGCCGGCATGCAGTGGGCCGCCGCCGACAAGCACGCCAAGGTGGCCAACCTCAGCCTCGGCGGCGGCGACACCCCGGACATCGACCCGCTGGAGGCGGCGGTGAACTCGCTGACCGCCCGGTACGGCACGCTGTTCGTCATCGCGGCGGGCAACGACGGCCCGAGCGACAGCACGGTCGCCTCACCGGGCAGCGCCGACGCGGCGCTCACGGTTGGCGCCGTGGACAAGTCCGACGCGCTGGCGTTCTTCTCCAGCCGCGGCCCGCGGGTCGGCGACGACGCCGTCAAGCCCGACATCACCGCGCCGGGCGTGGACATCGTGGCGGCCCGGGCCGCCGGCACCCAACTGGGCGACCCGGTGGGCGACTCGTACGTGACCCTGTCCGGCACGTCGATGGCGACGCCACACGTGACCGGCTCGGTGGCGATCCTGGCGCAGGAGCACCCGGACTGGTCGGCTGGGCGCTACAAGTCCACGCTGACCGCGTCCGCCAGGCCCAACCCGCAGATCAGCGGGTTCCAGCAGGGTGCGGGCCGGGTCGACGTGGCCCGGGCGATCGGGCAGTCGGTCACCAGCGACCCGGTGAGCGTCTCCTTCGGCCGGCAGATCTGGCCGCACAACGACGACAAGCCGATCACGAAGGCCGTCACGTACCACAATGACGGCACCTCGGCCGTGACCCTGAACCTGGCGGTCAAGGCGCTCGGCCCGGATCCGGCCACCGCGCCGCCGGCCGGGCTGTTCACCCTCGGCGCCAGCCAGGTCACGGTGCCCGCGGGCGGGACCGCGTCGGTGGACGTCACCACCGACACCCGGGTGGGTGGCGCGGACGGGCTGTACTCCGGCGAACTGCTCGCGACGGCCGGCCAGGTGCAGGTCAGCACGGCGCTGGGCGTCAACAAGGAGGTCGAGAGCTACGACCTGACCGTCGACTTCCGGGACCGCGCGGGTGCGCTGACCGGCGACTTCCTGTCCGTCCTGACGGGCATCGACAACTCGTCGTTCTACTTCCTCAGCGACCCGTCCGGGACGGTCAGGGCGCGGCTGCCCAAGGGCAGCTACGACCTGGCCGCGTTCCTCTTCCCGGTGGTCCACCCCGATCCACTGCAGGTGGACCAGATCCTGCTGGTCCAGCCGGTGGTGAACCTGACCCGGGACCTGACCGTCGAGATGGACGGCCGCACCGCCAAGGCGGTACGGGAGACCGTGCCGGACAGCGCGGCGCGACCGGCCCTGGTCGCGGTCCAGTACCTGCACACCGCGCCGGCCGGCGGTACCGGGGCCGGCCTGCTGTCCGATACCTTCGACGGCCTGTACACCGGGCAGCAGGGTCCGCCGGTGCCGGCCGGCCAGACGCTCGTCGGCGACATCGGCAGCCAGTGGGCACGGCCGAACCAGGACGGGAGCTTCACCGACACGCCGTACGAGTACGCACTCGACGAGACGGTGCCCGGTGGCCTGCCGACCGGCTTCGTGAAGAACTACCGCGACCGCGACCTCGCCGTGGTGCGGGCGGACCAGGGCAGCGTGGAGCCGGGTGACGTGGCGCTGGTGGACACGTTCGGACTCAGCGACGTCGGAGGCTGGGCCGTGCTGCTGCAGGTGCCCCTGCCCGGCACGTTCACCAGGTACGTCGGCGGCAACGTCGAGCGGTGGCTCGCCGAGCTGAACTACGGCACGCCCACGCCGGACGGCTTCCTCGACTTCCGGGGCTACCTGCGCAGCGCGGCCAGCTACCGGGCCGGGCGGCACTACCGGGACCAGTGGAACCGGGCACCGTTCGGACCGGCGTTGCCCACTCCCGGGTTCTCCAGCGACTTCATCACGCGCATCGGTGACACGCTGCTGGTGGACCCGCCGCTGTTCAGTGACGGGGCGGGGCACGCCGGGTTCTCGGTGACCGACAAGGCGAGCATCAAGGTGTTCCGCAACGGTGTCCTGATCGGCGAGGGCACGGATCCGTCCGGGGCGTTCGCCGTGCCGGCCGGTCCGGCCACCTACCGCGTCGAGGTGACCGGCACCCGCACCGGGTTCAGCGGGCTGTCCAGTTCGGTCAGCGCCGGGTGGACGTTCCGGTCCCAGCACGCACCGGATGACGCTTTCGTCCCGCAACGGGCGCTCGCCGTCCGGTTCACCCCGCGGCTGTCCGCCGACAACCTCGCTCCGGCGGGCCGGTTCGAGATTCCGGTCTCGGTGCAGGAGCAGCCGGGCACGCCGGCGGCGCGGGTGCGGCTGCTCGGGGTCCAGGTGTCCTACGACGACGGGGCCACGTGGCAGGCGGCGCCGGTACACCGGACGCAGGGCGGCTGGGTCGCGGTGGTCCGGCAGCCGGCCAGCGGGTTCGTGTCGTTGCGTGCCTCGGCGACCGATTCGGCGGGCGGCCGGGTGGACCAGACGATCATCCACGCCTACGGGTTGACCGCGCACTGACCACACCGGAGGTCAGCCTGGCGCGTCTGTCCACAAGGGACAGGCGCGCCGGGCCCCGGCCGTCTGCGACAATCATGGAATGAGCGAAGGGGGGACCTCGGGGCGGTCGTGGCGGGGGCGGACGGCCTGGGCACACAACGTCGAGACGCCGCTGCGCCGCTTCCTGCGCACCGAGACGGGCAGCGCGGCCGTCCTGCTCGGCGCCGCCGTCCTCGCCCTGGTCTGGGTGAACATCGACTCGTCCTCCTATGACGAGGTGTGGACCACCCAGCTGTCCGTACGCCTGGGCGGGTGGTCCATCTCCCAGGACCTCCGCGCGTGGATCAACAGCGGGTTGATGGCGCTGTTCTTCTTCGTCGTCGGCCTGGAGGCGCGGCGCGAATTCGACATGGGCGAGCTGCGCGAGCGGCGGCGGCTGACGCTGCCCCTGCTGGCCGGCGTCGGCGGGATGCTGGTACCCATCGCGATCTACCTCGCGCTGAACGCGGGCCGGCCGTCGATGCACGGCTGGGGCACGACCATGGCGACCGACACGGCCTTCGCCCTCGGCATGCTGACCCTGGTCGGGCCGCGCTTCCCCGACCGGCTGCGGGCCTTCATCCTCACCGTCAGCGTGGTGGACGACTTCGTCTCGCTCGCCATCATCGCGGTCGCCTACACCCATCGGGTCGAGGTGACCGCGCTGATCGTCGCGCTGGGCATCTTCGCGCTGCTGCTGGTGGCGCGTGCCGTACGGCTGCGCGCCGGCCTCGTGTACGCGCTGCTCGGGGTCGCCGCCTGGCTGGCGGTGCACCGGTCCGGCATCGACCCGATCGTGGTCGGGCTCGCCATGGGCCTGCTCACCTACGCCTACCCGGCCGGCCGGGACGACCTGCAGCGCGCCAGCGACCTGTTCCGCAACTTCCGCGAGCAGCCCACGCCCGAACTGGCCCGCACCGCGAGCATGGGGCTGTCGTCCGCGATCTCGCCCAACGAGCGGCTGGCCCAGCTGTACCACCCGTGGACGAGCTACCTCATCGTCCCGCTGTTCGCGCTGGCCAACGCCGGCATCGCGATCAACGGGAGCTTCCTCGCCGCCGCGTTCACCGCGCCGATCACGCTGGGCATCCTGGTGGGCTACGTGCTGGGCAAGCCGGTGGGCATCGTGGGTACCACCTGGCTGGTCGCCCGGCTGTCCCGCGGCCGGCTGCGCCCGCCGGTGGGCTGGGCGGCGGTCACCGCCGTGGGCCAGATCGCCGGCATCGGCTTCACCGTGTCGCTGCTGATCGCCAACCTCGCCTTCACCGGCGTGGCGCTGGAGCAGGCCAAGCTCGGCGTGCTCAGCGCGGCCCTGGTCTCCTCGGTGATGACCTGGGTGGTGTTCCAGATCACCGCGAGGCTGTCGCCGGTGCGGCGCTTCCGGGCGTTGCTGGGCACGGCCGAGGTGCTGGTGGACCTCTCGTCGCCGGTGGACCCGCAGCGGGACCACGTCCGCGGCGACGCGCAGGCGCCGGTGACGGTCGTCGAGTACGGCGACTTCGAGTGCCCGTACTGCGGCCAGGCGGAGCCGGTGGTGCGCGAGCTGCTCGCCGGCCACGGCGACGTGCGGTATGTGTGGCGGCACCTCCCGCTGACCGACGTGCACCCGCACGCGCAACTGGCGGCCGAGGCGTCCGAGGCCGCCGCGGCGCAGGGACGGTTCTGGGAGATGCACGACATCCTGCTGGACCACCAGGGCGCGCTGCGGGTGCCGGATCTGGTCCGCTACGCCCAGCAGTTGGAGCTGGACGCGGATCGCTTCCGGGACCACCTGCGCGAGCGCGCCGGCGCGTCGCGGGTCGCCGAGGACGTCGAGGGCGCCGACGTCAGCGGCGTCTCCGGCACCCCGACCTTCTTCATCAACGGGCGCCGGCACCAGGGCGCCTACGACATCGAGACGCTCTCCGCCGAGGTACGGGCGGCGAAGGCACGCGCCTTCATCGCCGCGAGCCCGGGCCGGTAGCCCGCGCCGTCACCGCTTCCCTCGGCGCCTGCTCACCCGGATCCAGTGGCGCCTGCGGTACGACCACGGTCACCGCCGTACCCTCGCCCGGCGCGCCGCTGATGGTGATCCGGCCGTCCAGCGACTCGGCCACCGCCCGGACGATCGCCAGTCCGAGCCCGGTGCCCGTACCGGTACCCTGGCCGGGTGGGTTGGCGAGCAGACCGCGCGCGGTCTCCGTGGCGATGCCCACGCCGTGGTCGCGCACCTCGACCATCCAGGAGCCCGCGCCGCGCGCCCCGATCACCTCGATGCGCTGCCCCGGCTTGGTGAACTTGATGGCGTTCTCCACCAGGCAGTCCAGCGCCGCCTCGAACCGGTCCGGGCTGATCAGCACGTCGCCGATCGCGGACCGCACCGACCACTCGCGCTCGGCGGTGGGTGCCCAGCGCCGCACCAGCCGCAGCAGTTCGTTGTCGATGTCCACCCGGCGCACCGGGTGCGGCTCGTCGAGCTGCATGAGGGTC
Source organism: Micromonosporaceae bacterium (assembly GCA_039649115.1). Classification (GTDB taxonomy): domain Bacteria; phylum Actinomycetota; class Actinomycetes; order Mycobacteriales; family Micromonosporaceae; genus DATEJJ01. Next base: position 18,355 of record JBBWZQ010000077.1, on the reverse strand, counting down.
ACCAGCCGCTGGGTGATGCCGGCCACCTTGTCCAGCTCGTCCAGCACGACCTCGGTGTCCTCGAGCGTCTCCTCGTCGCTGTGCGCCGCCCGCACCAGCTCGGTGTAGCCGCGCGCCACGGTGATCGGGGTGCGCAGCTCGTGCGAGGCGAGCCGGACGAACAGCTGCTGCCGTTCGCTGCGCCGCCCGTCCAGCTCGTGCACCCGCTGCACCTCGCGGATCAGCAGCTGGCGGCGGTTCACGTGCCACACCATGACGGCGAAGATGGCCGACATGAGCGGCTCCTCGGTCGTCTCCTCCCAGCGGATCTCACCGGTGGCCGCGTGGTGGGCCAGGATCACGCCGGTGGAGATGATGACGAGGACCAGCGCGGCGACCATCCACGAGGTGCGCCAGGAGGTGAAGCCGTACACCAGCGCGAGGCTGATCCACACGAAGTGGAACGGCACGGTCTCCTGGCCGGGGAGCAGGTACATCAGCACGACGTTGATGCCGGCGAAGGTGGCCCACGCGACGACCAGGCGCCGGTTAGTTGAGGGCGAAAGCGTAGCCCACATGGCGTACCGTCTCGATTCGGTCGGGTAGGTCGAGCTTGCCGCGCAGCCGGCGGATGTACACGTCCACCACGTTGCTTCCCGGGTCGAAGGTCAGTCCCCACACGTCGGCGAGCAGCTCCTCGCGGCTGCACGCCTGGCCGGCGCGGGACATCAGGTGCTGCAGGAGCAGGAACTCCCGCGAGGAAAGCTCCAGGTCGGCCCCGTTGACGGCGGCCCGGCGCCGGCGCAGGTCCAGCCGCACCGGTCCGGCGGTCAGCCAGCGGGCGGCCGCACCTGGAGCGCCCGACCGTAACCGGGCCCGTACCCGCGCCAGCAGTTCCGCGACCGCGAACGGCTTGCCCAGGAAGTCCGCCGCGCCCGCCTCCAGCACGGCGACCCGGGTGCCGATCTCGGGTACCGCGGACAGGACGAGAACCCGCTGCTCCGGGCGCTCCTCGACGAGCCGCTCCAGCACCTGGCGCCCGTCCATGCCGGGCAGCATGAGGTCGAGAACGACCAGGTCGAAGTCGCGGGCAAGCGCGCTGGCCAGACCGTCCGGGCCGGTACTCGCCCGCTCGGTCGGGTACCCCTCGCTCTCCAGTGCCCTGCTCACCAAACGACCTAGACGTTCATCATCTTCAATGACCAAAACTCGACTCACGGATCTCCCCCTGCCGTGCGAGTGCTGGTGTTATCAAGCCCTTAATCCGGTGGAATCGCCAGAGGCTCTCTCGCGTCTGCGGCCCCGGATACTGTTTTGTCCGGTATTTTCACCGAAAGGATCGAGGCTGCCCAGCGCAACCGGGGACGCCGGGCAAGCCGAATGGCGGATACGTTGTGTCGTGCAGCTGACACGGACGATGACGGACGTTGATGCCACATCTTCCCTGAACTCGGCTGAGCCGAGATGACATCCGTATGACGGTTCTGTAATGAATGCTTACCGCGCCGCTGCCGCGTACCCATCATTTCCTCGCCAGCCCGACCGGGCCGGAGTCCCGTGGCCCGTGGTCACTGACCGAGGGGGTACAGATGCGGCGTCGTCTGCACCGGAACTGGTGGTTCCCAGGAACCGCCGGCCTGCTGCTGCTGCTCGGATACACCGTGGTCTCCGCACTGCCGGCGTCCGCAGCGACCACCGGCGCGATCACGCTGCGGGTGCAGAGCGCGCGCACCGTCGGCGCACCGCCGGAGATCCAGAAGGGTGACGCGGTCACCGCGTACCACTGGCTCGTCACCGCCGACGACGTCGGCAATCCGCACGACGCCATGGCCAACTGCCTGCCGCCGCGTGCCGGCGTGGCCAGCACCGCCGACTTCGCCGACCACTGCCAGTGGCCCTCGATCCGCAACACTCCGGGCGCGGTGCCGGTGGTCGCGCAGGGCGACCAGACGGACCTGGCCAGCGCCGCGGCCCTGGCGAACCTGCCGGTGGGCAAGTACCTCATCTCCGTGACGGCCGACGGCTACAAGATCGACGGCGAGCACTTCACGGTGACCGGTGGCGCCACCACGGACGTGACCGTCACCATGCAGCCCTACCCGTTGCCCCTGGGCAGCATCCGCATCCGGGTCTTCAACGACAACATCCCGGTCGACGGCACCTACGAGGTGGGCGCGGAGCAGGGACTCGCCGGCTTCACCGCGCACCTGGCCGACGTGATGGGCGAGGTGAGCACGGACTACTACGGCAACCCGCTGTGCACCCAGTACCAGCACTCCGCGCCGGACGCCGCGCACCCGGCGGGGCAGGTCGTCTTCGCGGACGGCAAGCCCGTCATCTCCGCGCAGTCGACCGGCTGCAAGAGCGACGGCAACGGCGACATCGTCATCCACAACCTGGGCCCCGACCGGTACGCGACGCAGGTGGTCGCGCCCTCCGGTGCCGTGTGGGTGCAGACGACGACCCTGGAAGGCTCGCACGACTGGGACATCTGGGTGCAGGAGGGCGACACCGGTTACGACACCGAGCAGACCGTCGGCGGCGAGCGGGTGCCCTATGTGGACTTCGGCTTCGTCTCGCCCAAGGCACTGGCCGGCTCGGCGTCCGGTGAGATCGTGGGCACCGCGGTGCTCGCCCACACGTACGTCGGCGGCCAGGGTGGCGTCACCCTGCCCAACGCGGGCGTGGCCGGGGCCAGCATCGCCGGCCCGGTCAGCCAGCCGTGGGTGGCCCTGTCCGACCTCGGCAGCAACGACCAGATGGTCTACCTGGCCCGCGGCGCGGCCAACGGCACCTTCGACATCACCAACGTGCCCGACGGGGACTACCAGCTGACGCTGTGGGACGGTCCACAGGAGACGATCCTGGACTCGTTCAACGTGACCGTCTCGAATGGACAGAAGCTCGACATCGGGACCAAGCCGCTGGTCGGCTGGTTCAGCGAGATCACCGGCTCGGTCTTCATCGACGCCAACGCCAACGGCAAGCGCGATGCCGGCGAGGCCGGCGTGCCGCGCTTCCCCGTGGTGCTCAAGGAGCGCGACAACTCGGTGATGGACCAGGGCGTCAACACGGTCACCACCGACAACAACGGCAACTACGCCATCAAGGAGGCGTACCCGCTGACGAAGTGGCTGGTGCTGGAGGCGTTCAACACGCGGTACCAGACCACGGGCATCACCTACCAGGCGGACAACCAGCCCACGGCCACCACGCTGCTGGGTGCGGCCGTGGACGTGAACGTGCTGCCCGTGATCGGCCTGTCCGGCCGGGTCGACTGGGGCGTGCAGAACTACCAGGGTGCGGCCACCGGCGGCATCGCCGGCACGATCACCTACGACACCACCCGCAACGAGCTCGACCCGCGCTTCGCGGCGACGGAGCCGTACCAGCCGGGCATCCCGAACATCAAGGTGCACCTGTACGCGGTGGCGCGGGACGGCAATGGCGACCCGATCCACAACCCGGACGGATCGCTGCAGCGTGGACCCGAGCTGAACGACGTGTACACGTCCGAGACGTGGGGTCCGGGCCGCGGCTGCACCGCGCGGCTGTTCGACGGGCGGCCGCTGACCGACCAGCTCGCGCTGCCGGACTTCGGCACGGCCGCCAACCAGATGTGCGTCGAGTCGCCGATGATGGGCTTCCAGGCGATGCCGAACGACACCACGGCCGGCGCCTTCGGCCAGACGGTGAACGGCAACTACGCGTTCGCCGACTCGAAGGTCAACCTCTACCCGCCGGGTGACCCGCAGAACCCGGCGGCGGACCACGGCATGGCACTGTACGCAGCCCTGCCGGACGGCCAGACCCAGGCTCTGCTGCCCGACGACTACCTGGTGAGCGTGGAGATCCCCACCGACCCGGTGGACGGCAAGCCGATGTACCAGGTGACCCGCGAGGAAGACGTGAACATCTTCGACGGCGACTCGTACCTGCCGCAGGACAACTTCCCGCCGTCGCCGAGCCAGGCGGCCGACGCGCCGAACCCGGCACAGCCCCAGCCGGACCCGGGTGCGCCGCCGACGCAGGGCAATGGCATCAACCCCGAGTGCGCCGGGCCGAACCACACGGTGCACGTGACGGACCAGCCGTTCGTCGACGGCGGTGGCAGCCCGTTCGAGGGCCAGCAGAAGCCGCTGTGCGACAGCAAGCTGGTGCAGGTGCGCGGCGGGCAGACCTCGGCACCCAACTTCAACCTGTTCACGCAGGTGCCGCTGCCGGCCCACTTCTGGGGCCTGACCATCAACGACCTCGGGCTCTCGCACGACAAGCGCAGCATCGCCTTCGGCGAGGCTGAGCCGCTGCCCAACGTGCCGATGGGCATCTACGACTGGTCCGGCCGCCTGGTGGACACCGTGGACACCGACTTCAACGGGTTCTACGAGGCGATCGAGCCGTCGACGAGCACGTACAACTGCCCGCTGCCCGCCGGTCCCTGCCTGAACATGTACCGCTTCGTGGGCAACGACCCCGGCCAACCCGGGCACTACAACCGCAACTACAACCCGCGCTTCCGCACCATCGCCACCAACTTCCAGGCGTGGCCGGGGCTGTTCACCACCACCGACACGGCACCGACACAGGTCGCCGCGGTGGCGATCGCGCCCGGATCGACCCAGGTGGGACCGGTGGACTGTCTCCCGGCGACCGACACCCCGCAGCTGTTCGCGCAGTCCCGGCCGTACATCCGGAGCACCGACAACAACCGGCAGCTGACCCTCACCGGTACCGGCTTCGGCACCCGGGGACCGAACAGCGCGGTCACCGTCAGCGGCCTGGTGGGTACCACCGTCACCATCAACTCGTGGTCGGACCGGCAGATCACGGTAAGCCTGAGCCGGCCGGTCCTCCCGGCTGCCGGTGCGCTCACCGTCACCGCCAACAACGGGCAGCAGACCCGCAACGGGATCAGCGTGCAGATGCTCGGTGCCGCGAGCGGCGTCGGCCTGGGTACCGTGGTCAACCCGCGGCTGCGCCAGGTGAACCCGCCCGCCGCCGCGGTGACCTCCGGTGAGACGACGTACAGCACGGTGCAGGCCGCGCTGGAGGCGGCCGCCGCTGCCAACGACACCTCCGTCGTGGCGGTCTGGCCCAACGCGACCAGCCAGGACAACCCGGCCGGCGCGTACTACGAGAACGTCGTCATCCACTCGTCGGTGCGCATGCAGGGTGTCGGCCCCGGCGGCCAGTACGCGGACGGCACCGAGGTGCGTGGGTCCATCCTGGACGGTCGTGCGTTCGGCATCGACAACGCGAGCGGCACCGCCTGGCTGGCGCTGGTCGCCTCGATCCCGCACGCCGGCCCGGCCCAGGTGCCCGACGGCGCCGTGGTCACCGTGCTGGCCCGCGCCAACCAGTTCAACATCCTCAACCCGCCCACTGTGGACGGTTTCCGGATCACCGGCGGCAACCAGTCGGACTTCGCCGGCAACGTCAACGACGTGGGCGGCCTGGCCGGCGCGGCCGGCGGGGTCACCACCCCGGTGGGTGCCGCGGGTGCGCTGATCACCCAGGGCGGCGGCGTGTACCTGCACGCCCAGGCGCGGTACACCCGCGTGACGGACAACGTCATCGTGGGCAACAGCGGGGCGTACGGCGGCGCGATCCGCGTCGGCACCCCGTACACCAACAGCGGCAACCAGAACGTCACCATCTCCCGCAACGACATCCGCGACAACGGCGGCACCAACCTGGCCGGCGCGATCGGGGTGTTCACCGGGAGCAACGGGTACTCGATCGACCACAACGCCCTGTGCGGCAACTTCTCGGCCGAGTACGGCGGCGGCATCTCGCACTTCGGGCTGTCCCCGAGCGGCAGCATCTCGGCCAACCGGATCTGGCTCAACCAGTCCTACGACGAGGCCGGTGGCGTGATGGTCGCCGGCGAGCTGCCCAGTGACCCGACCCGGCCGTCCGCCGGATCCGGCGCGGTGACGATCGACGCCAACACCATCGAGGCCAACATGGCCAACGACGACGGCGGTGGCATCCGCTTCCTGCAGGCGGGCAACTTCCCGATCTCGGTGACGAACAACATGGTGGTGGACAACGTGTCCACGCACGAGGGCGGCGGCATCGCCCTGGACGACTCGGTGGACGTGCGGATCGTCAACAACACGGTGATGGGCAACATCACCACGGCGACCGCGGCCACCAGCAACGGCCGCCCGGCACCCGCCGGCCTGTCCACCGCGACCAACAGCGACCAGTTGCAGGCCACCCTGCCAGCCGGCGCGGCGACCTTCAGCAACCCCAAGCTGTTCAACAACATCTTCTGGAACAACCGGGCGGGCAGCTGGAACGGGCTGTACGTCAGCGGCATCGGCGCACCGGACGCGCCGGCCGGGGACCCGGCGAACTACTGGGACATGGGCTCGGTGGACGGTGCCGGTCCGCTGACACCGACGAACTCGGTGCTGCAGACCACGACGGGTACCACGCTCTCCGGTACCAACGTGGTCGGCCAGGACCCGCAGGTGCGCAGCCCCTTCACCGCGACGGTGACGATCGAGACCTCGCGCACGTTCCCGTCGTTCCGGCAGGCGGTCATCATCATCCAGCCGGCGCCGCTGAACCAGATGGGCAACTACCACCTGGTCGGCACGGCCTCACCGGCGAGCAACGGTGGTGCGGGCTCCAGAACCTTCGGTGCCACCACGGTGCAGGCTCCGCGCACTGACTACGACGGCCAGTCGCGCAGCGTCACCCGCCCCGATATCGGCGCCGACGAGATCCCGTGACGCCGTTCCGATGAGAGCCGGGTGGCGGCCGGGCCCCCCAATCCGCCGGCCGCCACCCGCCCCCGACCACCCCCGTGCAACCGCTCGTCTGAAGGAGGACATCGTGTCCGACCGCGCTTCCCGCCGTGGCATCAGCCGACGCGGTCTGCTCGCCGGCGCCACCGGAGTGGCGACCTGGGCGCTGCTGCCCGAGGGCGGCTCGGCCGCCGGCCCGGCCCGTCCCGTGCTCGCCGTACCGAGAGCGGTGCCCAACCCGACCGCCGAGGTGCACCTGGCCGCGACCGACGGCTGGGTGTCCATGCCGGACTCCGCGCCCGCGATCCAGCCGTTCTGGCCGGACCCGCTGGCGCCGTCGGGCACCAACATGTACGTGTTCGGCTTCCGGGACGTCACCGGCTTCAGCGGGGCGGACGTGACCGCCCAGCGGGGCCATGCCCAGATCAGCGCGCCGCTGCTGGGCTTCGACCAGGAGACCGACATCAAGATAACGCTGACCAACCTCGGCCTGTCGGTGCGGCCGGACCTGGTGGACGGGCACACCGTGCACTGGCACGGCTTCCGCAACGCGATACCGCTTTTCGACGGGGTGCCGGAGCTGTCCATCTCGGTGCCGATCGGGCGCGACTTCACGTACTTCTACCGGCCGCACGACCCCGGGACGTACATGTACCACTGCCACTTCGAGGACGTGGAGCACGTGCAGATGGGCATGACCGGCGTGGTGTACGTGCGGCCGGTCCAGAACCAGGGGACCGCGGACGTACCGGCGGGCAAGTACGCGTACAACGACGGCGACGGCTCCACCCGGTACGACCGGGAGTTCGCGTTCATCACCACGGAGCTGTGGGCCGAGGCGCACTACCGGGACGCGCACATCCAGACCACGGACTGGACCGACTTCAAGCCCACCTTCTTCGCCCTCAACGGGCGCGCCTACCCCGACACCCTCGCCCCCGCCGGCGACCCGATGAGCACGGCCGCCGGGCGGTTGCGCTACCAGCCCAACTCCTCGCTCATCACCGCGAACACGGGCGAGAAGGTGCTGCTGCGCCTGGCCAACCTGGGCTACCTCAACCACGCGCTGACGGTGGACGGCATCGACCTGCTCGTGGTCGCCAAGGACGCCAGCCTGCTGCGCGGGCGCGACGGCACCGCCGAGTTCCAGGTGACCAACACGGTGGAGATCGGCCCCGGGGAGAGCCGGGACGTCATCTTCACCGCTCCGGCGCCCGGTACCTACCTGCTCTACGCGCGCGACTACCCGTCGCTGACCAACGCCGGCGGTGCCGGACTGGGCGGTCAGATGACCGAGATCCGGGTGTCCGCACCGGGCACGCTGCCCCCACAGACCCGCGCGAACGCCTGACGTGGCCCCCGGAAGGAGAACCCCGATGCTTCGCCTCACCCGATTGTGGCCACAGGGCCACCGCTACGAAGGCCGGCTGCGCCTGGCGGCACCGGCGCTGCTGGCCGCCGCCCTCGTGGCGGTACTGGCGGTGCCCGGTGGCCGGGGCTCGGCCGCGAGCCCGCTGGCCGGCCTGGAATGCCTCACCGCGCCGGGCAACGCGTTCTCGTTGACCGCGAGCGGCGGCTACATCGCCACCCCGGACGGCAACGCCATCTACATGTGGAGCTACGGACCCGGCGGCGGCGCGTTCCAGCTGCCCGGCCCGACCCTGTGCGTCGACTCCGGCGTGAAGGTCACCGTGGTGCTGCACAACAGCCTGCCCGAGGCGACCTCGCTGGTGTTCCCGGGCCAGACGCAGGTGCTCGCGAACGGCCAGCCGGCCCAGCCGGAGACCGACACGACCGGCAACCTGACGTCGCTGACCACCTCGGCGGCGGCCGGTGGCGCGGTCACCTACACGTTCACCGCCGGCGCACCCGGCACCTACCTGTACGAGTCCGGGACGGACGTGCAGAAGCAGGCGCAGATGGGCCTGTTCGGCGGGCTGATCGTGCGGCCGGCCGGGCACCACGACTGGGAGAACAACCGGTCCGACTCGGCCTTCGACACCGGGCACGAGTACCTGTACCTGCTCAGTGAGGTGGATCCCGACCTGCACCTGGCCGTGGAGCGCCGGCGGGCCTTCGACTACTCGAAGTTCAAGCCGCGGTACTTCATGATCAACGGCCGGAGCATGCCGGACACGATCTCGCCCAACCACGCGGAATGGCTGCCCAACCAGCCCTACGGCGCGCTGATCCACATCCGGCCGTACGACGCGGCGAGCAACCCGAAGCCGGCGCTCATCAGGTACCTCAACGCGGGCTCGGTCAGCTACCCGTTCCACCCGCACGGCAGCGACGAACAGCTCATCGCCCGCGACGGGCACCCGGCGCAGGGGCCGGCCGGCCAGGACCTGTCGTTCTCCAACTTCCTCCTCGACGTGGCGCCCGGGCAGACCGTGGACACGCTGATGGTGTGGAAGGACGTCGAGCACTGGGACCCGACCAGCAACCCGATTCCGGTACCGCTGCCCACCCTGCAGGACCAGATCGTGGGGCCCGGCACCGAGACCTGGTTCGCGGAGAACCCGTACCTCGGCGGGGCACAGGGTGAGCTGCCGGCCGGCGTGGTGCAGAACAACCAGTGCGGCGAGTACTACCACGTGGCGCACAGCCACGCCCTGGAACAGGCCACCAACTACGGCGCGAGCTTCGGCGGAATGATGACCCTCATCCGCATCGACCCGCCCGCCGGCTGCCCGGCTCAGTGACGGAAAGGGATGGCGACGATGAAGGTTCATGCTGCCGTGCGCGCGGCTCTTGCCCTCCTGCTCGGGCCGGCACTGGCTGTCTCGGTGCTCAGCGCGCCCGCGCAGGGCAGGGTACCGGCGGGTGCGGTCGCGGCCGTGCCGTCCGGCCCGCCCGGCCCCCCGCAGGGGCCGCTGCCGCAGACCGGCTGCACCCTCAGCGGTACGACCGCGAGCTGCGACCTGTGGGCGAAGACCGGCAGCGTGGTGCTGCCCGGTGCGGCGGCGCCGGTGCCGATCTGGGGGTTCGCGTCCACCAGCGCGGCACCCGCCACGCTGCCCGGCCCGGTGCTCGTGGTGGACCAGGGTGACAACGTGACCATCACCGTCCACAACGGACTCACCAGCGCGCTGGCGCTGGCAGTGCCGGCGGTCACCGGCATGGTGCCGGACACCACCGGCGCGGCGGCCGGCGCGGCCAAGGCGTACACCTTCACCGCCAGCCGGCCCGGCACCTTCCTGTACGAGGCCGGGCACACCGCCGACGGGGTCCGCCAGGTCGCGATGGGCCTGGTCGGCGCGCTCGTGGTACGGGCACCCGCCGTGGGCGGCAAGCCGACCGGGTACGGCGACGCGGCCTCCGCGTACGACGACGAGGCCCTGCTCGTGCTGACCGAGGTGGACCCGGCCTTCAACGCCAACCCGGTCGGGTACGACCTGCGCTCGTTCAGCGCCAAGTACCGGCTCATCAACGGCAAGGCGTTCCCGGAGACGGACGTCATCGCGACCGACGTGAGCCGCAAGGTCCTGCTGCGGTACGTGGACGCGGGGCTGGTGCCGCACGCGATGAGCCTGCTCGGCGTCGACCAGTCGGTCGTGGGCCAGGATGCCCGGCCGGCCGCCTACCCCGAGGGTACGGTGACCGTGCCGCTGCAGCCCGGCCAGGCGGTCGACACGCTGGTGAGCGTGCCGGCCGGACCGGACGGGCGGCGCTTCGCGCTGCTGGAGTCGGGCGGCCAGCTCAACAACGCCGGCCAGCGCTACGGCACGGTGGTCGCCGGCGTGAGCCCGCAACAGGCGTTCGGCGGCATGCTCACGTTCCTCGACACCAACCCGCCACCGGTCAGCGGTGACCATGTCGGCCCGTTGTCCAGCCACGTGGTGGCGGCACCCGATCCGGCGAGCGTGCTCAACCCGGTCACGGTGACCGCTGACTTCAGCGACGTGGCCAACGGAAACTCCACTGTGGACGCCGCCGAGGTGGTCGTGGACGACCTGAGCGTCGGCGAAGGTACCGGCATCCCGTTCAGCTCGCCCGGCTTCGGCGCCGGGCCGACCGTCACCGGGGCGACCGCCACGATCCCGACCACCGTGCTGACCACGCTCGCGCAGGGGCGGCACACGCTGTTCGTCCGCGGCCACGACGTGGCCGGCAACTGGGGCGTCGTGGGCTCCACCAGCCTCACGCTGTCCAAGACGGGCGCGGTCACCACGGCCGTGGTGCTGGCACCCAACCCGACCGTCGGTACCGGCGACGTCGCGCTGTCGGCGACCGGTGACGACTCCGGCCTGGGCGGCACGGTGACCGGCGCGGAGTACTTCGTGGACGCCGCCGGCGCCAACGGCGCGGGTACCGCGATGGCGCTGGCTGCCACCGGTGCCGCGACAGTGGTGGAGACCGCCACCATCCCGGCCGTCGTCGTCGCGGCGCTGGCCGAGGGGCGGCACACGGTCCTGGTGCACACGCAGGACTCGTTCGGGCTCTGGGGTCCCTACGGCAGCGCCGACCTGATTGTCGACCGCACCGCGCCGACCCTGCTGTCCGGCGGCGTGCTGCCGGCGGTGACCAACGGCAGCAACGGTTCGCCGTCCGACCCGACCGACCTGCGGGTCAACGCGGCCTTCACCGATCCGGCCGCCGGCGGGGTCAACTCGCCGATCGCCGGCGCGGAGGGCTTCCTGGACACGGCCGGAACCAACGGCACCGGCTTCACGTTCCTCGCCCTGGACGGCTCGTTCAACACCGCGACGGAGAGCGCCTTCGCGCTGGTGCCGCTGACCGAGGTGACCGCGCTCGCGGACGGCCCGCACCAGATGCTGGTGCACGCCCGGGACGCGGCCGGCAACTGGGGTCCGCTCACCACGCTGGCGTTCACCGTGGACAGGCACGGGCCGGTCGTCACGGCGCTGTCCGCCACCCCCAACCCGACCGCACAGGCGGCCACGCTCACGCTGACCGCCACGGCGAATGACCCGTCGGGCATCGCGGCGGCGGAGTGGTACGAGGGCACCGCCCCCGCGCCCGGCAGCGGGCACCCGATGACGGTCAGCGCAAGCACGCTGTCCGCCAGCATCGCCCTGAGCGGGTTCGCGGCCGGCAGCCACACGCTGTGGGTACGGGCCAAGGATCCGCTGGGTCAGTGGGGTGCCGCCGTCTCGGTCACGGTGACCGTGCAGCCGCCGAACGCCGTCTTCGCGGACACGTTCAGCGGGAACACCGCCGCCTGGTCGCAGACGATCGGTACGGCCTCGGCCGCCTCCGGCGCGCTGGTGGCCACCGGCACCGGGTACGTGGTGGACAACACGCCGATCGGGGAGCGCAGCTTCCACGCGAAGTTCGACTTCACGGTCGGCACGTACAACGCCCGTACCGCGACCGCCGACATCTACCAGCTGCGCGGTACGGCCGGTACCGCCGTGCTGACCGTGCAGGTGCGCCGCAACGGCACCGCCACCCAGTTCCGGCTCGGCCTGCTGCGCAGTACCGGCTGGGTGTACAGCGCCTGGGTCACGGCGACGGGCGGCACGGTGCGCGTCGACTGGCTCTCGGCGACCGGCGGCTCCGCCACGCTGAAGGTCGGCGCGGTGATCGTCGGCACGCTGACCGGCAACACGTCGGCCTCCACAGTGGAGTCCGTCGCGTTGGGTCTGGTGGCCCGTACCAACACCACGCCCACCGGCTCGGCCACCTTCGACAACTACGCCTCTACCCGCTACACCGCGCCGTGATTGGAGTGACGATGGTCGCGTCTGTACTTCCGGCGGTGCGCCGCCGCGCCGGGCAGCTAGTGACCCTGCTGCTCGCGCTCGCCCTGGCCAGTGCCCTGATGCTGCGGTTCGGCAGCAGCGCGGACGCCATTCCGCGCTACGACGTGCCGCACGACGGCCAGCTGGAGAGCGCCACCGGCGTGCGGTTCACGCAGGCGGCCGTGGTGGCCGACGGCGGGCTGGTCGAGCTGCGCTATGTCGTGCTGGACACGCAGAAGGCATCCGCGTTCCAGAACGACACCAGGCACCCGCCGACATTGCGCAACGAGCGCAGCGGCAAGTTCGCCTGGCGCGCCGCGCTGATGAAGCAGGGCCACGAATTGCGCCCCGGCCAGTCCTATTACCTGCTGTACCTCAACAACCAGGGGGCGATCAAGCGGGGCGACAAGATAGCGATCGACGCGGGTCAGCGTCACCTGCAGCACGTACCGGTGCGGTGAGCGCGGTGCACCGGCTGCTCGCCCGCGCGGCGCTCGTGGCGCTGGCCGGTGTGCTCGCCGTGCTCGGGGTGCCCGGACGGGCGGTGGCGCACGCCTACCTCGCCAGCAGCAGCCCGTCCGACGGCGCGGTCCTGGACCGCGCGCCGGACATGCTGACGCTGCGCCTGACCGAACACGTGGAGCTGTCCGCCACCCGGGTGGACATCGTGGACGGCGACGGGGGGCGCTGGGCGGTGACGTCGCTGGCCCTGCGGGCGCCCGAGGCGGTCACCGCCGACAGCGAGTCGCCGGTGGAGATCGTGGCCGGGCTGCCGGCGCTGCCGCCCAACACCTACCACATCTCCTGGCACACGCTGTCCTCCGACGACCTGCACGCCACCAGCGGCACGCTCGTGATCGGGGTGCAGCGGGTCGTCGGCGCGGCCCGCGCGGTACCCGGACCGGTCGGTCCCGGGCCGCGCGAGTCGGCGCTGCGCGCGCTGGGCCTGCTGGGTCTGGCCGTGGCCCTGGGCGGTGTCGCGCTGGCGCTCGTGCTGCACCGGATCGGCCCCGATCCGGCCCTGCACCGGCACCTGCTGCGACTGTCCATCGTGGGCGGTGCGGTGGCCCTGGTGGCCACGCCCGCGCTCCTGCTGGTCCAGGTGAGCACCGGGCGGGGTGCCGGCGGGCTGCTGCTGCGGCAGGCCACCAGCGGGCGCTGGCTGATGCGCGAGGCCGGCCTGGTCGCGCTGGTGGCGGCGGCCCTCTGGGCGCGTCGCGGCTGGCGCGCGGGCAGCGGGCGGGCCGTGATCGGGCTCGGTGTCCTGGGTGCCGGGCTGACCGCGGCCGGAACCGCGCTGCTCGGCCACCCCGTGGGCGGTGCGCCGCGCACCGCGCTCACCGGCGGCCTGCACGTCCTCGCCGCGGGCGCCTGGGCGGGCAGCGTGCTGGTCGCGGCGCTGGCGCTGGCACCCGCCCTGCGCGGCGGTCCGGACCGGTCCCGGCAGGTGCGCCTCGTGCTGCGTGCCTTCGCGATCCTGGCGGTCACCTGTGTGGTCGCGCTCACGGTGACCGGACTGCTGCTCACCGAGGTCCAGGTATCCACGGTGGACGGCCTGCTGACCACACCGTACGGCCTGCTGTTGCTGGCGAAGGTGGCCGCGGTCGCGGCGGCCGGGGCGCTCGGGCTGCGGACCGCACTGCGGCTGCGCCGCCCCGGCGCGTTGGCCGTACGCGGCCTGCTGGCCGAGGCGGTCCTGCTCGCCCTCGCCCTCGTGCTCGCCGGTGCGCTCGCCGCCGCCGGTCCGGCGCGCGGGCCCAAGTTTCCGGTGGCCAGCCGGGTGACGGCCGTGCCCGAGGTGAGCGGGCAGGTCGCCGACCTCGTCGACACGGTCACCATCCGGCCCAACCGGCCCGGCCGCAACGTGGTGACGATCGCGGTCAGCAACACCCGCCGACCGGCACCCGGACCGGTGACCGGCGTCTCGCTCCAGCTCACCGGCCCGGACGGCACCCGCAAGGTGCACCCCGTCACCCGCACCCAGGACGGGTGGACGGTGACCGTGGACGACATCCGCAGCGACGGCGTGTGGGGGGTCGCGGTGACCGTGATGCGCGAGGGCCTGTCGCCGGTCACCGACGCGCACCGCTGGCCGGTACCTCCGGCGCAGAGCCGGGCCACCGCGGCGGTCGTCTCGGCGGCGCCACTGCGGCCTGTCCTCAATGGACTGATCGGCGCGGTGGGCGTGGTCGTTCTGGTGGGCCTGGCGCTGCTCGGCCGGCGCCGGCTGCGCCGCCCGCCCGCGCCGGCCGCGCCCGATCCGGTTCAGGAGGAGCCCGTGCTGGCCGGCAGCAGGTCGACGTAGCGTTCGCTCCACAGGTGCGTCACCTCGTCCACGACGAGGTGCGCCGGCACGCCCGCGTGGGCGGCGAGCCGGGCGAGCGGGGTACGCCCGTCCGCCCGGCACAGCACCTGGTACGTGGCCGGACCGACCGGCCGGTCCGGGCCGATGTCGTAGCCGACCGCCGCCGGGCCGTGCCGGGCGGCGAGCCGGGCCGCCGGCATCAGCGCCGGCGCCAGCCCGCACAGGTCGTCGATCGTCCAGGCGTGCTTGCCGACGATGACGTCGCCGATGACGAGGTGGTCGATGCCGGTGGTCAGGAAGCAGCGCAGCGCGTCGGCCACCGAGTCCACGATCGGCTCGGCGTGGTTGTTGAAGGACGTGTTGAGCAGCACCGGCACCCCGGTGCGCGCGCCGAACTCCGCCAGCAGCCGCCAGAACAGCGGGTTCACCGCCCGGTCCACCGCGTGCACCCGGGCACTGCCGTCCACGTGCGTCACCGCGCCGAGCAGGTGCCGCAGCCGCGGCCGTACCGGCACCGTGAAGACCATGAAGTCGGGCGGCGGCAGCCCGTCCGGGAACTCGAAGTACTCCCGCAGGTGCTCCGCCTGTACCGAGGGAGCGAACGGGCGGTACGCCTCGCGCTGCTTGACCATCCTGTTGACCCGGTCCCGGTTGGCCGCCGGGCGCGGATCCGCGAGGATGCTGCGGTTGCCCAGGGCGCGCGGGCCGAACTCGGAGCGGCCCTGCACCCAGCCCACCACTGCGCCCTCGGCCAGCAGCCGCGCGGTGTCCGCCGCCACGTCGTTCGAGCGTTCACAGTGGACGAAGGTGGGCCACTCGCTCAGCGTCTTCTCCACCGCGTCGCTGTCCGGGAGGTCCGGCCCCCAGAACACGTGCCGGATCCGGCGTCCCGGCAGGTCCCCGTGCACCTTCAGGGCCGCGCCGAGGGCCGCGCCCGCGTCGTGCGCCGCCGGGTGGACGAACACGTCGTCGAACAACCCGCCGCCCAGCAGCTTCCCGTTCAGCGTCGAATTCTGGCCCACCCCCCCGGCCAGCGCCAGCCGCCGGTGCCCGGTGACGCGCTGCCAGTGGCTGACCACGTGCCCGCCGATCCGCTCGACCATCTCCTGCAGCCCGGCCGCGAAGTCGCGGTGCCGCCGGTCCAGCGGCTCACCCCGGCGCCGGGGCGGGAACCCGGCGCGGTCGAACGCGGGCTGCAGCGCCTCGTAGTCCAGCCGGTACCGGCCGCCGGCGCGCAGCTCGTACAGCGAGTCGAAGACCGCGCGGTAGGTGCGCGGGTCGCCGTGCGGCGCCAGGCCCATCACCTTGTACTCGTCGAACAGCCGGTACCCGAGCAACCGCGTGCCGGCCAGGTAGGCCAGGCCCAGCGAGTGCGCCACGTCCTCGCTCGCCAGCAGGTCCACTGTGGACCCGTGCGCGTCGTACACCGAGACGGACTCGTACTCGCCCGAGCCGTCCATCACCACCACCAGCGCGTCCGACCAGCCCGAGTGCCCGTACGCGGAGAACGCGTGCGACAGGTGGTGCTGGACGAACGTGAACCGCTCGTCCGGCAGGTCCACGCCGAAGCTCTCGCGCATCCGGTCGGCCAGCAGCGCCCTGCTGTACCGCAGCGGCAGCCCGGCCCGTTCCGCGTACAACTGGTACAGCTCCCCGTCGGTGTACCGCTCGTCGAAGAAGAAGGCGACGCGGTCCACGTCGGCGAGGCTGGCTCCGGCGGTGTGCAGGCAGGCGCGGATCGCGTCGCCCGCGAAGGCGGCGGTGTGCTTGACCCGGGACAGGCGCTCCTGTTCCACCGCGGCGACCACCTCACCGTCGCGCAGCAGCACCGCGGACGCGTCGTGGAAGAGCAGCGTGAACCGGTCGGGCATGAAGTCGTCGGCGGCGGGGGACAGGCAGCAGTTGATGCCGAGCACGAGCACGGGCGGTTCCCTACAGCCCGTACGCCTCCAGCAGCCGCAGCCACACCTCGCTCACCGTGGGGAACGACGGCACCGCGTGCCAGAGCCGGTGCAGCGGCACCTCCCCGGCGACCGCGACCGTCGCCGAGTGCAGCAACTCCTGCACGTCCGGACCGGTGAACGTGGCGCCCACGATCACCTCCCGCGCGGTGTCCACCACCAGCGCGCTGGTACCCGTGATGCCCTCGCCGGCCACCGCCGCACCGGACACGTCCCCGGTGCCGTAGCTGACCACCCGTACCGGCAGCCCGCGCTCGCGCGCCTGCGCCTGCGTCAGGCCGACCGCGCACACCTGCGGATCGGTGAACGTCACCCGCGGTACCACGTCGCGGCTGGACCGGTCGACCGCGTCCTTGCCGAGGATCACGTCGCCCGCGATGCGCGCCTGGTACTTGCCCATGTGCGTCAGCAGGGCCAACCCGTTGCAGTCGCCGACCGCGTACAGCCAGCCGTCCGGTACCCCCACCGCCCGCAGCCGCTCGTCCACCTCGACGTACCGGCCGGGCTCCAGGCCGACCGTGTCCAGGCCCAGGTCCGCCGTTGCCGGCTTGCGGCCGACCGCCACCAGGATCTCGTCCGCTTCGATCCGCCGGCCGTCCGCCAGGGTGGCCACCACCGGACCCTCCCGGTGCGCCGCGGCCAGGCCCACCCCGGTCAGCACCGCGATGCCCTCCGCCTCGAACGCCGCCGCCACCTGCTCGGCCGCGAACGGCTCCTCCCGCGCCAGCAGCCGCGGCGCCGCCTCCACCACCGTGACCTCGGCGCTGCCCAGCCGGCGGAACGCCTGGGCCAGCTCCGCGCCGATCGCACCGCCGCCGAGCACCAGCAGCCGCCGGGGCACCTCCTTGGCCGCCGTGGCGTCGCGGTTGTCCCACGGGCGGGACTCGCGCAGCCCCGCCACCGGTGGAACCGCCGCCCGGGTGCCGGTCGCCAGGACCACGGCGCGACGCGCGTGCATCTCCCCGCCCGTACCCTCGATGGAAACCCGGCGCGGACCCGCCAGCCGGCCGATGCCCCGCACCAGCGCGATGCCCTTGTCCGAAAGCCAGGGGACCTGGCTTTCGTCGTGCCACGAGCCCGTCATGTAGTCGCGCCGCGCCAGCGCGGCGGCGGCGTCCAGCCGCCCCGTCACCGCCTGCGCGGCCCCCGGCACCCGCCGCGCCGCGGCCAGCACGTCACCCGGCCGGATCAGAGTCTTGCTCGGGATGCAGCCCCAGTACGAGCATTCGCCACCCACCAGCTCGCGTTCCACGACGGCCACCGACAGGCCGCCGTCGGCGCACCGCCCCGCCACCACCTCTCCCGCCGGTCCCGCGCCGATCACGATCACGTCGAACTCTTGCACCGCGATACCTCCAAGGTCTGCCGTAGTCCATCGTAGGTCTCGCCACCGTCCCCGCACGGCTGGCATCCCCGACCAGGTGCACCAGGTGTTCACCGGCGCCGCGTTCGGCCGTGATGGTCTCGGCCTGGGTCACCCACCGGCACCCCTGCGGTGGCCAACCGGTCGGCGGACTGTGTCGCCGACGCGAGACACTCTGCGGTGCGGTGAGCTTGCGCCATAGCGGCAGGTCCTGGAAGACACCACTGTCGGGGGCGGATACCCCATCTCGAATCCTGTGGATGAGCGTTGGGAGGCGTACC
>JBBWZQ010000076.1:0-19414 GCA_039649115.1 Micromonosporaceae bacterium | reverse complement strand
CCGGGGGCGGTTCTTCGCGAGGGTCAGGGTCGTTGCACGTCCACCGGCTCGCCGTAGCCGGAGTACTCCACGACCCAGGTGTACCGGTGCTTGGTGTAGGGCGGGTCGGGCTCGTGAAGGTCCAGGGCCCAGGTCATCTTGCTGATCTTGCCGGTGACGCCCACCACGACGGTGCCCGTTTCGAGGCTCACGCGGCGCTGGCAGCCGCTTGGCGTGGGAAGCGGCTCGATCGCAGCGGGCACCCCGCTCCGGGAAACGGGCACGCGTACCCCGCAGTAGGGATAGAGCTTCACGGTGAAGCCGTATGTGTGCACGGCGCCCGTGCCGTGGCCGGACGTGCCGAGGTCGGTGACGCTGGCGTCGGAGGCCAGTAGCGCGTTGAGCAGTTCGCGCGGGTTGACCGTCTGCGCGACCTGCTGGCCGTACAGGTAAAGGGTCTGTACGTGCGGGATGCCGAGGGCGGCCTGCCGCGGCGCCACCAGAATGTGGTCGACGCGGGGCGGCATCCGTTTCCGGTCGATGGTCCACAGGTCGGTGCCGATCATCCGCCACTCGGTGGTCAGGCGGCCGCCACCGTCGTAGAAGAACATGTATCCTTTGCGGCCGGCCGGGTCCCAGGCGCCCTTCTCCACGGCCACCTGGGGGGGCGGCAGGCTCGACGACACGCTGAACCGGAAGCTGGTCTGGGCGGTCGCCTCCGCGGCGGCGGCCAGCCGCATCGCCGGGCTGTCGCCGGGGTGTTGCCGGCCGGGCGGCGCGGACCCTCCCGGTACCAGAACCAGCGCGGCAACTCCGGCCACCGCCGCGAGGCCGGCCGCCAGCACCAGCCGTCGGGGGCGTGCCAGGGACCGCGCCGGTGCCCGGTCCGGCGCGGCGAGGATGCGTTCGGCCACCCGCTGGCCGGACGCCGACTGGGCAGCGCCGTCCAGCTCGTGCAGCGTCGCCGGGTCGCTGCCGCGCAGCATCTGATCCACCGCGTGCTGTCTCATGGTGTGTCCTTTCCGCTGCCCAGGGCAGACGGGTCGAGGGTTCGCAAGGGCGTCTCGACTGGTCCATCGTCGTCCAGCGCCTCGGCAAGCCGGCGCCGGGCCCGGTGCAGCCGGACGCGGAACGCGGTCACCGAACACCCGGCGACCTGCGCGGCACTGGCCGTGTCCAGCCCTTCCCAGCCAACCAGCATCAGCGCTTCGCGGGCGTGCGGCGGGAGGGTCTCCAGCGCGGCCATCAGCTGCAAGCGACTGGTCACCTCGTCGGCGTGGTCGCGCAGCCACGCCTCGCCGCCGGCGGTGGCCTGGATGCGCTCGTACAACCGGGTGCGCCGGTAGCGGCTGCGCATCTCTTGCGCGATCACCCGCCGGGCGGTCGCGTAGAGCCAGAGGAGCTCATCCGGCTCGCGCAGTTCCTCCAGCCTGCGCCAGGCCACCAGGAACGTCTCCTCGACAACGTCCCAGGCGGCGTCCGCCGCCACCCGCCGAACCGCGTACCGGAGCACGTCGTCGCAGTGCCGCGCGTACAGCCGCGCAAACCGTTCCTGCCTGGCGTCCAAAGCTGGTTCTCCCGACACTGTGCGGACCTGTCACCTGCTATTGGCCGGCACGTCCGGCAGCATTACCCGTCGCCCTGGGGCGAGCTGGCTGAGGATCGTCGGGTCCGCGAGTCCTCAACACCATCACGGAGTACCGGTGGGCGAGACGCGGCCAGCCTGGCGCCGTTGACTCGCACGAACGCCGCCACGGCGCGGGAACGCGACGCCAGCGGCCAGGCCACGACGAGCCCACAAGGGATCAGGCCGGTGAACGGCACGTAGAGCACGTCCGTACGCGAGTTGCGGCGCGCTGTCGGGCCGGCACGAACGCTACTGCCTGGCCGAGCGCCACCACCTCCAGCAAGGGCGAGGAGTTACGCACCGATGGCAGCACGGTCGCTGCCGTCTCGCCCGGCTTCGTCGCCACCGACCCTCAACGGCAATCGTGGATACCTGACGGCGGCGCAAAGGGCCGCTGTCGTGGTCAACGATGCCACACGGTCCGGGGCGTTCCTTCCATCCAGGATCAATTTAGGCTGAGTGGCATTGGGCCTTGGCCGGTCAGGGCCCATCTCCCTCAGCTCGTGGCCGCTGAAGACGCCACATACGTCAAGCGATCGTCCGCTTCGCGGCATGTGATTGCGCCGCCGGGGCGCCGGGCTCCGAATTCGGCATCGCTTCACGGCAATTGTGGATGTGGGTCACGGTGCAGGTCACAGTTCCCGGATGTAGCAGAGCATCCGGTAGTCGGCGCCGGGTTCGACGTTGACAAAGCCGTGCCGTTCGTAGAAACGACGGGTGTCGCCGTCGACCTCGTCGACGTTGATGTGGATCTCCCCGCCGCCGTGTTCACGTATCAGTCGTATCGCCCTCTGCAGCAACGCTGTGCCCTGGCCCTGGTCGCGCAGCTCGGGACGGACGTACAACTCTTCGAGCTGGGCCAACGGGCCGTCGTAGTACGGCGTGGGCCGCAGGGTCAGGAAGGCGAAGCCGGTGGGGTTGCGGGCACTGCCAGTCAACAGGACGATGACGTCGTCTCGTTCGAGCAGCCGCGCGAACCGCGCAGTGAGCAGATCGGTCCCCGGACCGGGGGCGTCGAACTCGGTGTTGAAATCAAACAGCAGACGCGCGACCACCCCAGCGTGGGTGGCGTCGGCGCGGAAGACTCTCGGAGAGCTCACCAGAGCATTCTCGGACTGACACCGCAC
The DNA here is from genome assembly GCA_039649115.1 of Micromonosporaceae bacterium. Taxonomy (GTDB): domain Bacteria; phylum Actinomycetota; class Actinomycetes; order Mycobacteriales; family Micromonosporaceae; genus DATEJJ01. The sequence continues at coordinate 16,681 of JBBWZQ010000076.1, read as the reverse complement.
AATCCCGCCCCAGGACGCGCGCATCGTTACGACCGAACGCCAAGACCGTCGAGCACTGTGACGCTCCGTAGCGAGCTCGTCGCTGCATTCTCGCCCTGACATGAAAGAGTATGTCTCGATCTCGGATAGTTGGGGATCCAGCCCGATGCTGGAGACTGCAGGGCGGCCTGCTTTCCACTATGCGGCCCACGCTGGGCGACGGGAGCGCGGCCGGCAGAAATGCGGATGGATGGGCAGGTCGGCCTGGCATAAGGACCAATCAGCGCGGCGATCGGGATCGTGATCGTGATCCAGCTTGCAGCCGGAGTGCTCTACCAACCGTGCTGGCCCGGCATCGCCTTCATCGCATCAGGATGCAACCTCGGCCTGGTCGGTGGACGTCATTAGGTGGCAGAGGGCGCGGCACCGTGTCCCTACGTCCGCAGGTCCACGACATCGGAGGAACGGCATTGTTCAGACACCGACGCCGTCTGCTTGGCGGCGGCCTCGTGCTGCTCGCGTTCGCGGCAGTGTCCGGCACCGCGCGAGCCGATGCGACCAGCAACCTACCCGCGCTCGGGTCGCCGTTGCCGACCGGACACACATATCAGGTCACATTGCTGACCGGCGACCTGGTGACGGTCACCACACGCGGCAGTGGCTGTCCACAGTTGACGGTCCGCCCTGCGCATCGCGACGGCGTCTTCAGCAGGAGCTGTACGCCGGACGGCCATGCCCGGGTGGTGCCGGCCGAGGCCGCCGGACTGTTGCGACGGACCATCGACCCGGCGCTGTTCGACGTCACGGAACTGATCCAGCAGGGGTACGACGACGCGCGTTCCACTGAGTTGCCGGTCATCGTCAAGCAAGCCAGCGGCGCTACGTCGAGCCCGTTGACCACCGGTCTGCGTCGCCCCCGCGCCCTTGCCAGCCTCGGCGGGGTGGCCGGGCGTCTGTCGAAGCGCGAGCCGTTGACGCTGAAGCCTTCCAAGTCCACCACCGGTACCCGCGACAGCCTGGCCGGGATCAGCCACATCTGGCTGGACCGCAAGGTCAGGGCCAGCGAGGGCCCGGACAACCCGCCCGCACCCGTCGCGCCCGATCTGACCCAGGTCGGCGCGCCGCAGGCATGGGCGGCCGGGGCGACCGGACGCGGGGTACGGGTGGCGGTGCTGGACACCGGCATCGACGCGACCCACCCGGATCTCGACGGCAAAATCGTCGCCAGCGCCAACTTCTCCGACAGCCCCGATGTCGTGGATCGGGTGGGGCACGGCACGCACGTGGCGGCTACGGTCGCGGGCTCCGGCAAGGCGTCCGCCGGTGTGCACCGCGGCGTCGCACCCGACGCGCAACTCGTGATCGGCAAGGTGCTCAACGACGACGGCTTCGGCAGCGAGTCTCAGGTCATCGCCGGCATGCAGTGGGCCGCACCGCAGGCGAGCGTGGTCAACATGAGCCTCGGCGGCGATTTCACCGATGGCAGCGACCCGCTGTCGCAAGCGCTGGACGCGCTGACCGCGCAGTACGGCACGCTGTTCGTGGTCGCCGCCGGCAACGACGGGCCCTTCCCCGGCACGATCTCCTCGCCAGCGAGCGCCGCCTCGGCCTTGGCTGTCGGAGCCGTGGACGCCACGAACAGGCTCGCCGACTTCTCCAGCCGTGGCCCGGTCACCGGCACCCACGCGTTGAAGCCGGAGATCGTGGCGCCCGGTGTCGACATCATTTCCGCCCGCGCGGCCGGTACCAGCATCGGCGGTGTCATCGACGCGCACTACACCCGCCTGTCGGGCACCTCGATGGCCACCCCGCATGTCGCGGGCGCCGCCGCGATCGTCCGCCAGCGGCACCCTGACTGGACTGCGGACCGGCTCAAGGCGGCGCTGACCGGTGCCGCGACTGCGATTCCGAGCGGCGACCTGTACGAGCAGGGCGCCGGCTTGGTCACGATTCCGTCGGCACTGTCCAGAGTGGTCTCCGGTACATCCGTCGCGTCGCTCGGTACGCTGCGCTACCCGCAGTCCGGCACGGCGACGACCAAGGTTTCGTGGATGAACGCCGGCGCCCGGCCGGTCACGCTGAGCCTGAACGTGGCCGTGACCGACCGTACGGGCCGGCCGGCGCCCAGCGGCGCGGTGTCACTGTCCCAGACCTCCGTCGTCGTGGCGTCATCCGGTAGCGCGTCGGTGCGCCTCGACGCCAACCTGGCCGTGCTCGGCGAGCGCCCCGGGGAGTACGAGGGCGTGGTGACAGCGAACGTCGGCGACACCAAGGTCCGCACTCCGGTGGCGTTCTACGTCGAACCGCCGAGCTACGACCTGACTGTTTCCGCGACACCGTTGCCGGGCACGGCGAGCGGCAACGGCTTCTGGAACGCGATCGTCGTGAACCTGGACAGCCCGAACACGTTTGGCGAGTTCGTCGGCGACGCCGTCGGCACCCCGGTGACGCTCCGCGTACCGGCCGGCCGGTACAGCGTCATGGGTGATGTGTTCGACGTCGACCAGCCGACCCTGCGCGACGCCCTCGCCGGCGACGCCGAGATCGGCGTGACCGCCCCGGCCGCGGTCGTCCTGGACGGCGCCGACGCCCACCGGGTCACCGCACGGATCAGCGGCGTGGACACCAAGGCGGAGTCGGTCGGCGTCGCCGCGGTGCAGACCGGGCGGATCGGCGGTCCACTGTGGTGGATCGAGCCGTTCGCGTTCGGTGCCGACGCGGCGAAATGGCCGGTGTGGAGCACCGCGATCGATGGCGTGGATGTGGGGTTCCTGCACCTGCACGAGACGTTCGGGCTGGACTCGACGGCCGAAGGCCCGAGCCCGTTCCAGTACGACCTGATCCGCGCCATGCCCGGTCGGATGCCCGTTGACCCGTCCTATGTGGTTGGTCCAGCCGAGCAGGCACGTCTGGCCCGCATTGACGAACGGTTCCATCGCCTCGACGTGCCCGGTACCACAAGCGGCCATGACCGCAAGGGACTCGGGCCTGACGGCTTCTTCATCGCCGAGACATCCACCGCCGACGCTGCCCCGACCAGGGTGGACTATCTGACGCCGGGCTACGCATGGTCCGAAGAGCCGGTACTGGAAGGAAACGCTGCGCTGGCCAACATCCTCCTCACCAACGGGCCTCTCGATACCTACGCCCCAGGCAGCCGCCAGAGCCGGGAAGGTTTCCGCCAGCCGCTGCGAGTGGACTGGTACGACGACCCGGGCCAACCGCACGGGTGCAGCCCGGATCCGATCCGCCGCACCCGCGGCAACCTGCACGTCGGCCTGGCCACACTCATCGACCAGCACCAGCGATTCAACTGTGTCGCCTTCATCGACCCGCCAGACTCCACCCTGACCCTGTTCCGCAACGGTCAACAAATCGGCTCCGCGACCGGCTTCGCCGCGGACTTCGCGCTCCCCGTGGCGACCGGTACGTACCGGCTGGTGCACGACCAGAACAGCGCCGACGGGCTGCCGATCTCCACCCGGGTCACCACCGCGTGGACATTCCGCTCGACCGGCCCACCCGATGACAGCGCCATCGCGGTACCACTGTTCGCGCTGGACTACGCACTGCCGCTCGATGACGCGAACCACCAGAACGGCGGCACCGCGACCTTCGACGTAAGGCAGTCCCACGGCGTACCGACTCAGCACGTCACCGCACTCACCGTCTGGACGTCCGTCGACGACGGCGCCACCTGGACGGCCGCACCCGTCCACCGGACGGACGCGGACAGCTTCGTCGCGCAGCTACCAACTCCGTCCGCTGGACAGGCCGTGTCGTTGCGAGTCGCCGCCAATGGCAGCGGCGGCAGCGCCATTGACCAGACCATCATCCGCGCGTACTGGACGGCATAGGCACAACCGGTCCCCGGCGGGCGCGTCCGCCGGGGACCGAAACCACCCGGTCAGCCAGGCGGCAGCGCCACGACGACGTGAGTCGGTCCACTCGGTCTTGTTGTCCGCGCGATGGCCGTAGTAGTGGCTGGTCTCCAGTGGCTCGGTCCCGAAGCAGACGGCCGGGCGCTAGGCGCGGATTTGGTACCGCTCCTGGCTCGCCGCCAGGCCGACGCACCCTGCCCAGCGGCGGTTCGCCCGGCTCCCAGCGCAGCAGCCCACCGGAGAAAGGCTTCCTCAGCCGTCTGCGCGACCGAACATTACGTTGAGGTCGGCGTGGGTGAAACCGTGGCCCAGCATCAGGTCGCGGTGTTCGGCAGAACCGAGGTAGGCGCTCAGCGCGGTGTCGAGCGCGTCGGCGAGGCCGACCTGCCGCCGGCTGAGCGAAAATGCCCCGAGGGGTCTGTCCCGTCGGTCCACACGGTCTCCCCCTGCCCGACGGCCGCACGACCGACCGCCGCTCCATCGTACGCGGGCCGTGGCGGCCGTTGACCTCGGACAGTTGCGACACCTGGCGCACCACAGCGCCGCCCGGCTGGCCAGCGGCCTCCGGGCCGGGATGCTGGTGCTGGCTGACCGCAACGTCGCCCCGTGCCGGTCCTGTCGGGAGCCAATACCCGGTCACAGGGCCTGAGCTGGTGATATCCGGTGGCAGCGCATGCCGAGCCGGTTGAGGAACGGGTGAGTCGGCATTCCCGGGCAGGTAGCCGCCGCGGCCGTTGGGTACGCTGCGGGCCACCCCATCAAACCCATCAGCCGCAACCCTTAGGGAACGGGTCCTGGTTGCCGACGAACATAGGGACTAGCTGGACCCAGGGAGTGGCGATGAGTGGGGAAGCTTCGGCGGTACTCGGCGAGCCGGGTCGGCGCTGGATGGGTGTTGGTCGATCTGATGCCGAGGACTCGCGGACGGCTGCGATCGAGGCCGTCCGCCAGGCGATGCGGGGCGACGACGTGAAGGTGCTGCTGGTATTCGCTAGCGTGACGCATGACGCGAAGAGTTTGCTCGAGGGCATTTCCGAGGCGGCCCCCGGCGTCGCGGTGATCGGGTGCTCTACCCATGGCGAGATCGGGCCGGGTGGCCCGCGCGACGGCACAGTGGTTGTCACTGCGATTGGCGGTTCGGGTTTCTCCGTGGAGACTGCCGCCAGCGATGGACTCAACGGCCGGCAGCGCGAGGCGGGTGCGGAGGTTGCTCAATGCGCGGCCGGGGTGGCGCGGCCGTACCGCGTGCTGATGATGCTGACCGACGGGCTGGCGCGGGACCAGGAGACGGTGCTGCGGGGCGCCTACGGCGTGGTGGGCGCGACCGTGCCGTTGTTCGGTGGCGCCGCGGGTGACGGCTGGCGGATGACGGGTACCTTCCAGCTACATGGCCAGGATGTGCTCACCAATGGTGTGGTGGCGGTGTGCATCGGGTCCGACGCGCCCATGGGCGTCGGTATCGGGCACGGGTGGCGGCCCACGGGTGAGCCGATGATTGTGACGCTCAGTGGCGAGGGTCGCGTCTACCAACTGGATGACCAACCCGCCCTCGATGTGTACCTGTGCCGTCTCGGCGCACCGCCGGAGGTTTACCACGACCAGATGGCGTTGAGTCGGTACGTGCTTAACCGGCCGCTGGGTGTGCAGCGCCGCAGCGGCGTGGAGGTGCGCAACATGAGCACCGAGGTAGATGTGGATGGCCGCTCCATCGGAGGCGGCGGCGAACTGGTCCAAGGTGGTCTGACCTGGGCGATGGAGGGCGACGAGGATTCGGTACTCGATGCTGTCGAGACCGCGTGCCGTGATGCCTTCGCACCCTTGCAGGGCCGGCCGCCGATCGGCATGGTGACCTTGAGCTGTGCCGCGTGCCGGGCGGTGCTGGGCGACGAGGGCATCGTCCATGAAGGCGAACGGCTGGCCCAGCAGGCCGACGGCGTTCCCTTCGCCGGCTTCTACACCTACGGCGAGATCGCCCGTAGCCGCGGCATCGACGGCTTCCACAACCAGAGCCTGGTTGTGTTGGCGCTCGGCTAAGCCAATGGCGGGCTCGGGCAGTTCCTTCGAGGCTCAGCAACTGGTCGAGTTGCTGTCTGTGGTGTCTTCCTCGCAGGACGAGGAGACGGCGACTCAGGCAGCCATAGAGCGTGCGGCGCAGGCACTGGAGGCCGAGACATCCGCGCTGGTGGTCGCCGGAAGGGCAGTCAGGTCCGTCGGCTTTCCGGCCGGGTCGAATGACCACGACCTGCTCGCCACCGTCGGCCTGGGTCGCCACGTCCGGCTGGACATATCTGGCATCGGATCGTGCGCGGCCGCGGCGGCGGCCCTTGGCGATCGCGACGAGAGCCGGCTGGTGATCGCGCGCCGTGGCGCCGACTTCAGCGTCGAGGAGCACAACCTGATCCGGGGCATGGCGCGAGTTCTGGGTCTGACCCTGCAGATGCTGCGTACCCTCGATGCCGAACGCAGGCGCCAGCGGCACATGGAACAGCTATACCGGATACAGCGGGCCATCTCCCGACGGGTACCCCTGAGTGACGTTCTCGGCATGATCGTCGACGGGGTGCGGGACGTCCTGGGCGCCGAGGACGACTTCGTCGGCCTGTGGCTCATCGATCCCATGGAACCCGGACTCCTCACGCTGGCGGCCTCGGTGGGTTCGTCGGCCGCGCAGGAGCGGTGGCCTCGCCGATTGCCTATTGCCGACGCGGGCGCTATGGGTCGGGTGGTCCAGACCGACGAGGTTGTGCACCACGGGGCGCAGGCGCCGGGAGCGGCGCTCGCGCGGCTCATGCCCAACGACACCGGGTGCCTGGCCGTTCCCGTGCACGAGAACGGCCAGGTCGCCGGCGGTCTATTGATCAGCCGACGCGAGGACCAACCGTCTCCGAAGGCTGACCAGGAAAAGATGCTCTCGTTCGCCGAGCATGTGAGCCTGGCGCTGACCGATGCGAGGACGTTGAGCGACATGAATGAGGCGATGCACGACTCCCTGACCGGGCTTGCCAGCCGTGCTCTGTTCCTCGACCGGCTCAGCAACGAGTTGGCACACATGGACCGTGGGGATACGGCTCTGGCGTTGCTGTTCATCGACCTCGACCGGTTCAAACAGGTCAACGACACGTTCGGACACAATGCTGGCGACGTGTTGCTCGTCGGTGTCGCGGAACGGATCCAAGCCGCGATCCGGGCATGTGACGTTGCCGCGAGGTTCGGCGGAGACGAGTTCGCCGTCATGTTGCGCGGGGCCGTTTCGGTGGAAAACACGAGGGACGTCTCGGCACGCATCATCGCGTCCCTCCACCAACCGTTCCCGGTGCCCGGCGGTACCGCCGACATCGATGCGAGCATCGGCATCGCCCTCGTCGAGGGCGAGCGGGTGGAAGCTGAGCAGTTGTTGCACAGGGCCGACGTGGCGATGTACCAGGCGAAACGGACCGGCCGGGGCCGGTCGGTCCTGTTCTGTGCCGACCCCATCTCCGAGTTGCGGATGACCGGCGCGTGATTCGGTCGCAGTGCGCCGCCGCAGTGGGCCGCGCCGAACCGCGTCTACGTGACGTCCAGCTGCCGTGGAATCCGAACGAGACGTTGCCGCCGGCCGTGATGGTGCCGTCGTACGACATGTTGGTGGCGCTGACCGCGGACGCGGCAAGAGGGTTCTGTCCTTACCTGTCTCAACAGCACCTCGGACATCCGCGTACCTTGGGGTTTGATGGTAACGGTCGACGGCGCTGGCCGGAGCGGTCGTGGGTTGTGCCTGGGCGTCGGCTGGGTTGCGGTGCGTGGCGGGCAGTCACAGACAGGAGTTCCAGAAATGCGCGCGTTCTCTGGTCGCCCGCCCACCAGCCGGACCAGCCGCGCGTTCGTCATTGATGAATGGGGGCGAGCATGCCCGCTGGTGGCACCACCGGGATGATCCACAATCCGGTGCTGTGTGGGTCGCATCCGGATCCGTCGATCGTGCGGGTCGGGCCCGACTACTACCTGGCTACCTCGACGTTCGAGTGGTACCCGGGAGTGCTGTTGCATCATTCACGGGATCTGGTTCGTTGGCGTTCATTGGGCGGCGCGCTCGATGATGCGCGGCTGCTGGATCTGTCCGGATGCCCGGATTCGGGCGGGGTGTGGGCACCGAACCTCAGTTTCGCCGACGGGCTGTTCCACCTCGTCTACAGCAACGTGTCCAGCTATGCGGGCGGGTTCACCGACTGCCCGACCTACGTGGTCACGGCGGCGACGATCGGCGGGCCCTGGTCGACGCCGGTGCTGTTGCACGCGCGGGGCTTCGACGCCTCGCTGTTCCATGAGGGCCGGCGCAGCTGGCTGGTGAACCTCGTCCATGACTGGCGCCCCGGGCGCGGAGGGTCGGCCGGTCTGGAGGTGACTCGCTACGACCGGGCCAGCCGCCGGCTGGTCGGCGAACCGGTTCCGCTCGGCCTGCCGGCGACGGTCGGGTGGATCGAGGGTCCGAACCTGTACCGGCGCGGCGACTGGTACTACCTCCTTACGGCCGACGGCGGCACCGGGTACGAGCACCAGGTCACTGTCTGGCGCGCACGCGAGCTGACCGGAGCGTACGGACGCGACCCGCGCGGAGCGCTGATCACGGCGAAGCACCGTCCGGACTTGCCGCTGCAGAAGGCCGGGCATGGAAGCCTCGTGCAGACGCCTACCGGTCACTGGTATCTGGCCTATCTCGTTGCCCGGCCACACGGCTTGCGTGGATCCTGCATCCTGGGCCGGGAGACCGCCCTCGCACCCGTTGAGTGGAGCGGGGACGACTGGCCGCGGGTACTCGGCGGGCTTCCCGCGCTCCGGACACCAGCCCCAGGCCCGTCTACAGCGCTGACGCCCGCGTTTGAGAGGGTCGACGACCCCGGCGGGGTCGGGACGGACGGGTTCGATGAACCGGTACTCGGCCCGCACTGGTCGACGCTGCGCCGACCCCAGACGCCCGACTGGTTGTCCCTGACCGAACGTCGCTCGCACCTACGAGTCCACGGCGGCCGGTCGCCGCAGAGCCTGGTCGGACCCAGCCTGGTGGCGCGCCGGTTGACTGCGGCACACTGCGCCTTCGAAACGACGATCGACTACCGGCCACAAGCGTTCCAGCACCTGGCGGGCATCACCGCCTACTACAACACCCGCAACTGGCACTTCCTGTACCTCACCGCGGACGACGCGGGAACGTTGGCGCTGCGTCTGGCCACCCGGGACCGCGGCGTCCTGACCGTACACGACCTACCCGCGGCCAGCCTCGCGCAGCCCGTGCGCCTCGGTCTCGACATCGACGGAGCCGAACTCGCCTTCCGCTTCCACACGGGGTCACGGTGGCAGGCGTTCGGCCCCACCCTTGACGCGACGATCCTCTCCGACGAGCACGCGGTGGAACTCGACGCAGACGAGATCCGCGTTCTTGGCTTCACCGGTGCGTTCGTCGGCATGTGGGTCTGGGACCTGACCGGCCACGGTCACCACGCGGACTTCGACGATGCGGCTTACCGGACGCATGCGGCAGGAGGGGTACCTTCGACCGACCAGGCACCGAACTACTGAACAACCGCCGTGTCTTCCTACGGTGGCAGCAGCGCGTGGCGCCTGGTTGACGTAGCCGGAGCCGAGCGAGAACGGTGTTGCCTGCGGGGTAGGGATGGCGGCAAGGCCCAGAGCCGGCCGCGCCTTCTACGGGGTGTGCGGCGCAACCGTGACCAGGACGCGCACGTCCCACGGCCCGAGGCGCAGCGCGGTGCCGGTGGCGGCGGCGTCACCACCGAGGGCGTCGACCAAGTCCACCGGTACGGTGACGTCCGCGGGTGTCCAACTCCAGTTGTGGATGATGTGGACCCGCCGCCTGTCGCCGGAGGTGGCGGTGGTCGCGGTGACAGATGGCGGGAGGTTACGCCAGCCACTGCCCGGGGAGGGGGCCAACCAGGCTGCCAACGCCCGGGCGAGGCCTGGGCCGGGGACGGTGCCGACGCAGGTGACGCGGCCGTTGCCGTGGCGGCGGGTGGTGACCGCGGGCCAGCGGCTGAACTGGGGATGGTCGTAGGTGGCGAGCACGTCGGCGTCGATGACGGTCAGCCCGTCGACCCAGCGGGTGGCGCTCGCGCCCGGCGGCAGGTCGAGTGGGTTGCCGGGCGCGGCGCGCAGTGGGATGTCGCACGCGAGGTTGCTGAACTCGTCGTACCGCACGCCGGCGGCCTCGACGAGCCTTGCCGGTGCCGGTTCGTGCCGGGCGCGGGCCTCGTGGTCGGCGTAGGCGGTACGCGGGCCGAGGACCAGGTGGCCGCCGGCGTGCGCGTACCCGGCGAGCCAGTCGATGGTGGCGTCGTCCACTATGTACAGCCCGGGCACGACGAGGACCGGGTGGCGGCGCGCGGCCTCCTCCGGCGTGATCCCGGCTCGCTGGCCGCGCGGGTCGTGCAACTGTCGGATGTGGACGATGCGCACCTGCCGGCGCGTGTCGAACGCGCCGCGGTAGAACGGGTCGAAGATGCCGTGGTACGCGTCGGCGTCCGGGCCGCCGTCCGGTGTGGACAGCGGGGGGTACTTCTCCATCAGCCATTTGCTCGGCATCGAGTACACCATCGTGAAGTCCGCGTCCGGCGAAAGCCCGGCTACCAGCGCGCCGGCCGCCGCCAACTCCGCGCCCAGCCGGGACAGTTCTGCGTAGGTGCGGCCGGGCACGCCGCTGTGCGGGAGAATCCCGCCCCAGTAGGTTTCGGTACCGAAGTGCAGCGTGTGCCAGTGCCAGTACTCGACCATCTGTGCGCCGCGGGCGACGAGCGCCCACGCGGCCTGCCGCCACTGGCCGTCGTAGGCCGGCCGGTTGTCCCACGACATGCCAATTGACGTGGCGTTGGTCTCGGTGACCAGGAACGGCTCCTGGCGGGAGGAGAACATCCGGTCGGCGGTCTGGTACAGCGCCCACACCCCGGTGGTCTTCCAGCCGTGTGCGAAGCCGTCGTTGTGGTCGGGCAGGGCGAGGCCGTCCTGCATGGCGTAGTACGGGTTGCCGGAGGCGACGTCGAGCCGGTCGGTCAGCTCGTCGTCCTCCACCGCGGGCCGGGTGTAGGAGATGCAGGTGGTGATGAACTGTTCGGGGCGCGCGTACTCGCGCACGAGGTCGGCCTGCCAGCCGATGAACTCGGTCACCTGCCGGGCCTGGAACGCTCTCCAGGCCCGGTCGTACTGCGGTTGCAGGTTGCCGTCGGGGGTCCACAGGTCGGCCCAGGTGGACAGTCGGTGCGACCAGTAGACCAGGCCCCACTCCTGGTTGAGGGTCTCGACATCACCGTAGGTGGCGCGCAGGTGGTCCACGAACCGCTGGAAGACGCCGTGGTTGTGCAGCAGCTCGTTGCCGGGTTCGTTGTCCACCTGGAACCCGATGACCGCCGGGTGGTCGGCGTACCGGCGCAGGATCTGGCGGATCACCCGTTCGGCGTGGAAGCGGAAGCCGGGGTGGGTGAAGTCGACCTCTTGGCGGGCGCCCCAGCCGATGCGCTGCCCGGTGACCCGCTCCCCGGCGATCTCCGGGTACAGCCGGGCCAGCCACGGCGGTGCCGCGTATGTCGGGGTCCCGATGAGTACGGAGATCCCGCGTTCGTGGGCGCCGTCGAGTACCGGCTGCAGCCAGTCGAGGTTGAACTGGCCGTTCTCCGGCTCCCAGGTGGACCAGACCGACTCCCCCACCCGGATGACGGTGAAGTGTGCCTCGGCCATCAGGTCGAGGTCGGTCTTGAGCCGCTGGTCGGGCTGGTACTCGTGGTAGTAGGCGGCGCCGAACAGGACGCGGGGGGGTAGGACCGCCATGAAGTTGAACCTCCGGATGAAAGCGGTTTACTGCTTGACGCCGCCGCTGGCCAGGCCGCTCTGCCAGTATCGTTGCAGCAGCAGGAAGGCCACGACAAGCGGGATGATCGACAGCAGGGACCCGGTGACCACGAGCGCGAGCATGTCGGTGTTGGCACCCGACCCGCCGCCGACCGCCTGGGAAGCCCAGGACGCCAGGCCCACCGTCATCGGGTACAGGCGCGGGTCGTTGAGCATGATGAGCGGCAGGAAGTAGTTGTTCCACGTCGCGACGAGCGTGAACAGCACGACGGTGACCAGGCCCGGTGCCAGCAGCCGCAAAGCGATCCGGAAGAAGATGGCCAGCTCTCCGGCACCGTCGATGCGGGCAGCCTCCAGGATGCTGTCGGAGACCGCGTCCTGCGCGTAGATGCGCATCAGGTACAGGCCGAACGGGCTGATCAGGGACGGCAGGATGACCGCCCACGGGGTGTTGACCAGGCCCACCTTGGCGAACAGCAGGTAGGTCGGGATGGCCAGCGCGGTGGTGGGCACCATGATGGCGCCGAGGACCAGGTTGAAGGCCAGGCCGTGGCCGCGGAAGCGGAACTTGGCGAAGCCGTACCCGGCGGCGGCAGCGAGGAACGCCGCGCCCAGCGCACTGGAGACCGCGTACACCATGGTGTTGAGCAGCCAGCGCAGGAAGACGCCGTTGTCGTGGGTCAGGGTCTGGCTGATGTTCGTCCATGGCTGCGGCGCGTGCGAGAACCACAGGCCGAACGTGGTGAACAGGTCCTGGGTGCTCTTGGTCGAGGAGACGACCAACCAGAACAGGGGGAGCAGGAAGTACCCGAGCGTGGCCAGCATGGCGATGGTCAGCGGAGTGCTGTGTCGGCGGGTCGACCGCCCGCGCACGGCTGCGGCGGCCTGATTCGTGGCCGTAGTTTCCTGGGCTGGCGAAGCAAACGTGGTCATGACGTCCGCCTGCGGTTCGCGGTGAGCAGGACGGCATACGAGACGATCACGATGACCAGCCCGAGGAGGAAGGACACCGCGGCAGCGTAGTTGACCTGCTGGCTGGTGAACGCGAGGGAGTAGGCGTACAGGTTCGCCGTGAAGGCGCTGTCGATGACGTCCGGCGCGAGGCGCTGCAGCAGGTTCGGCTCGTTGAACAGCTGGAAGCTGCCAATCACAGAGAACACCAGGGCCAGCAGGAGTGCCGGACGCAACGCGGGAAGCTTGATACTCCACGCGACACGCCAGGCGCCGGCGCCGTCCACCGCGGCCGCCTCGTACAGGTCGTGCGGGATGGTGCGCAGCGCGGCGTACAGCAGGATCATGTTGTACCCCACGAACTCCCAGGTGACGATGTTGGACAGGCTGCCGAGCATCCAGCCGCCGGACAGGAAGCGCGGGGCGGGCAGGTGCCACAGGCGGCTCAGCTGGGCGAAGGGGCCGTAGTCCGGCCCGTAGAGGTACCCCCACATCAGGGCGGCGACCACGCTGGGCACCGCGTACGGGACGAATATGCCCAGCCGCACCAGGCGCGCGAAGCGCAGCAGGCCGCTGTCGAGCGCGAGCGCGAACAGCAACGCCAGCACCAGCATCACCGGTACCTGGATGACGAAGAATGTGGCGACCCGCAGCACACCCCGGATCAGCTGTGGGTCCTGCACGGCGGTCACGTAGTTCGCCAGGCCCACGAAGGTGGTGCCGCCGATGAGCCGGTTCTGGAACAGGCTGAGGTAGGCGGCGTAGCCGAGCGGCGCGACGAACAGCAGCAGGAACAGCACCAGGAACGGGGCGACGAACATCGGCCCTGCCGCACCGCGGCGCACGCCACCGCTCCGGCGCGGCGTCGTCATGGCAGTCATCGGGCAACCTTCCTGCGGTTTGAGGCCATTGCGGGTGGCGGGTCCCGCCCCGCACCCCTGCGGGCGGGACCCGCCGGCCCTCGCTACGGCTGGACCGTGAAGCCCTGGCTCTTGGCGAAGGTGGTGATGCGCGTCTGCCACGCGTCGAGCGCGGCGACGGTGTCGGTCTTGTCGGCCAGGGACTTGCCGACGGTCTCGGTCCAGTCGGTCACCACCCGGTCAAGGAACGGCGGCCACGAGAATGTGCTGTTGACCGTGTTGCCGATGTCGGCGAACACCTGGTTGACCTGCTGGCCGCCGTAGAAGCTCGGCGCCTGGCCGACGAAGCTCGGGTCGGCGAGCAGCGCCTTGGTCGCGGGGAAGAAGAACTGTTTGGTGGCGAACAGCTTGGCGCTGTCCGGGTCGCTGTTGAGGAACTGGGCGAACTGCGACGCCGCGATCGGATTCTTGGTCGTCTTGATGACCGCGCTGGTCGAGCCGCCCCAGTTGCCCGAGGTCTGGGTCGACGCGTCCCACTGCGGCAGCGGCGCCGCCCGCCACTTGCCCGTGGTCGACTTGGCCGAACCGGACAGGAAGACCGGGCCCCACGCCGCGGTCAGCCAGGTGGCGTACTTGCCGCTGTTGAGCGCGGTGAACCAGGCGTCGGTGAAGTCCGGCTCGACACCGATGACACCATCCTTGGCCAGCGCACCCCAGTACGCGCCGAGCTTCTTGGATGGCTGGTCGTTGACGTTGATGGTGATGTGGCTCCTGTCCGTCGTGACGTACGGCTTGGCACCCGCCTGCCAGAGCAGCCCGTGCCAGGCCCCGGCCTCGTTGCCGGCGAGGTTGGTCAGATAGACGCTCGGGTTGGCCGCGTGTAGCTTGCGTGCCGCCGCCGCGAACTCGTCCCAGGTCTTCGGCACGGCGATCCCGTAGCGCTCGAAGATGTCCTGCCGGTACAGCATCCCCATCGGTCCGGTGTCTTGCGGGACCGCCCAGACCTCGCCACCCGGGCCGGTGACCTGTCCCCAGGTCCAGTCCACGAACTTGTCCTTGAGCGCCGACGCGCCGTACGGCCGCAGGTCCAACAGGCTGTCGGTGATGGTGAACGTCGGAATGTACTGGAACTCGATCTGCACCACGTCCGGCGCGCCCTTGCCCGCCTGCAACGCGGTCCGCAGCTTCGTGTAGTGGAGCGTGCCCTGGCCGGCGTTGACGATCTTCACTTTGATGGCCGGGTACTTCTGCTGGAAGAGGTTGACCTCCTGCTGGATGTCCGGCACCCAGGTCCAGAACGTCAGCTCGGTAGGCGTCGACATCGCCTTGTCGATGTCGGCCTGGCTCACCGCCTTGGTCGGGGCGGCGCCACCTTTGTCGCTGCTGCCGCTACACGCGGCCAGCGCCGCGCTCAGGGACACGCCCCCCGCGGCGGTGAGTAGGGTCCGGCGGCTCATCGGATGGTGTGTGGACGTGGATCTGGGCATTGTCGACTCCGTTGCGTGGACAGGGGTGATCGGCACGCCTGGTGACAGCGCGCGGAAAGGTGTGGCTGAGAGACGGAGGGCCGCGCGGAGCGCGCCGGAGCGACAAACGCCGTTGCCGGGACCGGTTCTGGCGTCGACTGGGACAGCGATGGTCGTCAGTTCCGGGTAGCAGACTCTCCCTTCGAGGTCGGTGGCGCATGCGGCTCGCCGCCCGCGCGGGAGGCCACCCGCCTCACCTGTCCCCGCCGTGACCGCGGCTGCGGCGGCGCTGTCGAGCCGCGGACGACGAGTTCCACCGGCGGTTCGACCACCGGCGGCGGCTCCGCGTCCGGCTTCTCGATCGCGCGTACCAGCAGTTCGAGGCCCTGCAGCGCCACCGCGTCGAACGGTTGCCGTGCCGTGGTCAGCGGCGGAGTCACGTATGCGGCGAGTGGAATGTCGTCGAATCCCACCACGCTGGCGTCCTCGGGTACCCGCCGGCCGGCCTCGGCCAGGGCGCGGACCATACCGATGGCCATGTCGTCGTTGGCCGCGAACACCGCAGTGACATCGCCGCGCGAAGCCAACTCCCGACCGGCCGCGTACCCGGAGGCCGCCGACCAGTCCCCCGCCAGGACCCGCGGTGCCTCCCGACCGCGCTCACGCAACACGGCCCGCCACCCCGCGAGTCGGTCCCGCGCGGCGTACCACCGCTGCGGCCCGGCAAGGTGGTGCACGGTGGCATGTCCCAGATCCAGCAGGTGCGCCGTCGCGGCGCGGGCCAGCGACTCGGCGCCCACCCCGACCGTCAGCACCCGGGGGGCGGCGAGGTTGGGTGGCGCGCCGAGAGTGAGCACCGGTACATCGACGGGGATCGGCTCCTCCCCCTCGTCGATCGGCTCGGAGATGACGATGCCGTCCACACCCTGGACGAGCAGCGACCGGACCGCACCGGCGACACCTTCCGGCTCGTGCTCCATGGTGTTGACCACCCGCAGCGCGTACCCCGTGGCCCGGGCAGCCCGCTCGATACCCATCAGCAACGAGGCGGGACCGTACAGAGCGGTGCCCAACGTGACCACGCCGATCGTCCGGGTCCGCCCCGAGGCCAACATCCGGGCCGCGTTGTTCAAGCGGTAGCCGAGTTGTTCGGCCGCGTCGAGCACCCGCCGGCGCACCTCGGCGGACACGTACGGCTCGTCGTTGAAGACCCGGGACACCGTCTTCTGCGACACCCCCGCCAGGCGGGCCACATCCACGCTACTGGGCATGGTCGAACCCCCGCCCTGCGGTATCCGATCGCGTCATCGTTGTCTCCCACCGGTCCTCGCGAATCGTAGACCAGGCTCTGTCTACGTAGACATGTCTACGCAGACAGAGGCGCCCCGTCAAGACCCCGCAACATACGTGTTACCCGCCGGTGACGTGCCGCCGGCTCGACGGCGGCGCGTCCGGTCCGCGGCCCGAAGGTCCCTATGATGACCGTTCTCGATCTACCGAACGAGCAGCCACTCCTGCGAGCCGTCTTCGGTGGCGTTCTGCAACGTGACCGGCGTCCCCGCCGACGCACCGGTCAAGTAGACACCGGTGTTGTTGACCGCCTGGAGCTTGTCGTACCCATCGCTGGTCTTGATCAGGTTCCAGCTGCCCACCGCGGTGTTGTCGACCCACTGGCCGATGCGTTGGCCGACGGTCGCGCTGCCCGTCCAGATGG
>JBBWZQ010000057.1:0-69352 GCA_039649115.1 Micromonosporaceae bacterium | reverse complement strand
AGGGTTACGGCGGTCATAGCGGTGGGGAAACGCCCGGTCACATTCCGAACCCGGAAGCTAAGCCCTCCAGCGCCGATGGTACTGCACCCGGGAGGGTGTGGGAGAGTAGGACGCCGCCGGACAACTTCCCTTCAGGGGCACCTCGTATGAGGTGCCCCTGAAGTTGTTTTCAGACTGTTTGCTGGATGCCGTCGCGCATCCTGCCCATCAACGTCGCTCCGTCGTCCACCGAGCGTCCAGGGAAAAGCGCGAGTGCGATGCTCGAATGGTCCGCCCAGCCGCACACGGTCATGTCGCCGCCGTCACCGGCGCTTGTGCCGCACCGCATCTCGCCGCCCCGCTTGCCGGCCGGTACCGGCCGGACGTCCTTCATGCCGCCGCCCTGGTCGTCGAGCAGCTGGAACACGGAGGTCAGTTCCTTGTCCGGCGACAGCAGGAGACCCGTGCCGCCGAAGAACATGACCGAGCGCTGCTTGTTCCCGGGATCGTCGTAGACCGCGCCCACGGAGGTGTCCAGCGTGACGCTCGCGGCCACGGCGGTGCGCAGGTACTCGGCGGTCGCCTGGCCGTCCGCGGTGTGATCGAGGGTCAGCCCGGCGAGCGTGTCCGGCGTGTCGAGGTGGGCGCGACGCTGGGTGAGCAGCAGCCAGGCGGTCGGGCCCAACGCCACGAGGAGTACGACCACGAGGGTGCCGGCGCCGCCCAGGACGTACCACTTGAGCCGGCGCCGCCGCGCGGACGGTTCCCCGGGCTCCTCGTCCTCGAAGGCGACGTCACCCAGCGGGGCGTCGTCGAGCATGACGAGATCTTGGGGGACGTCCGCCTCGCCGTCCCATGCGCGAACCATTGTCGGAGGGTAACAGCCGGTGAAGCAGGGCCGTGCCCGTCTTCGCCAAAGGGAGCGGCAGCGAGACAGCGGCAGCGAAGCAGCGGCAGCGAGGCAGCGGCAGCGAGGCAGCGGCAGCGAGGCAGCGGCTGAGGGAGCGCGGAACAGGCGTACCCCGGTGGCCCCGTAGACTTTGAATGTGTCGACGAGCCCTGTTACAGCCGCCGCTGTCAAGCCCACGCTGTCCACCACTTACCTGCCCGCCGAGGTCGAGCAGCCGCGGTACGAGCGCTGGGTGGCGGCCGGCTACTTCCGGGCGCGCGCGGACACCGAGCGGCCGCCGTTCTCGATCGTCATCCCGCCACCCAACGTGACCGGGTCGCTGCATGTCGGCCACGCCCTGGACCACACGATCCAGGACTCGCTGATCCGGCGCCGGCGCATGCAGGGGTACGAGAGCCTGTGGCTGCCCGGCATGGACCACGCCGGCATCGCCACCCAGAACGTCGTCGAACGGCAGCTCGCGACGCAGGGCCTGAGCCGCCACGACCTGGGACGCGAGGCGTTCATCGAGCGGGTCTGGCAGTGGAAGGCGTCCTCCGGCGGGGCGATCCTCGGCCAGATGCGCCGGCTGGGCGACTCGGTGGACTGGTCCCGCGAGCGGTTCACGATGGACGAGGGGCTGTCCCGCGCGGTACTGACGATCTTCAAGCGGCTGTACGAGGACGGGCTGATCTACCGCGCCGAGCGCATCATCAACTGGTGCCCGCGCTGCCTCACCGCGCTGTCGGACATCGAGGTGGACCACACCGACGACGAGGGCGAGCTGGTGTCGATCCGGTACAGCGACGAGATCGTGGTCGCCACCACCCGGGCGGAGACGATGCTCGGCGACACGGCGGTCGCGGTCCACCCGGACGACGAGCGGTACCGGCACCTGGTGGGTACCGAGGTGGAGCTGCCGCTGACCGGCCGGCGCATCCCGGTGGTGGCGGACGGGCACGTCGACCCGACCTTCGGCACCGGCGCCGTCAAGGTCACGCCGGCGCACGACCCCAACGACTTCGAGATCGGCCAGCGGCACGGCCTGCCCAGCCCGATCGTCCTCGACGAGCGCGGTGTGATCACGGCGCCGGGGCCGTTCCAGGGGCTGGACCGGTTCGAGGCGCGCCCCGCGATCGTCGCCGCCCTGCGCGAGCAGGGCCGGATCGTGGCGGAGAAGCGGCCGTACGTGCACGCGGTCGGGCACTGCTCGCGGTGCGGCACGACCGTCGAGCCGCGGCTGTCGCTGCAGTGGTTCGTGCACACGGCGCCGCTGGCCAAGGCGGCTGGCGACGCGGTGCGCGACGGCCGGGTCCGCATCGAGCCGGGTGAGCTGGCCAAGCGTTACTTCGCCTGGGTGGACAACATGCACGACTGGTGCATCTCCCGGCAGTTGTGGTGGGGGCACCGCATCCCGGTCTGGTACGGGCCGGAGGGCGAAGTCGTGTGTGTCGGGCCGGAGGACGAGGCACCGACCGGTCCGGGCTGGCGGCAGGACGACGACGTGCTGGACACCTGGTTCTCCAGCGCGCTGTGGCCGTTCTCGACACTGGGCTGGCCGGAGGAGACCGAGGACCTGGCCCGCTTCTACCCGACCAGCGTGCTGGTCACCGGGTACGACATCCTGTTCTTCTGGGTCGCCCGGATGATGATGTTCGGCCTGTACGCGCGCGACGGCCAGCAGCCCTTCAACGTGGTGGCCCTGCACGGCATGGTGCGCGACCAGCACGGCAAGAAGATGTCGAAGTCGTACGGGAACGTGGTCGACCCGCTGGACTGGATCGAGCGCTTCGGTGCCGACGCCACCCGGTTCACCCTGGCCCGTGGCGCCAACCCCGGCTCGGACGTGCCGGTGTCGGAGGAGTGGTGCCAGGGCTCCCGGAACTTCTGCAACAAGCTCTGGAACGCGACCCGGTTCGCCCTGCTCAACGGGGCGCACACGGGTGGCGACCTGCCCGCGTACGAGGAGCTGTCCACTGTGGACCGGTGGGTGCTGTCCCGGCTGCAGCACGTGATCGGCGAGGTCGACGAGCAGTTCGAGCGGTTCGAGTTCGCCAAGGTCTGCGACACGCTGTACCACTTCGCCTGGGACGACGTCTGCGACTGGTACCTGGAGCTGACCAAGCCGGTCATCGAGCACAGCCCGGCCACCCAGCGGGTACTCGGGCACGTGCTCGACCAGCTGATGCGGCTGCTGCACCCGGTCATCCCGTTCGTCACCGAGGAGCTGTGGCTGGCGCTGACCGGTGGCGAGTCGCTGGTGATCGCGGGCTGGCCCGCGCCGGACAAGTCCCTTGTGGACGACGCGGCCGAGGCGGACATCGGCGTCCTGCAGCGGGTGGTCACCGAGGTGCGGCGGTTCCGGTCGGACCAGGGGCTCAAGCCGGGCCAGCGGGTCGCCGCCCAGCTGTCCGGGCTGGCCGCGGCCGGGATCGCCGAGCACGAACCGCTGGTCCGCTCGCTGGCGCGGCTGGAGCGCAAGGGCGACGGCTTCCAGGCCACCGCGACGCTGGTCGTCGGCGGCGGCATCACCGTGGCGCTGGACACCCGGGGCACGATCGACGTGGCCGCGGAACGGGCCAGGCTGGAGAAGGACCGCATCGCGGCGCAGAAGGAGAGGGCGGGCGCCGCGGCCAAGCTGGGCAACGTGGACTTCCTGGCCAAGGCCCCGGAGCAGGTGGTCGCGAAGATCAGGCAGCGGCTGGCCGGCGCCGAGGCGGAGCTGGCCCGCATCGACGCCGCGCTCGGGGCACTGGGCGAGCGCAGCCGGAGCGAGGTTTTGGCGGAGGCGAGCACGCCGCCGGCTACTCAGGGACGGCGAGTTGACTGACAAGAGGGCCGACGGGTTCGCCGAGGTCAACCGCGAGCTGGAGGCGCGCGGGTTCACCCGGATGGTCTTCGACCTCGGGCGCATCGAGTCGTTGCTGGACATGATGGGCAGCCCGCAGCGGGCGTACCCGGCGATCCACATCACCGGTACCAACGGCAAGACGTCCACCGCTCGGATGATCGACTCGCTGCTGCGCGCGCACGGGCTGCGTACCGGCCGGTACACGAGTCCGCACCTGGAGACGGTACGGGAACGGATCTCGCTGGAGGGCGAGCCGATCGACGAGGAACGCTTCGTCGCCGCGTACCGGGAGGTGGCGCCGCTCGCCGAGCTGGTGGACCGCAAGTACGGCGAGTCGCTGACCTATTTCGACATGACGACCGCGCTCGCGTTCGCGTCGTTCGCCGACGCGCCGGTCGACGTCGCCGTGGTGGAGGTCGGGCTGGGTGGCGCCGACGACTCCACCAACGTGCTGCACGCCGCCACCTGCGTGATCACGCCGATCGGCCTGGACCACACCCAGTGGCTCGGCGACACGATCCACGACATCGCCACCGCCAAGGCCGGGATCGTCCACGAGGGAGCGACGCTGATCTGCGCGGCGCAGGACGAGGAGGCGGCCGAGCCGATCCTGCGCCGGTGTGCCGAGGTGGGCGCGACGGTCGCCCGGGAGGGCGCCGAGTTCGGCGTGCTGGGGCGCACCCTCGCGGTGGGCGGCCAGGTGCTCACCCTGCAGGGCCTCGGCGGTACCTCCGACGAGGTGTACCTGCCGCTGCACGGGGCGTACCAGGCGCAGAACGCGGCCGTGGCGCTCGCCGCCGCCGAGGCGTTCCTGGGCGCGGGGAACAGCCGGCAGCTCGATGTCGCGACGGTACGGGAGGGCTTCGCGGGCAGCTCGTCACCGGGGCGGCTGGAGCGGGTACGGACCGCGCCGACCATCCTGCTGGACGCGGCGCACAACCCGCACGGCATGGCCGCCACCGTCACCGCGCTCGTCGAGGAGTTCAGCTTCCGGCGCCTGGTCGCGGTACTCGCGGTGCTCGTGGACAAGGACGTAGAGGCCGAGCTGGAGCTGCTCGAACCGGTGGTGGACGCGGTCGTGGTCACCCGCAACAGCTCGTCCCGGGCAATGCCGGTGCAGCGGCTGGCCGTGCTGGCGGTCGAGGTGTTCGGCGAGGACCGGGTACACGTGGAGGCGGAGCTGCCCGACGCGATCGCGACCGCGGTGAGCCTCGCCGAGGAGGACTCCGACGCCGGCCTGGCCGGGGCGGGAGTGATCATTACCGGCTCGGTGATGACCGTGGCCGACGCCCGGAAGCTGTTCCGGAGATGACCGAGCCGTCCCAGGACCAGCCGTCCCAGGACCAGCAGCCCCAGGACCAGCAGCCCCAGGACGAGCAGCCCTCCCAGAACCAGCAGCGGTCCGGGCTGCGCAACCCGGCCGCGGCGGTGCGGGGCCTGGGAGCCGCTGCCCTGGTCATGGAGGCGATCGTGCTGCTGCTGGCGATCGTACCGTTGATCAAGCTGGCCGGGCACCTGACCGGCGTCGCGATCGGCGCGATCCTCACGCTCGTGGTCGCGTGCCTGGTGCTGGCCGGGCTGGTGCGCCACCGCTGGGCCTGGTACGCCGGCCTCGGGCTGCAGGGCCTGCTCGCGCTGTGCGGGGTGTTCAACCTCGCGCTGCTGGTGCTCGGGATCCTCTTCGGTGCCGTCTGGATCTACGTGCTGTCGGTGCGCCGCACCATCCTCGGCCGCTAGTGGCGCAGGTCCCAGCGGGTCAGGGCGATGCCGTGCCCGTCGGGATCGCGGAACGCCGCCGACCACAGCTCCAGCTGCTCGTACCGGCTCACCGCGCGGGGCCGGTGCACGAACTCCACACCCCGCGCGCGTAGGTCCTCGTAGGCCACCTGCACGTCGGCCACCTCCAGCAGCAGGTAGACCAGGCGCCGGTCGACCGGGGCCATGTCCACGACCCGGCGCAGCACGATGCGCCCGTCCCCGGACTCCAGCACCGCGCTGCCCGGGCCCATGTCCACCTGCTGGAAGCCGAGCAGGTCGCGGTAGAACGAGACCGAGCGGCCGAGGTTGGACACGAACAGCGTGACCCCGACTCCGTAGACGGGACCGGGCCCGCCCTGGCCGGGTGGCGGCGAGACGGCGAGGTACGCGTCCGAGATCTCGCCGGTCTCCTCCTCCGGCAGGGCGCCGTGGGGCGGTGCCGGGTCGGGGATCGCCGGTACCGCGGGCGAGGCCGGTACCAGATGCTGGATCTGCAGGGTGGGCGGATCGTCGGTGTCGCCGGGCTGCTCCTTCGACGCGGCCCGGCCGGTGGCCGGCTCGGTGGCCGCCGGTTCGGCGGCCGCGCCGGACTCCTGGTCGGTCGCGAGGCCGGCGCCCGGCTCGGCGGTCGACGCCCGGGCACCGGGCCGGTCCGCGACCGCGACCGAGCTGCCGCCGTCGCCCGCGTCCGGATCGATGCCCCCCACCGAGGATCCGGTCGGGTCGACCGACTCCACCGGGCGGCGCGGTCGGGGGGAGGGGCGCGGTGACGGGCGGGGGCGGGGCCGCGGCGGCACGGTCCGGGCGGGGGGCGGGGACTCCGCCGCCGTGCCCGCGGCGGGATCCTCGCCGGCCGGCTCGTCGACGCTCGCGTCGATCACGCTGACCGCCGGCGGATCGGGGTCGAGGATGACCCCGGTCGGGTCGATGTCGAACTCGATGACGCGGTCGTCGACGTAGCTCTCGTCGCCGTCCACAGAGGCCGGTTCGGGGAAGCTGTCGAAGAGGTCGTAGGGCTCGTCGATCGCGACGTCACCGTCGAAGACCTCGCCCCGGCCGTCGGCCATCTCGCCGTGCGTGCGCACGTTGTCCCAGAGCACCCGGACCCGTCGCGGGTCGCCGATGGCGACGAGGATCGGCAGCGTCGCTCCCGGGTCGGGCCACTTCGAGACCGGTACCCCCGCGTCTCTGATCTTGACCGCGACGTCGTCCATGCCCGGCGCGTGCACCACGATCTGCATCTCGCAGCGGCCCTGCAACGCCGCCGCGGGCGGCGGCGAACTGCTGATCACGTGCGCCGTCCCCGGGACGTAGGCGAAGGACCGGCTGTTCATGGCGGACACCACGTAGAGGGTGATGCCGGCGGCGAGCACCGCGACGCCGAGCGCGGCCAGTTCCCAGCTCTGCGCGCCGACGCTCGCGCTGACGATGAAGAACGCGGACACGGCGAGGATGCCTGTGGCGAGCTTGCGGCCGTCCGACACCGACCAGCGGCGGTTACTCGGCACTGCACGACCTCCCCGGGAGGTTGTCCGTCACGCTCCATGGGACCGCTGACTGTAGCCGCTCCGCAAGCTCCGCGGCCAGGCGCATGTGGCGAAGCCGCGAAAGTGGCCGATGGAGTCGGTGATATCTGGGGTACCGGCGCCTGACGGGAAGTGGACCTGTCTAGGCTCTCATCACCTACCGGGGGACTTCGGATATGACCCGCCGGGGAATGACGAATATACGACCACGGGCACGAAGAGGAGGACTGCCGTGCGTGAGCGGACGCTGGTACTGATAAAGCCGGACGGGGTGGGCCGGGGGCTGGTCGGCGAGATCCTCGGCCGGTTCGAGCGAAGAGGTTTCACCATCGACGCGCTGGTGCTGCGCGCGATGGACGCCACGCTCGCCGACCAGCACTACGCGGAGCACCTCGACAAGGGCTTCTATCCGTCGCTCAAGGCGTTCATGACCAGCGGGCCGCTGGTCGCGGCGATCCTCTCCGGCGAGCAGGCGATCGACGTGGTGCGGACCATGGTCGGCGCGACCGACGGGCGCAAGGCGGCACCCGGGACGATCCGCGGTGATCTCTCCCTGTCCAACCAGGAGAACCTGGTGCACGCCTCGGACTCGCCGGACAGCGCCAAGCGCGAGATCGGCCTCTGGTTCCCCGACCTGTCCTGACCTACAGCTTGTAAGGATCCTTCACTTCCGCTTTACCGGGTCCGCTGGGAAGATGGCGGCGGGTCTCGGATGTGGGGGTCGGGCTTGTCGTTGACCGGGTTGCCGCTGCTGGTCGTCTGCTGGATCGGCACCAAGCTGGCGATCGGGCTCACCATCGTCGGCTGGCGACACGGCGGTCCGGCGAGGGTGTTCACCCGCACTGTCAGCATCCTGCTGTGCGAGGCGGTGGCCCTGTTCACGCTCGGCGTCGTGGCCAACCGGGCGTTCGACCTCTACCCGTCGTGGGCCGCGCTGCTGCACCCCGTACCCGAGCCGAAGCCGGTGCCCGTCCCCGCCGCGCGGCTGGACGGCTGGCTGCACGGCCGGGACCTGCGCGGCGCGAAGCACGGCGTGACCTTTGCCTGGGAGCCGCCCGGTTGGGGCGGTTGGGGACTGGCCGGCGCGCCGACGGTCTTCGCGCCCCAGGCGTACTTCGACGGGCCGGCGCTGCGCTTTCCGGTGATCGTGGTGGCCGCGCCGCCGCAGACCGGACCGGCCCAGGGCGCCTGGAACGACCGGCAGGTGCTGGAGACCATGGTCCAGAGCAGGGCCGCCGTCGTGGTCTTCCTCCGCCTGTCCCGCGCGGCCGGCACCGCTGCCGCTGGTGCAGGGGGTACGGTCACCGACCGGCTGCCGTACGCGCTCAGCCTCGACGTGCGCGTCAGCTCGCACGGCTGGGCGCTCGTCGGCATCGGGGCGGACGCCGCGCTGGCCCTGACCGCACTCGCCCAGCGTCCCGAGCGGTACCAGGACGGGGTGGTGATCGCCGACGGTGCCGCCCCGCTGCCGCCGCTGGTACTGGCGCAGGTGCGGCACGGCTCCCTGGAGCAGCCGAGGTGCCTGGTGGCCAGGGTGGCCGGCGGCGTACTCCCGCCGGCGGTGCGGCTGCTGCTCGTGGGGACCGCTCCGGCCCGCCTGTCCGCCGCAATGGCCTGGATCTACCCGCTGCTGCCGGCACCGCTCAACCCGCCGGAGATCGGCCCGATCGGCATCCCGCCCAAGCCCAGGCCGCGGCGGCCGCACCCGCGGTCCGAATTCACCCCGGGCCCACCCCGCGCCACGCCGGCCCGGGCCGCGGGCGCGCGACCGGTGCTGTCCTAGGGAGGCGACGCATGGAACCCAACGGCATCGCCACCGACGCCGTCGCGGTGGCCGGCTGTGTCGCCCTGGCCGTGCTGACCGCGTGGGCGTGGAAGGCGACGAAGCGGTTCTGGGCCTGGCCGCTGCGGGTGCTGACCGTCCTGGCCTGCGTGGCCGGGTCGCTGG
Source organism: Micromonosporaceae bacterium (assembly GCA_039649115.1). Taxonomy (GTDB): domain Bacteria; phylum Actinomycetota; class Actinomycetes; order Mycobacteriales; family Micromonosporaceae; genus DATEJJ01. Next base: position 60,401 of record JBBWZQ010000057.1, on the reverse strand, counting down.
CGGTGGCTGGGATCACGGTCAACCTCAAGCTGAACCTCTACACGACCTGGTCCCAACTGCTCGGTCCGGGCGCCCGGACCGGCACCGTGAAGCCGGGCCGCGTGGTCAGCCAGGGGCAGGGCGGCAGCCGGGTGGTGACCTTCACGATCGTGGGCCGGATCAGCGGGATCAGCGTCTCCGCGTACGCGTACCTGCCGCCCGGGTACGGCGCGCCGGCTCACGCGCACACCCTGTACCCGGTGGTCGAGGCGGTCGACGGCTTCCCCGGCTCGCCCAACACCTGGCTGGTCAGCCTGCACGCGGCACGGATGCTGGACCGGGAGATCCAGGCCGGCCGGATGGCCCCGACCGTGGCGATCTTCCCGTACCAGTACACCAGTCCGACGCACGACAGCGAGTGCGTCAACGCGGCCGGCGGGCAGCAGTGGGAGACGTTCCTGACCAGGGACGTCCGGGCGGCCGTGACCGAGCAGTTCCGGGTGCGTACCGACCGGGCCGGCTGGGGCATCGTGGGTACCTCCACCGGCGGCTTCTGCGCGGTGAACCTCGCGCTGCGCAACCCGGACATGTTCGCGGCGACGGCGAGCCTGTCCGGCTACTTCTGGGCGTTGACCGACCGCACCACCGGCGACCTCTACCGGGGCGACCGCCGGCTGCGCCTGGAAAACAGTCCACTGTGGAGGATCCAGCACCTGCCCGTACCGGACATGCCGGTGTTCCTGTCGTCCGCGCGCGACGACCGCAACGGGTACGCGAGCCTGCAGCACTTCGTGGCGGCCGCCCGGCCGCCGCTGTCGGTCACCACGGTGCTCGTGCCGCAGGGCGGGCACACCGGCGGGGTCTGGCTGGTCCTGGAGCCCTCGGTCTACGACTGGCTCTCCGGCTGGCTGGCCGCGCCGGAGGAGGAGCGGGGGCCGAGGGCCTGAGTATCCGGGTGAGCCCACCGGCGGCGTCGGGTACTCTTGCGGGACAGGCTTCGACCCGGCCATCACCGGTGAGCCTCCGGAAGAAAGGGCCGCCGGCCCGAGTAGCAGCCGCCGGCCCGAGTAGAACCGGACGGGATCGGCCCGTCACAGCCGACCAACGAGCGGACGGTCCCGCGGGACCGTCAAGCGAGGTGGTACCGCGGGTGCTCCCGGCACTCGTCCTCGCGTACGGGCGTCTTGACGTAGCGCGAGGAGACATGGTGTACCCGAAGCACAACTCCGACGCCGGGGTACCGGCGAGTCCCGACCTGCCCGCCGTGGAGACGCGCGTCCTCGACTACTGGACGGCGGACAAGACGTTCGCCGCCTCGGTCGAGAGCCGGGCGGCCGGGGCCAACGAGTACGTCTTCTACGACGGACCGCCCTTCGCCAACGGCCTGCCCCACTACGGGCACCTGCTCACCGGCTATGTCAAGGACGTGGTGCCGCGGTACCAGACCATGCGCGGCCGGCGGGTGGAGCGGCGCTTCGGCTGGGACTGCCACGGGCTGCCGGCCGAGGTCGAGGCGGAGAAGCAGCTCGGCATCACGACCAAGGCCGAGATCGTCGCCCTCGGCGTGGCGAGGTTCAACGAGGCGTGCCGCTCGTCGGTGCTGCGCTACACGAAGGACTGGGAGCGCTACGTCACGCGGCAGGCCCGCTGGGTCGACTTCGCCAACGACTACAAGACCCTCGACCCGGACTACATGGAAAGCGTTATGTGGGCCTTCAAGACCCTGCACGACAAGGGGCTGGTCTACGAGGGCTTCCGGGTGCTGGCGTACTGCTGGCGCTGCGAGACGCCGCTGTCGAACACCGAGACGCGGATGGACGACGTCTACCGCGACCGGCACGACCCGGCGCTGACCGTCGCGTTCGACCTGCTGCCCACCGCCGAGGAGGGCCCGCTCAGGCTGCTCGTCTGGACGACCACACCGTGGACGCTGCCGTCCAACCTGGCGCTCGCGGTCGGCCCGGACATCGAGTACACGGTGCTGGAGAAGGACGGTCAGCGGGTCGCGCTGGGTACCGCCCGGGTCGGTGCGTACGCGAAGGAGCTGGCCGACTACACCCCGGTCGGTACGGTCACCGGCGCGGAGCTGGCCGGGCGCCGGTACACGCCGCTGTTCGGCTTCCTCGTCGACCAGGCCGGTCCGGAGGCGTACCAGGTGCTGGTGGCCGACTTCGTGACGACCGAGGACGGCACCGGGGTGGTGCACCTGGCACCCGCGTTCGGCGAGGACGACCAGAACGCGTGCATCGCGGCCGGGATACCGACCGTGGTCACGGTGGACGACCACACCCGGTTCACCGCGCTGGTACCGGCGTACCAGGGGCTGCAGGTGTTCGAGGCGAACAAGCCGGTGATCGCCGACCTCAAGGCGCACGGCCGGGTGGTGCGGCACGACACGTACACCCACTCGTACCCGCACTGCTGGCGCTGCGACACCCCGCTGGTCTACAAGGCCGTCTCCTCCTGGTTCGTGGCCGTCACCCGGTTCCGGGACCGGATGGTGGAGCTGAACCAGCAGATCCACTGGGTGCCCGAGCACATCAAGGACGGCTCGTTCGGCAAGTGGCTGTCCAACGCGCGCGACTGGTCGATCAGCCGCAACCGGTTCTGGGGCTCGCCGATACCGGTCTGGAAGTCCGACGACCCGGCGTACCCGCGCGTGGACGTGTACGGCTCGCTGGCTTGCCTCGAAGCCGACTTCGGTGTGCGCGTCACCGACCTGCACCGGCCCGGCATCGACGAGCTGACCCGGCCCAACCCGGACGACCCGACCGGTCGCTCGGTGATGCGCCGGGTGCCCGAGGTGCTGGACTGCTGGTTCGAGTCCGGCTCGATGCCGTTCGCCCAGGTGCACTACCCGTTCGAGAACGCGGACTGGTTCGAGAGCCACTACCCCGGCGACTTCATCGTCGAGTACATCCCGCAGGTGCGCGGCTGGTTCTACACCCTGCACGTACTGGCCACGGCGCTGTTCGACCGGCCCGCCTTCGGCAACTGCGTGGTGCACGGCATCGTGCTGGGCTCCGACGGGCGCAAGATGTCCAAGAGCCTGCGCAACTACCCCGACGTCTACGCGATGTTCGACCGGTACGGGTCGGACGCGATGCGGTGGACCCTGATGTCCTCGCCGGTGCTGCGCGGCGGCGACGTCATCGTCAGCGAGTCCACCATCCGCGACTCGACCCGGCACGTGCTCCTTCCACTGTGGAACGTCTGGTACTTCTTCACGCTGTACGCGAACGCGGACTCGTACCAGGCGGTGCGCCGGTTCGACTCGCCGGACCTGCTGGACCGGTACGTGCTGGCGAAGACCGGGCAGCTGGTCGAGGACGTGACCGCGCGCATGGACGAGCAGGACATCTCCGGCGCCTGTACCGCCGTGCGCGGTTACCTGGACGCGCTGACCAACTGGTACGTGCGCCGCTCGCGCGACCGGTTCTGGGCCGGCGACCGGGACGCGTTCGACACCCTGTACACGGTCCTGGAGACCCTGTGCCGGGTGGTCGCGCCGCTGGCCCCGCTGACCGCCGAGGAGATCTGGCGCGGGCTGACCGGCGAGCGCTCGGTGCACCTGGCCGACTGGCCCGACGCGGCGCGGTTCCCGGCCGACCCGGCGCTGGTGTCCACCATGGACGCGGTGCGCGACGTCTGCTCCGCGGCCCTGTCGCTGCGCAAGGCGAAGGGGCTTCGGGTACGGCTGCCGCTGCCGTCGCTGACCGTCGCGGCGCCGGACGCGCAGCGGCTGCGGGCCCTCACCGACCTGGTCGCCGACGAGGTCAACGTGAAGGCGGTGGAGTTCACCGGCGAGCTGGCCGACTACTGCGAGCGGGTGCTGACCGTGGTGCCGCGGCTGCTCGGGCCGCGCCTCGGCGGCCAGGTGCAGCAGGTCATCAAGGCGGTCAAGGCCGGCGACTGGTCGGTCACCGACGGCGTGGTCACCGCGGGCGGCGTGCCGCTGCGGGAGGGGGAGTACGAGCTGAAGCTGGTCGCCGCGGACGCCGAACACTCGGCGCCGCTGCCCGGCGGCGAGGGCGTCGTGGTCCTGGACACCAGGGTCACGCCGGAACTCGCCGCCGAAGGGCTGGCCCGCGATGTGGTACGGGTGGTGCAGCAGGCGCGCCGTGCCGCCGGGCTGGACGTCGCGGACCGGATCGCGCTGGTGGTCGAGGCCTCGCCCGAGGTGTCGGCCGCGGTCGAGGCGCACCGGGAGTTCGTCGCGCGCGAGACGCTGGCGGTGTCGGTGACCCTCGGCCCGGCCGGGCCGGACGCCTTCGAAGGCGAGGTCGGCGAGGGTGAGCGGGTGCGGGTCTCGGTCAGTGTCACCGGCGCGGACCCGCAAGCTCCCGGCGCAGGCCAGCTACCGTAGATCGGGTGGCTCCGCTCTACACATTCGGCAGGTACACGGTCGCCCCGCTGGTCCGGGGCCTGTGGCGACCCTGGACCCATGGCCTCGAGCACATCCCGGCCGAGGGTGCGGCCATCCTGGCGAGCAACCACCTCTCGGTGGCCGACTCGATCTTCCTGCCGGCGCTGGCGCCCAGGGAGATCACCTTCCTGGCGAAGGCCGAGTACTTCGTCGGCGACGGGATCAAGGGGCGGATGACCTCGGCGTTGATGCGCGGCATCCGGCAGATCCCGGTGGACCGGGGCAACGGGCGGGCGGCGCTCACCGCGCTGGAGATCGCGCTGGCGGTGCTGAAGGACGGCGGCCTGTTCGGCATCTACCCGGAAGGCACCCGCTCCCCGGACGGCCGCATGTACCGCGGGCGCACCGGCATCGCCCGGATCGCGCTGGAGGCGAACGTGCCGGTGATCCCGGTCGCCATGATGGGCACCGACCGGGTGCAGCCGATCGGTGCCCGGCTGCCCCGGCTGGGCCACTCGATCGGGATGCGGGTGGGCGCCCCGCTCGACTATTCGGAGCACGCGGGCGGCCGGCGCACCCCCAAGCTGCTGCGGGAGATCACCGACGACATCATGGCGCACATCCGCCGTCTCTCCGGACAGGAGTACGTCGACAGGTACGCAACCCGGGACGAGCCCTCCGCGTAGTGTTGGACCCCATGGAGAGTGTTTGGCCGAAGCTGGAGCAACTGCTGCCCCGGGTGACCAAGCCCATCCAGTACGTCGGTGGTGAACTGGGCGCGGTGGTCAAGGACTGGGACTCGGCGTCCGTACGGTGGGCGCTGATGTATCCGGACGCGTACGAGGTCGGGCTGCCCAACCAGGGCATCCAGATCCTGTACGAGATCCTCAACGAGCTGCCCGACGTGCTGGCGGAGCGCACCTACGCGGTCTGGCCCGACCTCGAAGCGCTGATGCGCGAGCACGCCGTACCGCAGTTCACGGTGGAGGCGCACCGGCCGGTCGGCGCGTTCGACCTGTTGGGCGTGTCCTTCGCCACCGAGCTGGGCTACACCAACCTGCTCACCGCGCTCGACCTCGCCGGCATCCCGCTGGCCGCGGCCGACCGGGGCGGGGAGCACCCGCTGGTGATCGCCGGCGGGCACGCCTCGTTCAACCCGGAGCCGATCGCCGAGTTCATCGACGCCGCGGTGCTGGGTGACGGCGAGGAGTCGGTACTGGAGATCAGCGCGATCGTGCGGGACTGGAAGGCGGCCGGGCGGCCGGGCGGGCGCGACGGCCTGCTGCTGCGCCTGGCCGGCACCGGAAACGTCTACGTGCCGCGCTGCTACGACGTCGACTACCTGCCCGACGGTCGGATCCAGCGGGTGGTGCCCAATCGGGCGGGCGTGCCGTTCCGGGTGCACAAGCGCACCACGATGGACCTGGACGCCTGGCCGTACCCGAAGAAGCCGCTGGTGCCGCTCGCCGAGACCGTGCACGAGCGGTACGCCGTGGAGATCTTCCGCGGCTGCACCCGGGGCTGCCGGTTCTGCCAGGCCGGGATGATCACCAGGCCGGTGCGGGAGCGCTCGATCACCACGATCGGCGACATGGTCGAGCAGGGGCTGGCGAACTCGGGCTTCGACGACGTCGGGCTGCTGTCGCTGTCCTCGGCCGACCACTCGGAGATCGCCGAGGTGGCGAAGGGCCTGGCCGACCGGTACGAGGGCGAGAACATCTCGCTGTCGCTGCCCAGCACCCGGGTGGACGCGTTCAACATCACGCTGGCCGAGGAGCTGTCCCGAAACGGGCGGCGCAGCGGCCTGACCTTCGCGCCGGAGGGCGGCTCGGAGCGGATCCGCAAAGTGATCAACAAGATGGTCACCGAGGAGGATCTGATCCGTACGGTCGTCACCGCGTACACGCACGGCTGGCGGCAGGTGAAGCTGTACTTCATGTGTGGCCTGCCCACCGAGACCGACGACGACGTGGTGCAGATCGCCCGGCTGGCGCACGAGGTGATCCGCGCCGGGCGGGAGGCGACCGGCAGCCGCGACGTGCGCTGCACGGTCTCCATCGGCGGCTTCGTACCCAAGCCGCACACCCCGTTCCAGTGGGTGGGGATGACCGCACCGGAGACCATCGACAACCGGTTGAAGCTGCTCAAGCAGGCGATCAACGCGGACCGGTCGCTGGGCCGGGCCATCGGCTACCGCTACCACGACGGAAAGCCCTCGCACATCGAGAGCCTCCTGTCCCGTGGCGACCGGCGGATCGGCGCGGTGATCCGCCGGGTCTGGGAGCTGGGCGGGCGGTTCGACGGCTGGTCCGAGCACTTCTCGTACCAGCGCTGGGTGGACGCGGCCGCCCAGGTGCTGCCCGGCTTCGGGGTCGACCTGGACTGGTTCACCACGCGCGAGCGTGACGAGCTTGAGGTACTGCCCTGGGACCACCTGGACTCCGGCCTGGACAAGGACTGGCTGTGGCAGGACTGGCAGGACGCGCTGTCCGGGTACGAGCAGGACGACTGCCGCTGGACGCCGTGCTTCGACTGCGGCGTGTGCCCGAGCATGGACACCGAGATCCAGATCGGGCCCACGGGTCGCAAACTGCTCCCGCTCACCCCCGTATCGCAGTAAGGAGATCAGGAGATCGTCAAGCGACAGCCGGACAATCCCCAGGACCCGGTGGTCCAGCGGATCCGCCTGCGGTACGCCAAGCGGGGGCCGATGCGATTCACCTCACACCGTGACTTTGCTCGCGCGTTCGAACGGGCGGTACTGCGGGCGGGGGTGCCGATCGCCTTCTCGCACGGCTTCAGTCCGCACCCGCGGATCTCGTACGCCAGCGCGGCGCCGACCGGAGTGGCCAGCGAGGCGGAGTACCTGGAGATCGCGGTACGCCGCCCGGTCGAGCCCGACCAGGTACGGGACGCCCTGGACGCCGCGCTGTCGCCCGGGCTGGACGTGCTGGAGGCGGTGGCCGCACAGGGCGCCGGCCTGGCCGACCGGATCGATGCGTCGCACTGGCGCATCGAGCTGGCCGGGGTACCTTTGGAGCAGCTCTCCCGGGCCGTCACCGCGTTCCTCGACGCGCCCGAGGTGCTGGTCGAGCGGCTCACGAAACAGGGCCGGCGCACGTTTGACGCACGGAGTCCGGTGGTCCGCCTCACGTCAATGGGGGCACCTTCCGGGGTCAACGCGGCACGGTGTGCGATACTCGACCTTGTCGTACGGCAGGTGACCCCGTCCGTACGACCCGATGACGTCCTTTCCGGTCTGCGCGTCGTGGCCGACCTGGAGCCGCCGGCACCACCAATGGTGACGCGGCTGGCCCAGGGCACGCTCACCGCGCAGGGGGGACTCGTGGATCCGCTGCTGGCGGACCGCGACCAGGCAGTCATCGGAGCTCCGCCGGCTTAGACGGAGCTGGAGACTTCGCACCACCCGCGCTCCGGCGCGGATGGCGGGAACACACGCGGCGTCCCTGCGTGGCTGCGGCAACGCGCCCGGGGAAGCCAGAACTGGAGAACGTTCCGACATGCTCGAAAACGAGCCAACAGGCGAGCAGACCGCCGCCCAGCCAGCCGGCGATGCCGGCGGGACCGGTACGACCCGCCGGGCGCGCCCGACGCGTCGGCGCACGACCAAGGCCGCGGCGGAGCCGGCGACCACCGACAGCGTGGAGCCGGCCGGGGGCGAGCAGCCCTCGTCCGCTCCGGACGCCGAGAACGCGCCACCCGCGCGGGCCAGCCGGCGCCGCCGGCGCGCCGCCGACACCGATGAACCCGGCGTGTCTACACAAGAAGCCCAGGAGGGTACGGAAGCCCCGGCGCCCCGCAGCCGCCGCCGGAAGGCGGCCACCTCGGTGGCGGCCCCGGTCGCGGGCGAGGAGCCGGGCGCCGCGCCGGTCCCGCCACCGGCCGAGGCGGTCGAGGCGCCACCGAGCCGGCGGCGCAAGGCACCGGCCGCCGCCACCGTCCTGTTCATGGCGCCGGAGGTACCGGTCGAGCCGGTCGAGTCCCGCGCCGCGGACGCCGGTGCCGCGCAGGCCGGTGGCGTCGAGCCCGGCGGTCCCGCGCCGAGGGCCACCAGATCCCGCGCCGCCGCGTCCCGTGCCGGCGGGTCCCGCCCGGCGGAGTCACGCGGTGCCGAGTCTCGCGGTCCCGAATCGCGCGGTGCCGAGTCTCGCGGTGCCGAATCGCGCGGTGCCGAGTCTCGCGGTGCCGAGTCCAGGGACGAGGCCGAGGAGGCCGGGGAGACTGGCCGCTCACGGTCCCGGCGCCGCTCCCGGCGTACCCCCGAACCTGTGGAGACGGCCGCGGAGACCGGCACCGCGGAGGCCGAAGAGGCCGAGGACACCGAGGACGACGACGAATACGAGATGGTCGGCGGCCGGCGGCGCCGCCGGCGCGGCCGCCGCGGCCGCGGCCGGGGCCGCGGCACGCACGGCGAGGAATTCGGCGAGGACGACGAGCCCGGCGCCGAGGCCGCCGGGGAGGAGCCCGAGGCGGAGGAGGAGGCCGAGGCCGACGAGCCGCTGACCCGCCGCCGGCGGCGCCGCCGCCGCGGCTCCTCGGCCAACGAGGCGACCGAGACGGCCGAGGACGGCGTGGTCACGGTCGTGAAGGTCCGGCAGCCGAGGGCACCCCGGGACGAGGTGCAGGGGGTATCCGGATCCACCCGGCTGGAGGCCAAGCGCCAGCGCCGCCGGGACGGCCGGGAACAGCGCCGCACCCGGCCGCCGATCCTGTCCGAGTCGGAGTTCCTGGCCCGCCGCGAGGCGGTCGACCGCGCCATGGTGATCCGGGAACGGGGCGACCGCACCCAGATCGGCGTGCTCGAGGACGGCGTGCTCGTGGAGCACTACGTGACCCGGGCGAGCACGGCCTCGATGGTCGGCAACGTGTACCTGGGCAAGGTGCAGAACGTGCTGCCCAGCATGGAGGCGGCCTTCGTCGACATCGGGCGCGGGCGCAACGCCGTGCTGTACGCCGGCGAGGTCAACTGGGACGCCACCGGCCTGGAGGGTCGGGCGCGCTCGATCGAGCAGGCCCTCAAGTCGGGCGACTCGGTGCTGGTGCAGGTGACCAAGGACCCGATCGGGCACAAGGGTGCCCGGCTGAGCAGCCACATCGCGCTGTCCGGCCGGCACCTGGTGTACGTGCCGCACGGCAACGCCTCCGGGATCAGCCGCAAGCTGCCGGACAACGAGCGGCGGCGGCTGCGCGACGTCCTCAAGGACCTCATCCCCGACGGCGCGGGCGTGATCGTCCGTACCGCCGCCGAGGGTGCCGCGGCCGACGAGCTGGAGCGTGACGTCACCCGCCTGCAGGCGCAGTGGTCGGACATCCAGGCGAAGGCGGCCGAGGGTGGCGCGCCGGTACTCCTGTACGAGGAGCCGGACCTGGTGATCAGGGTGGTCCGGGACCTGTTCAACGAGGACTTCAAGGAACTCGTGATCCAAGGCCCGGACGCGTACGAGATGGTCGAGATGTACCTCAAGCACGTCTCGCCGGACCTCGTTCCGCGGCTGCACCGGCACACCGGCCGCGCCGACGTCTTCGTCGAGCGCCGGATCGACGAGCAGATCCTCAAGGGCCTGGACCGCAAGGTGTACCTGCCCTCCGGCGGCTCGCTCGTGATCGACCGTACCGAGGCGATGACGGTGATCGACGTCAACACCGGGAAGTACACCGGTACCGGCGGCAACCTAGAGGAGACGGTCACCCGCAACAACCTGGAGGCGGCCGAGGAGATCGTGCGCCAGCTGCGGCTGCGCGACCAGGGCGGCATCATCGTGATCGACTTCATCGACATGGTGCTGGAGTCCAACCGCGACCTGGTGCTGCGCCGGCTGACCGAGTGCCTCGGGCGCGACCGCACCAAGCACCAGGTCACCGAGATCACCTCGCTGGGGCTGGTGCAGATGACGCGCAAGCGGATCGGCCAGGGCCTGCTGGAGGCGTTCAGCGAGACCTGCGAGCACTGCAAGGGCCGCGGCCTGATCATCCACACCGATCCGGTGTCCGAGCGCCGGCAGCCGGCGAAGGTGGCCCCGGAGCCGGTGGCGGCCCCGACCGGGCGCCGGCGCGGGCGCCGGGGTGCCGCGGCGGTGCCCGCCACCGCCGAGCCGGACCAGCTGGACGAGGAGGCGCCGGCGCTGGCCGGCGCGGAGTGGGCCGGCACCGGCCGTGCCGCGGTGGCCCCCGACCTGGCCGACGACGATCTCGACTCGGACGACGACTCGGTGGAACGGCTCGGGTCCGACGATCTCGCGGAGCGGCTCGGGTCCGATGATCTCGCGGAGCGGCTCGGGTCCGACGATCTCGCGGACGAGGATCTCGCCGAGGACGACCTCGCGGAGGAGGATCTCCTCGACACGATCGAGGCGGACGCGGCCGAGGATCGCGGCGACAGCGGGGAGGCCGAGTTCGAGCCGATCGGCACGGTACCGGTCGGGGAAAACGGGCATTTCCGGGCCTCTGCCGATGATCCCGACGCGGTCGACAGCCGGGGCGACGGCGTCCCGGGGACCTCGGCCGAGCCCGCCAGCGCGGTGCTGGGCGGCCGGCGCCGGGTGATCTGGGCCTCGCGGCGGCGCACCCGTCCCTGACGTGTACGGCCTCTTGGTATTGAGACCGTTCGATCCGAAGCTTGCGTGGCGTGCGTAGACTTCGCCCCTGTGTGTGACCGGGAGCTGTGTGAACCGGCAGCGGAGAGATCACGAGGAGCATTGATGCGACGCCTGGCCGTGCTGAGCCTGGCCCCGATGGCCGCGATGGTGGTCGGCCTCGCCGGCTGTGCCGCCAACGGGGGCGGTACCCCGTCGGCCGGCGGTACGAGTCCGGCCGGCGCGGCCGTGCCGGCGAGCCCGTCCACCCGTGCCTCCGTCCCCGTGACGGCCGACACGAGGCAGGTGTGTGACACGATCAACCGGGCCATCGCCGAGGGTGCCGCCGCCTTCGGGGGCGACCTCGGCACCCTGGCCGGGCACCTGACCGGCGGCAACAAGGCCGCGGCGGACAAGGCGCGGACCAGCGCGCAGGGGCGGCTCAGGACGCTGGCCACCAAGATCCGGACGGCGGCCGGCCCGGCGGACGACAGCGAGGTGCGGGCGGCCGCCCGGCACACGGCCGATCAGATCACCACGCTGGCGACCGATCCGGCCCTGCTGTCCGGCGTCAGGTCCGCGTCCGATCTGGCTCCGGTGATCGAGAAGCTGACCCGGGCGACGGACGAGATGAACAAGGTGTGCGTCTGAGCCCTCCCTCCGGTTTGGGAGTACCGGTACCCATGGCGTACCCTTGCATCCGGCCCACGCTCGGGTTGTCGCATGTCTGTGCGCACCGTGATCCATCCACCAGCGGCCACGCTGGTCAGCCTCAAACGACAGGGAGTCCGCGTCCGATGTACGCGATCGTCAAGACCGGCGGCAAGCAGTACAAGGTTGCCGAGGGCGACGTGATCGAGGTCGAGAAGCTCGTCGGCAAGCCCGGCGACGGTGTGTCGTTGGCGGCGGTGCTGCTGGTGGACGGCGAAGACCTGGTGACCGACGCGGCACAACTGGCCAGCGTGGCGGTGACGGCGGAGGTCGTCGAGCACACCAAGGGCCCCAAGATCCGGATCCACAAGTTCAAGAGCAAGACCGGCTACCACAAGCGCCAGGGTCACCGCCAGCCGCTGACCCGCGTGAAGGTGACCGGCATCTCGACCGGCAGGTAACCGCCGCACCGGCGGTGCACCGGTCGGCATACTGAGGGCGGGCCCGGAGGCCCGCAGCGATGGGGAGATTGAGCAATGGCGCACAAGAAGGGCGCGTCCAGCTCGCGCAACGGGCGTGACTCGTCGGCGCAGCGGCTGGGCGTCAAGAGGTTCGGTGGCCAGCGGGTCAACGCGGGCGAGATCCTGATCCGCCAGCGGGGCACCAAGTTCCACCCGGGTGACCTTGTCGGACGCGGTAGCGACGACACCCTGTTCGCGCTGGCCACGGGCAGTGTCCAGTTCGGCACCAGGCGCGGTCGCAAGATCGTCAGCATCGTTCCGGCGCAGGGCTGATCCCTCCGGCGATCCCGGAGGTTCTCTCGTGACCAACTTCGTCGACCGCGTGGTGTTGCACGTCCAGGCCGGCGATGGTGGCCACGGCTGTGCCTCGATCCTGCGCGAGAAGTTCAAGCCGTTCGGCGGCCCGGACGGCGGCAACGGCGGGCACGGCGGCAACGTGACACTGGTTGTCGACCCGGGCGTGCACACACTGCTGGACTTCCACTTCCGGCCGCACGTCAAGGCCGAGAACGGCAAGGGCGGCCAGGGTAGCAACCGGCACGGCGCCAACGGCGAGGATCTGGTGCTTCGGGTACCCGACGGCACCGTGGTGCAGACCGGCGACGGTGAGGTGCTCGCCGATCTGGTCGGCGAGGACACCGCGTTCGTCGCGGCGCGGGGCGGTCGGGGCGGTCGGGGCAACGCGGCGCTCGCCAACAGCAGGCGCAAGGCTCCCGGCTTCGCCGAGCTGGGCGAGCCCGGTGACCGGCTGGACGTGGTCCTCGAGCTGAAGAGCGTCGCCGACGTCGGGCTGGTGGGCTTCCCCAGCGCCGGCAAGTCCTCGCTCATCTCGGTACTCTCGGCGGCGCGACCCAAGATCGCGGACTACCCGTTCACCACGCTGGTACCCAACCTCGGCGTCGTGCGGGCGGGCGACGAGACGTTCACGATCGCCGACGTGCCCGGGCTCATCCCCGGTGCGGCGTCCGGCAAGGGGCTCGGCCTCGCGTTCCTGCGCCACATCGAGCGGTGCGCCGTGCTGGTGCACGTGGTGGACACCGCGACCATGGAGCCGGGCCGCGACCCGGTCGCGGACATCGACGCGATCGAGCGGGAGCTGCTCGCGTACGGGGGCCTCGCCGACCGGCCGCGGATCGTCGTGCTCAACAAGATCGATGTGCCCGACGGGCGGGACCTCGCCGAGATCGTCCGGCCCGACCTCGAATCGCGCGGCATGCCGGTGTACGAGGTGAGCGCGGCGACCCGGGAGGGTCTCAAGGAGCTCACGTTCGCGCTCGCCGAGGTGGTGCGCCAGCACCGGGCGACCGCGCCGGCCGCCGAGGCGACCCGGATCATCCTTCGTCCGCTGGCCGTGAACGACGACGGGTTCACCGTCGAGCAGGAGGACGACGGCGGGTACCTGGTGCGGGGCGGCAAGCCGGAGCGCTGGGTGCGGCAGACCAACTTCGACAACGACGAGGCGGTCGGGTTCCTCGCGGACCGGCTCGCCCGGCTGGGCGTCGAGGAGGTGCTGGCCAAGTCCGGTGCGGAGCCGGGCAGCCTGGTGCGCATCGGCGATCGGGAGTTCGACTGGCAGCCCACCCACTTCGCCGGCCAGGAGTACACCCCCGGTCCGCGCGGTACCGACCACCGGCTGGACGAGGAGTCGGGCCGCCCGACGGCCGCGCAGCGGCTGGCCGCCCGCAAGGAGCGCCGGCAGCGTCCCCCGGAAGAGACAGGTAACTCGCCGGAAATGGGCGTCGACTAGCGTCGTTCAGTGCTCATCTCGCTGACGACGGCAGGGGATCGCATGCTCCGGCAGCTCGTCAACGAGCAGCAGGCGGAGCTGGCCTCGGTCGACGGTACGGTGCCGTACCCGCCGCGGGACGGCGTCGAATACGTCCTCGGGTACCTGGACGGGCGACCGATGGCGTGCGGCGGGCTGCAGCACCTCGAAGCCGGTATCGGCGAGATCAAGCGGATGTACGTGCGGCCGGCGCACCGGGGCCGGGGCTTCTCGCGCCTGATCCTGGCGGCACTGGAGGAGCGGGCCACCATGCGCGGGTACCACACGCTGCGGCTGGAGACGGGCAGCTTCCTCGCACCGGCCATCGGTCTGTACAAGGCCGCGGGGTACCGGCAGATCCCCACCTTCGGCGAGTACGTCGGCAACCCGCTCAGCACCTGCTTCGAGAAGTCCCTCGCTCCGTGAAGCGCGGTGTCAGTGGCCGCCGCCGGCCACGACGGCGCTCGCGGGTTCGCTGTCGGCCGCTTCCTCGGCGACCTGCTTTCGATGGCCCTTCACCAGGATGATGGACAGCGCCGCGACACCCATCACCGCGATCGGCAGCCACAGGGTGACCCGCATGGCGTTGGTGTAGCCCTCGTCGAAGATCGTCTTGACCAGCCGGCCGACCACGCCGCGGAAGGCCTCCGGCACGCCGCCGAGCGAGATGCCGTTCTGGCCGGTGCCGACTTGCAGGTCACCCGATGCGTGGCTGAACCCGTTGAGGACGCCCGACTTCACCTGGGGCGGTACGTCCGGCGGCAACTGCGCGACGTGCGTGACCGCAGCCGCCTTCAGCTTGTCGGCGAGCTGCGCCTGGAGCAGCGCGCCCACCGCGGCGGAACCGATGACGCCGCCGAGCTGACGGGTGGTGTTGATCAGCCCGGACGCGGCACCGGCCATCCGCGGCTGCACGTTGCGCATCGCGACGGTCTGCAGCGGCGCGAAGGTCATGCCGAGGCCGAAGCCGGCCACGATCAGGCCGGGCAGCAGGTGCCAGCGGCTCATGCCCAGATGGGACGCGGCGATGATGAGGCCCATGCCGCCGGCGAAGAGGCTCATGCCGACGAACAGGATCCACTTGCCGGCCTTGTCCGCGAGGCGCCCGGCCATCGGCGCGACGAACATCGAGATCAACGACATCGGCGCGAACGTGAGGCCGGCCTGCAGCGCACTCAACCCGAGCACCGACTGCAGGAAGATCGTCAGGGGCAGGAACATGCCGAACATGCCGAACGCGACCGCCATGACGACGAAGTTCATGATCGAGAAATTGCGGTCGCGGAAGATGCTGAACGGCACCAGCGGCTCGCCGTTGCGGCCCGCCCACTGCAGGTAGAGGAAGAGGCCCAGCAGCACGACGCCGGCCGCGATGATCTCGACGATCGTGAACGGTCCCCAGACCTTGCCCCAGCGGTGCGACTGGCCCTCGATGAGGCCGAACGTGATCAGGAAGAGCGCCGCGGTCGACAGGGTGACGCCGGGCAGGTCGAGCCGGTGCCTGCGGTTGAGCTTGATGGTGGGCATGACGATCGCAGCCATGATCAGCGTGACGATGCCGATCGGCAGGTTGACGAAGAAGATCCAGCGCCAGCCGAAGTTGGTGACCAGCCAGCCGCCCAGTACCGGGCCGGCCAGCGTGGCCACGCCGGCCACCGCACCCCACAGGCCGAACGCCGCGCCGCGCTTGTCCGGGGGGAAGATCATCGTGATGACCGAGAGCGTCTGCGGGGTGAGCAGCGCGCCGCCGAGGCCCTGGATGATCCGGAAGATGATCAGCTGGGTCGGGTTCTGCGCGAAGCCGCACGCCACCGACGCGGCGGTGAACACCACCAGGCCGGCGAGGAAGAGCATCTTGGGGCCGTACAGGTCGCCGAGCCGGCCCGCGGTGATCAGCAGTACCGCGTAGACCAGGATGTAAGCGTTGAGGATCCAGAGGATCTCGGAGAGCGAGGCGTGCAGCCCTTCGCTGAGCGCCGGGATCGCCACGTTCACGATCGTGGTGTCCAGCAAGATCATGAAGAATCCGAGGCACAGTGCGACGAGCACGAGCCACGGGCTGTGCTTGCGCTCCACCGCGCCGGTGGTTGCGGTCGTCATGGACACGGCTCCTCGATCTCGGTGGTCCACGGCAGCGCCCCGGACCTGATTTCGTCGATCAGTTGTCTTACCCACGCCAGCTCGGCTCTGCGCATCGCCTGGCAGAACTCCACCTCGATCGTCGCCAACCGGGGCAGCCCGCGCTTGGTCAGGCTCGTCGTCACCTGCTCGCCCGCGGCCACTGTCGCTTCCAGGGCGGTGCCGCGGTGCTGGAGCAGCCGCAGCACCTCGTCGCGGTCGAGCGTGTAGAGCATCTCGACGGCCGCCGCGAAGACGGGGAACTCCTCGTGCGGTTCGCGGACCAGCTCCCGCAGGTTGCTGGTGTACCCGTCGCGCCCGAGGTCGGTGATGGCGTAGACGGTGCGCTCCGGTCGCCGCCCCTCCCGCCCGGTCTCCACGTGCTCGATCAGGCCGAGCTGCCGCAGCCGCTCCACGGTGTGGTAGAGCGAGCCGGCCCGTACCTTCACCACGCGGTCGACCGCCCGGTCGCGGATGAGCTGCTGCATCTCGTAGGGGTGCATGGCTCGCTCGTGGAGGAGCCTGAGCACCACCAGGGCGAGCGGGGTTAATGTTCGGTGTGGGTTAGTCGGCATCGTATACTCCACGCGGAGTATATGTCCGGGGCGCGGTCCTCTGTCAACGCACCAGTCCCATCGCGTGCCGAGCCCGGGCGACGGTGGCCGACGCGCGCGGCCGCGCCCGGTCCCTGCCCTCGCGCAGGATCCCCGGCACGGCCCCGGGCTCGGCCGCGAGATCCCGGTAGCGCTCCTGGACGGGCAGCAGCAGGGACACCACGGTGTCGGCGACCGCCGTCTTGAGCTCGCCGTAGGACGAGAAGAGCCGGGCGAGCACGGCGGGCGAGTCCTCGACGCAGGCGGCGAGGATGTCGAGCAGGTTGGCGACGCCCGGCTGCCCGTGTGGGTCATAGCGCACCTCCCGGCCAGGGTCGGTCACCGCCCGCATCACCTTGCGCCGCAGCACCTCAGGCGGATCGAGCAGGCGCAGCACGCCGGCGCCGCTCGGATCAGTCTTGCTCATCTTGGCAGTGGGGTCTGACAAATCCATGACGCGGGCCGCCGTGGGCGGGTGACAGGCCTTCGGTATGACGAACGTCTCGCCGTACCGGCCGTTGAACCGGGTCGCCACGTCCCGGGCGAGCTCCACGTGCTGGCTCTGGTCCTCGCCCACCGGTACCTCGTCGATGTCGTACAGCAGCACGTCCGCGGCCATCAGCACGGGGTAGGTGAGCAGGGACAGCCGCACCTGCCCATGCCGGGCCGCCTTCTCCTTGAACTGGATCATCCGGTGCGCCCCGCCGTAGCTCGTGGCGCATTCGAGCAGGTAGTGCAGTTCGGTGTGTTCGGTGAGGTGTGACTGGACGAACAGGGGACAGCGGGCCGGATCCAGGCCGGCCGCGAGCAGGAGGGTGGCCACCTCCAGGGTCTGCGCGCGCAGTCGCGCCGGGTCGTGCTCGACCGTCAGCGCGTGCAGGTCCGAGACGAATACCAGCGAGTCCGACTCGTACTGGGCCGCGATGGTCGGCCGGATCGCGCCGAGGTAGTTGCCGAGCTGAAGCGTTCCGGTGGGCGTGAAGCCACTGATACGGCGGGGCACGTCGACTCCCTTGGGTATGAGGCCGGCCCGCCCGGGCACACGACGACGGCCGCCCGGGTGGGGCGGCCGCGTGAGTTACGGGTACGCGGAGGTGTGACCGCCCGTCAGGGCGCCCACCAGCCGAGGTTCGGCGATTTCCGCATGGACGCAGTGTAGCGGAGCGCCGCCGTCACGTCGGCGCCGTTTTCTCCAGCGGGAAGGTGGTCACCCCGCACCAGGCGTCATCGGTCACCACGACGTGGTCGAGGAAGCGCAGGCCGACCGCTTCCGCTGCCTCCTCGATCCGTTCGGACGCCTCGACGTCGGCCGACGTGGGGGTCGGGTCGCCCTCGGGATGGTTGTGTGCCAGCGCGAAAGCCTTGCCGTCGCGGCGCAGCACGGCCACGATGACCTCGCGTACCGGCACCAGCGCGCGCTCCGCCGAGCCCTCGCTGACCACCTCGCAGGCCAGCACCCGGTGGGCGTTGTCGCAGACCACCACGACCAGGCGCTCCCGGGTGCGCCCGCCGAGCAGGGGCATCACCACCGGCACGATGTCGGCGGTGCTGCCGAGCCTTCTGGGCTGCGCGGGCCGGTCGGCGCGGCGGGCCAGCTCGAACGCGGCGGCCAGCGCGGCCGCCTTGGCCGTGCCGACGCCGGTGGTGCCGGCCAGGTCGGACGGGTGGGCCCGGGCGAGGCCGGCGAGCGAACCGAACCGGGCGAGCAGCTGCTCGGCCAGGTCGTGTGCACCGCAGCCGCGGCGGCCACCGGTGCCCAGCATGACGGCCAGCAGCTCGCGGTCGGCCAGCGCGTTCGGGCCGAGGAGGGACAGCCGCTCGCGCGGCCGTTCGGATGTGGGCAGGTCGACGATGCGCATGCGGGGGACGCTACCGGTGGGGTACGACGGTTGCCGGCGGCGCCGGGGACGGCGGTCCCGCTGCCAGGCTCCTGCGCTGGCCAGGAGGCCGGACCGGCGCGGATGCGGCAGTATTGCGGCATGCCGAGCCTGACCCGAGCCGAGGCCGAGCGACGGGCGCAGCTGCTGCGCGTCGACGGGTACGAGATCGATCTTGATCTCACTCGCGGTCCGGAGGTGTTCGGGTCGACCACGACCATCCGGTTCCGGGCCGGCGAGCCGGGCGCCGGTACCTTCCTCGATCTCGCGCCGCGCGCGCTGGCGTCGGTCACGCTCAACGGCCGCGCGCTGGACCGGGCGGCGCTGGCGCGGCGGCGGTTCCCGCTCACCGACCTGGCCGGCGAGAACGAGCTCGTGGTGCGGGCGACGATGGCCTACACCAACACCGGGCAGGGGCTGCACCGGTTCGTGGACCCGGCCGACGGCGGCACCTACCTCTACTCGGCCGCGTTCCTGGACGACGCGTGCAGTGTCTTCGCCTGCTTCGAACAGCCGGACCTCAAGGCGCCGGTCACGTTGCGGGTGACGGCTCCTCCACAGTGGACGGTGGTGGGCAACGGCCCGGGGCGGCCGGCGCGACCGGGCCGGTGGGAGTTCGCGGCCACCCCGCCGCTGGCCACCTACCTCGTGGCGCTCGTCGCGGGCCAGTACCACGGCGTGCACACCGTCCACGACGGGGTGCCGATGAGCGTGTACGCACGCCGGTCGCTGGCCGCCGACCTGGACCGGGAGGCGCCGGAGATCCTGGAGGTGACCCGGGCCTGCCTGGACCGGTACCACGAACTGTTCGGCGTGCGGTACCCGTTCGGCAAGTACGACCAGGTCTACGTGCCCGAGTTCACCGCGGGCGCGATGGAGAACCCGGGCTGCGTGACATTCCGCGACGACCTGCTGTTCCGATCCGCCGTCAGCGACGCCCAGCGGGAACTGCGAGCGGTGATCATCGCACACGAGATGGCGCACATGTGGTTCGGCGACCTGGTCACCATGCGGTGGTGGGACGACCTGTGGCTCAACGAGTCGTTCGCGGAGTACCTGGGGCACCGGGTCGCCGCGGAGGTGACCCGCTTCCACGACGTCTGGTGCTCCTTCGCGCTGGGCCGCAAGGCGTGGGGCTGCGCTGCCGACGAGCGCCCCACCACCCACCCCGTCTCCGGCGACGTCGCGGACACCGACGTGGCCCTGCTCAACTTCGACGGCATCTCCTACGCGAAGGGCGCCGCGGTGCTGCGCCAGCTCGTGGCCTGGCTCGGCGACGAGGTGTTCTTCGCGGGGATGCGCGAGCACTTCGCCGGGCGCGCCTTCGGCAACGCCACGCTCGCCGACCTGCTCGCCGCGCTGCAGCGTGCCAGCGGACGCGACCTGGGGGAGTGGGCCCGGGTGTGGCTGCGCGAGGCGGGCGTGAACACGCTGCGGCCGGTGGCCACGGGCGAGGAGCTGGAGGTCATCCAGGAGGGCGCGGTGCCGCGGCCACACCGGGTCGGGATCGGCTGGTACCGGCGCGACGGCCGGCCGACCGCCCGCGTCGAGGCGGACCTGACCGCGGCACTCCACAGTGGACGGATACCGGTACCGGCCGGGGCGGGCCCGGACGACGTGGTGCTCGTCAACGACGGCGACCTGACCTACGCCAAGGCGCGGCTGGTGGACTGGGACCTGCTGTGCGACCTGCTGCCGGGGGTGGTCGATCCGCTGAACCGGGCGGTGCTCTGGGGCGCCGCGTGGGAGGCGGTGCGCGACGCGCTGCTGCCCGCCGAGGTGTTCCTCGACCTGCTGGCCCGGGGGCTGCCCGGGGAGGCGACCGTCTCGGTCTTCGAGGACCTGCTGGCGAACGCCTGGGACGCCGCGGTGCCGCTGTACCTGCCGGCGGCTGCCCGGCCGGCCGCGACCCGCCGGCTGGCGGCGGACTGCGCGGCCATCGCCGCGCGGGGAGACACCCGGCGGCTGAGCGCGGTGCGCGGCTGGGCGGCGGGTACCGACGACGTGGCGGCACTGCGCCGGAGGCTGGCCGGCGAGGGGCTGCCCCGTGGCGTGCTGGCCGACGCCGACCTGCGCTGGAGGCTGCTGCGCCGGTTGTCCGTCCTCGGTGACGCCTCCGAAGCGGAGATCGACGAGGAGTACGGGCGCGACCGCGCGGCCGGCGCCGAGCATGCCGCCTGGTGCCGCGCGGCCCGGCCCGACCCGCGGGCGAAGGCCCGGGCCTGGGACGAGCTGACCTCCGGCGGGACGCTGTCCAACACGCTCCTGTTCGCCACCGCCGAAGGGTTCTGGCGACCGGAGCAGCAGGCGGTCACCGAGTCCTATGTGGACCGTTACGCGCTGGACTTCCCGCTGATGGCGCTGCGCCGCCCTGCCCCGGTGGCCGGCCGGCTCGCCCGGCTGGGGTACCCGAGGTTCGCGGTGGCACCCGAGACACTGGACATGTCCGAGCGCATGCTCGCCCGCGACGACCTGACCGTGGCGGTGCGGCGCGCGGTCGTGGACGCGATCCACGACCTGCGGCGGAGCCTTGCGGCACAGGCACTCGCGCGGGCCGGCACCCCGGGCGGTGCCCGATGATCCTCGATGCCGCGGAGAGCTTGCCGGTCGACGAACGTACGCGCCTGCAGACGGTGCGGCTGCGGTCGCTCGTGGACCGGCTGCTGGCGGTGCCGGGCGGCGTGCAGGGGGAGCGGCTGCGCGCGGCCGGGGCGTCCGCCGGCGCCGAGCTGACGCTGGCGGACCTGCCCGCGCTGCCGGTGACGACCAAGGCGGACCTGTGGGACGGGTACCCCTTCGGCATGCTCGCGGTGCCGCTTTCCGAGTGCGTGTCGGTGCACGGCAGCTCGGGTACGGGCGGACGGCCGACGCTCGTCGCGTACACCTCGAATGATCTTGATCTGTGGGCCCGCGTCATGGCCCGCAGCCTGGCCGGCGCGGGCGCCGGGCCCACCTCGGTCATCCACAACGCCTACGGCTACGGCCTGTTCACCGGCGGCCTGGGCGTCCACTACGGCGCCCGGGCCCTGGGCGCGACGGTGGTGCCCGTCTCCGGCGGCAACACCGAACGGCAGCTGCGGCTCATCCAGGACCTGCACCCCGACGTCCTCACCTGCACCCCGTCCTACGCCATCTACCTCGGCGAGGCCGCGGTGGCGGCCGGCCTGGACCCGTCCGGCCTGGGCCTGCGGGTCGGCGTGCACGGCGCCGAGCCGTGGACCGAACCGATGCGCGCGCAGATCGAGCTGCTGCTGGGCATCCGTGCGCTGGACATCTACGGCCTGTCGGAGATCATCGGGCCGGGGGTGGCGTGCGAGACGCTCGACTCCGCCGGCTGGCTGCACGTGCAGGAGGACCACTTCTACGTCGAGGCGCTGGACCCGCTCACCGGTCGGCCGGTGCCCGACGGGCAGCTCGGCGAGCTGGCGTTCACGACCTTGACCAAGGAGGCGCTGCCGCTGCTGCGCTACCGCACCGGCGACCTGGCGCGGCTCGACCGGGCCCCGTCGAAGGACGGCCGCACCTCCGTCAGGATGAGCAAGGTGGTGGGCCGCGTCGACGACATGCTGGTGGTCCGGGGCGTGAACCTGTACCCCAGCGAGGTGGAGGCCGTGGTGCTGGCGGATCCGCAGGCCGCGCCGCAGTACCTGATCGTCGTGGACGCCCGGGCGGCGCTGCCCCGGCTGGTCGTCGCCTGCGAGCCGTCCTCGTCCACGGTGGATGGTCTGGAGCTGGCCGGGCGGCTGCGCGGCGCGCTGGCCCGCCGGATCGGCATCGGCTGCGACGTCCGCGTGGTGACCCCCGGGAGCCTGCCGCGCACGGAGGTCGGCAAGGCGCGCCGGGTGATCCGGTGGGAGGGCGGTCCGGCGCCGCTGGCCGATCTGGCATGATCATCGGATGGGGTCAGGACCGCGGGTCGGCATCATGGGTGGCACGTTCGACCCGATCCACAACGGCCACCTGGTGGCCGCGAGCGAGGTCGCCGGCAGGTTCCGGCTGGACGAGGTGGTGTTCGTACCGACCGGCGAGCCGTGGCAGAAGGTGGCCGAGAAGGTGACCGCCGCGGAGGACCGGTATCTGATGACCGTGATCGCCACCGCGTCGAATCCGCGGTTCACGGTCAGTCGGGTGGATATCGACCGCAAAGGCCCGACGTACACCATTGATACCCTGCGCGACCTTCGCGGCGTGTACCGGCAGGCCGAACTGTTCTTCATCACCGGCGCGGACGCCCTGGAGAAGATCCTCTCCTGGAAGGACGTCGACGAGATGTTCGACCTCGCCCACTTCATCGGCGTCACCCGGCCCGGCTTCACGCTCTCCGACGAGCACCTGCCCGCGGACACCGTCACGCTGGTACAGGTACCGGCGATGGCGATCTCGTCGACCGACTGCCGGTCACGGGTCGCCGCCGGCCAGCCCGTCTGGTACCTGGTGCCCGACGGTGTCGTGCAGTACATCGCCAAACGCAGCCTGTACCGGTCGTGAGTCGGCCGGGCGGCGTGACTGTGAGAGGCTGGAGGCGCACCCATCCGGCGAAGGAAGGAGCCAGGTGCCCGCATCCGAGCGCGCCGTGGAGTTGGCGCTGTCCGCCGCGCAGGCCGCAGCCGACAAGAAGGCCCAGGACATCATGCTGATAGACGTGGCCGACCAGATCGTGATAACTGACGTGTTCCTGGTCGCGTCCGCACCGAACGAGCGACAGGTACAGGCGATCGTGGACGCGATCGAGGAGCGCCTGCTGGCACTTCCGGAGAAGGCCAGGCCGGCGCGCCGCGAGGGCGAGCGTGCCGGCCGGTGGGTCCTGCTGGACTACGTCGACATCGTGGTGCACGTACAGCACACCGAGGAGCGCGAGTTCTACGCTCTGGACCGGCTGTGGAAGGACTGTCCGACGATCCCGTTCATCGACCGTGACCTGGTACCCGCAGACGGCGGGCCCCGGTGACCCGCCTGATCATCTGGCGGCACGGGCGCACGGCCTGGAATTCGGAGAATCGCGTACAGGGCCAGACCGACGTGGAGCTCGACGCGGTCGGCCGGGAGCAGGCGACCCTGGTGGCGCCCCGGCTCGCCGCCCGCCACCCCGACGTGATCGTGGCCAGCGACCTGCTGCGCGCGCAGCAGACGGCCGAGCCGCTCGGCACGCTCACCGGGCTGCCGGTCCAGCTGGATCCGCGGTTGCGAGAACGGGACTTCGGGCAGTGGCAGGGCCTGAGCATGGCCGAGGTGACGGAGCGCTATCCAGAGGCGCACGCCCGGTGGCGGGCCGCGCTGCCGGTCGGGGCCTGCGGCCTCGAAGAGGTGGACGACCTGGCCAAGCGGGTCGCCGCCGCGCTGCAGGAGCTGGCCGACGGGGCTCCCGACGGTACGGTTGTGGTCGCCACCCACGGCGGGGCCGCCAAGTACGGCGTGGGTACGCTGCTCGGCTGGTCCGCACCGGTCACCCGTACCCTCGGCGCGCTGGCCAACTGCCACTGGATCGAGCTGCGGTCCGATCCGGAGTCCGGCTGGCGGCTGCTGTCCTACAACACGCGCGGTTGAGGAACCGCACTCGTCGCTGGAGCGTCCGACTGACATGGCTAGTCGTCGTCTCGTGACCGTCGTGCTGGCGGTGGTCTGCGCCGGAGCACTCGCGAGCTGCGCCAGGGGGTCCACCGGACCGGGTGCGGCCGCCGACGGCAGCGCTTCGCCGTCCTTGCCCGCGACCTCGCCCACTCCGCCGGCGTCCAGCGGCTCGCCCGGGCCCGGCAGCCCGCCCAGCATCCGGCCGCCCTCCGGCGGCACGGAGCTGACCCTGACCGGGCAGGTCGAGCAGGGTGTCGAACCCGGCTGCCTGATCCTGCGCTCCGGCGGCAAGACCTACGAGCTGATGTCGGACAACCACACCGTCGTCCGCGCGGGCGCGCAGGTCGTGGTCACCGGCCGGGTGGTGACCGGGATGATGAGCCACTGCATGCAGGGCCAGATTTTCCAGGTGACGTCGGCGCGTCAAGGCTGACCTGATCGGATACGGTGCCGGCATGCCCGGCGCACCCCAGCCCCCGACCGCCGTGGCCGTGGTCACCGACTCGACGGCCTACCTCCCACCGGACGTCGCCCGTTCGGCGAAGGTGACCGTGGTGCCGCTGGCCGTGGTCATCGACGGGGTGGAGGTGCTGGAGGGGATCGACGTCTCGCCCCGGGAGGTGGCCCGGGCCCTGGAGGCGCGGCGGGTGGCGGTGACCACCTCACGGCCGGCTCCGGCGCAGTTCGCCGGGGTGTACGAGCGGCTGCTCGCCGGGGGCGCGCCGGGCGTGGTGTCGGTACACCTGTCCGCGCGGCTGTCCGGCACCTACGACGCGGCGGTGCTGGCCGCGGCCGAGTTCCCGGACCGGGTCGCGGTGGTGGACGCCAGATCGACCGGGATGGGGCTGGGCTTCCCCGCGCTGGCCGCGGCGGCCGCGTCCGGTTGCGGTGATGTCGCGCGGGTACGGGACGCCGCAGCGGCCGCCGTTGCCCGGACCACGACCCTGTTCTACGTGGACACGCTGGAGTTCCTGCGCCGCGGCGGGCGCATCGGGGCGGCCTCGGCGCTGCTCGGCACCGCGCTGTCGGTCAAGCCGATCCTGCACATGGCCGGCGGCGAGATCGTGGTGCGGGACAAGGTGCGCACGGCCAGCAGGGCGCTGGCCCGCCTGGTCGATCTCGCCGTGGACGCGGCCGGTGAGTCCGTCGTGGACGTCGCGGTGCACCACCTGGCCGCTCCCGAGCGGGCCGCCGACCTGGCCGACCGGCTGGCGCAGCGGCTGGGCGGGCGGCTGCGGGACCACTACCTGACCGAGATCGGTGCCGTGGTCGGCGCCCACGTCGGGCCGGGCATGACTTCGATCGTCGTGCATCGCTCCGAAGGATAGGACCAGTTCAGAGCGAATTGGAATATACGTCTAGACGTATCTGCGGGTCGGCGACCGGATGACCATGCCTACAGTCATCCCCATGATCACGGCGGATCCGGAAGGTGCCCGGTACAAGCGCCTGGCGGCGCTGCTGCGGGCGCGCATCAACTCGGGCGAGCTCGCCGTCGGCCAGCGCCTGCCCTCCGAAAAGGATCTCCAGGACGAGTACGGCATGGCGCGCGAGACGATTCGCAAGGCGGTCGGCCTGCTGCGCAGCGAGGGCCTGGTCGAAGTGCGGCAGGGGCACGGCACGTTCGTGCGGCAGCGCGGCGAGCAGCAGGTGATCAAGCTGGGCAAGGGCGAGCGGGCGACCACCCGGATGCCCACGCCGGTGGAGCGCCAGGACCTGGAGCTGGCCGAGGGCGTACCGATGCTGGTGGTGACCGCGCCGGACGGCTCCGAGAAGCACTATCCCGGCGACACGATCGTGATCAGCTGCTGAGCGACCGGCCGCCGTCCACAACCACCCTCGCCGTCCACAGATCATGAAACCGGTCGCCCGGGCGGGAGCGTCGCCGACCTAGCCTCACGGCGTGCGTGAGCGACGGGGAGACGAGGGCGACGAGGAGATCCGGCAACGCCTGCACGAGCTCTGGCCGCAGGCCCGGCCGCTGCCCGACGAGGACGTCGAGCAGTGGGGGCTGCGCGACAGCCAGCCTGCCGCGGGACCACCCGCGGGACGCTCGGCTCTCGGCTCCTTCGATCCGGGGCGGCGCGGCGTGCGTGCCCTTGCCCTCGTGGCCGTCCTGGTGGTACTCGCCGCCGGGTACCTCGCGTGGCGCGCCCAGCCGCGCTCGGAGCCGGTACCCGCTGCTCCTGCGCCGGTCGCGCCCGCCGCTCCGGCCACCGGCACGGGTACCGGGACCTCCGTCGTGGTGGCCGTCGCCGGTCGGGTGCGCCATCCGGGCCTGGTCCGGCTGCCGGCCGGCGCGCGGGTGCAGGACGCGATCGAGGCGGCCGGCGGGGCACTACCCGGCACCGACCTGGCGTTCGTCAACCTCGCCCGGCGCGTGGTCGACGGGGAACTGCTCGTCGTGGGGGTGAGCCCGCCGCCCGGCCTGGGTACCGGCGGCGCCGCGGGCAACCCGGCCGCGGGCACCGGCCTGGTCAACCTCAACACCGCCACCCTCGCCGAGCTCGACGCGCTGCCCGGCATCGGTCCCGCACTGGCGCAGCGGATCGTCGACTACCGCACGGCACACGGCGGATTCCGCTCGGTCGACGAGCTGCGTCGCGTCGAAGGCATCGGCGACGCCAAGTTTGCCCAGCTCAAGGACAGGGTGGCGGTGTGAGGCCGGGCGGTGTCGTGGACCTGCGGCTGGCCGGCTGCGCGGGCGCCATCTGGCTCGTCTCGCTGGCGGGGCTGTACGCGAGCACGGGTACCTGCGCGCTGGTCGCCACGACGGCCGCGCTGCTCGCCACCGCGCTCGGCTGGTGGCTGCACCGTGCTGACGTGCCGGCGTGGCGGTGGGCCTGGCTGGTCGTGGCCGTTCTGCTGGGCGTGGTCTGCGGGGCGGCGAGCACGGCTGCCCGGGTGGCGGCCCGGGACGCGCAGCCACTGCGCGACCTGGCCCGGCAGCACGCGCCCGTCCAGGTCGAGGTGACCGTCACCGACGATCCCCGGCCGGTACGGGGGTCGGGCGGCGGCCCGCGGTCCTACGCCGTACCGGTCCGGCTGCGGGCGCTGCGAGCCGGTGGGAGTGAGGTGCGGGTCCCGGCACGGGTACTGGTGCTGGCCAGCGACCCCGCGTGGCGCGCGCTGCTGCCGGGCACCCCGGTGACGGCGAGCGGACGGCTGGCCCCGGCCCGGGGCGGTGACCTGCGAGCCGCGGTGCTCTCCGCCACCGGCCCGCCCGACGCCGGCGCGGCGCCCTGGGCACAGCGGGCGGCGGGAGGCCTGCGGACCGGACTGCGGCAGGCGTGCGCCGGACTGCCTCCCGGCCCGCGTGGCCTGCTGCCCGGCCTCGTGGACGGCGACACCAGCGGGCTGGATCCGGGTGTCGCCGACGACTTCCGCGCCACCGGCATGACTCACCTGGTCGCGGTCAGCGGGGCCAATCTCGCGATCGTCGGCGGCCTGGTGCTCGCGCTGGCCCGCTGGTGCCGCGCCGGGCCCAGGCTCTGCGCCGTGCTCTGCGCACTGGCGATCGCCGGCTTCGTGATCCTGGCCCGGCCGACACCCAGCGTGCTGCGCGCCGCCGCGATGGGCGCGCTCGGCCTGCTGGCGCTCGCGCTGGGCCGGTCGAGAGCGGCGGTGCCGGGGCTGGCGGTGGCGGTCGCGCTGCTCGTGCTCATCGACCCCGAGCTGGCCGGGGACGCCGGGTTCGCGCTGTCCGTCTCCGCCACCGGTGGCCTGCTGCTGCTCGCGCCCGGCTGGCGGGACGGGCTGCGCCGCCGGCGGGTACCGGCCGGGCTGGCCGAGGCGCTCGCGGTGCCGGCGGCGGCGCAGGTGGCGTGCGCTCCGGTGATCGCCGGGCTCTCCGGCACCGTCAGCATGGTCGCGGTACCGGCCAACCTGCTCGCCGAGCCGGCCGTCGCTCCCGCCACCGTGCTCGGCGTACTCGCCGCGATCCTCTCCGTGCCGTGCGCGGGCGCCGCCGCCTTCGTCGCATGGCTCGGCTCGTGGCCGGCCCGCTGGCTGCTGCTTGTGGCCGGCCACGGGGCGCACGCGCCGAGCGGGGTGCTGCCGTGGCCGGCCGGCACCGCCGGCGCGCTGCTGCTCGCCCTGCTGCTGGCCGTCGCGCTGGTCGCCGCGCGCCGGCCGGTGGTGCGCGTGCTCGCCGCCGTCTGCGCGGTGGCCGCCGTCCTCGGGGCGGTACCGGTCGCCGTGGTCGCGCCGGGCTGGCCGCCCACCCGTGCCGTCGTCGTGGTCTGCGACGTCGGTCAGGGTGATGCCGTGGTGCTCCCGGTGACCGCGGATCAGGCGGTCGTCGTGGACGCCGGTCCCGAGCCGGTCGCCACCGACCGCTGCCTGCGCTCGCTCGGCGTGCGCGTGGTCGTCCTGCTGGTCGTCTCCCACTTCCACGCCGACCACGTGGGCGGCGTCGACGGCGTGTACCGGGGCCGCAGGGTGGCGGCGGTCATCACGTCTCCGTTTCCCGAGCCGGTCGCCGGCCACGACGCGCTGCTGGCGACCGCGGCATCGCACGGCACCCCGGTGTCGGTACCGGCGCCCGGCTGGACCTGGCGGGCCGGTGCGCTCCTGTTGACGCTGCTCGGACCGGCGCACCGGCTGTCCGGCACCGACTCCGACCCGAACAACAACAGCCTCGTGCTGCTGGCGAGCGCCGCCGGACGCCGGGTGCTGCTGGCCGGCGACGCGGAGGTGGGGGAGCAGGCCGACCTGCTCGCCTCGCTCGGCCCCGAGGCGCTGCGGGTCGACGTGCTGAAGCTGGCGCATCACGGCAGCGCGAAGCAGGACCCCGCGTTCCTGGACGCGGTACGGCCGGCCGTGGCGCTCGTCTCGGTGGGCCTGGGCAACTCGTACGGGCTGCCCAACCCGCCGGTACTGGAGCGGCTGCGCCGGGCCGGGGCGCTGGTCCTGCGTACGGACCTGGACGGGGATCTCGCCGCGACCATGGACGGGAACGGGCTGCGCGTGCTCCGGCACGGCGTGGCACCAGGGCGCCGCCCGCCGTAGTACCGGTCAGGCCCACTCGGTCGGGGGCACCCCGGCTGAGATCAGCGCCCGGCGGGCCTGGAAGAACACCGGGCAGGGCCAGTGCCAGTCGCACGCCTCGCACACGTCCTCGGCGCCGGTGGGGCGGTGCGACCGGGCGAGGACCAGGTACTCGCACAGGTCGGGTGCGAACACCGGTGGCGGGTACGCCCGCACTTCCACAAGGACGGCAGTCATGGGTCCTGCGCCTCCTCCGGTACCGCGGCTGTGAGTTACCGCTTGAGTACCGCACGCTTCCTCCGGCGGAAATCGCACTCCGAGTCCGGCGCCCTTCCGGTATCCCGATCCGTACCATCCAGGAGTAGGCGAATGGCCGATGGCCAGCGGTGTTACGCCGACATCCGGTCAGACACACGGCAGAGTGATCAGTCACGACTCTCGCCGGGCGACGTGCGACGATGGCGCTGTGACAACGGCGCCTCCCGCACTCTGCCTCGTCATCGGGGACGAGGAACTTCTGGTCGCCCGGGGTGTGTCCGGCGTGGTGGGCGCGGCCCGGTCCGCCGATGCCGAGGCCGACGTCCGGGAGCTCAACGCGGGCGACCTGCTCCCCGGCGAACTCGCCGAGATGCTCAGCCCGTCGCTGTTCGGCGGCCAGCAGGTGCTGGTCGTCCGTGGCGGGCAGGACGCGAAGAAGGATCTGGTCGCCGCCCTGCTGGCCTACGCGCGGCAGCCCGACCCCGAGGTCTGTCTCGTGGTGACCCACGCGGGCGGGGCCAAGGGCAAGGTGCTCGCCGACGGGCTGCGCCAGGCCGGTGCGCTGGTGATCCAGGCGGGCCGGCTGACCCGGCACCGCGAGCGGATCGACTTCGTGCGCGACGAGTTCCGCCGGCTGGGCGGCAAGTGTCCGGAGGACGCCGCCGAGGCGCTGCTCGCCGCCGTGGGCAACGACCTGCGCGAGCTGGCGGCGGCGTGCGCGCAGTTGATGGCCGACAGTGCCGGGCAGATCAGCCCCTCGACGATCGCCCGCTACTACCGGGGGCGTGCGGAGGTCAGCGGCTTCACGGTGGCCGATGCCGCGATGGTCGGCGACGTACCGGCCGCGCTGGAGGCGCTGCGCTGGGCGCTGCACGTCGGGGTGGACCCGGTACCGATCGCGGACGCGCTCGCCGACGGGGTGCGTACCGTAGCCCGGGTCGCCGCCGCCGGGCGGGGCAACCCGTACCAGCTGGCCAGCGCGCTCGGCATGCCCGCCTGGAAGATCGAGCGGGCACAGCGGCAGGCGCGCGGCTGGACGCCGGAGGGGCTGGTGGATGCCATGCGCGTGGCGGCGGAGTGCAACGCGGCGGTCAAGGGCGGCTCGGACGACCGCGGGTACGCGCTGGAGCGCGCGGTGTTCTCGGTGAGCGCGGCCCGCAACGCCGAAGGCGCACGGTCGTGAGCGGCGAGCTTTACGGATCGTGGAAGGCGGCACCGCCGATTGCCGGCCGGTTGCGCGCCGGACGCGCGGCGCCGCTGTATGCCCGCGTGCTGGGGTTGCGGGGGATCCGCCCGGGCGCCGTGCTGTGCTTCCTGTTCTTCGAGGGCATGGTCGCGCTGGGTGCGCTGCTCGCCCTCGCCGAGCTGACCAGCTGGTGGGCCGTGCTGGCGCTGCCGGCGGCGGTGGCCGTGATGGTGAAGGTCAACGATGTGGTCGCGATGCTGCTTGCCGCACCCCCGGTTGCCGCAACCACGCCCCCGCCCGTCCCGGTAGGCCCGCAGCGGGTGCCGAGGCTGGTGGCGCAGGGCCGGGCGGCCGTGCGGGTGCCGGCGCGCCGGCCCTCCGGGACCAACCAGCGCCGCTTCGACCGCCCGGTGAGCTGAAGGCCGTTGAGCTGAGCCAAGGAGCTGAGGGCTGTTGAGCTGGGAGCCGGGCAGCTTAAGGCCGTTGAGCTGAGAGCCAGGCAGCTTGGCCGTTGAGCTGAGAGCCAATGAGCTGAGCCGTTGAGCTGGGAACCTGTGAGCTGAAGGCCGCTGAGCTGGGAGCCGGGGAGCTGAGGGACGTCAGACCGGGAGGCTGCCGCGCCGCGCCGCGATCGCCGACTTGCGGTTGGCAGCCTGGTTCTTGTGGATGACGCCCTTGCTCGCGGCCTTGTCCAGCTTGCGCGACGCGGCACGCAGCAGCGCGTCGGCGGACTCGGCGTCGCCCGTCGCGACGGCCTCGTTGAACTTGCGGATGGCCGTCTTGAGCGACGACTTGACCGACTTGTTGCGCAGGCGGGCCTTCTCGTTCTGCCGGTTCCGCTTGATCTGCGACTTGATGTTCGCCACGCGACAGCCTCGTCCTCGTCTTCGTAATGGATGGGTCAGATGTGTCAGCTTGGGGGGCGGGCGCGCAAACGCACGCGCGTCACCGCACGCGAAGAGCCACAGTACCAGGCGGCCCCGGCACGGGCCAAAACACCCGTCCCGGGCCGCCTCGACAGAAACTAGCAGGTGCCGTTGCAGGCCATTGCCCGCAGCCGGTCGGCAGCGCCGTTGAAGATGTTCTGGTCGCCGGGGAAGGTCCCGGAGTCCGCGTACTGCCAGAAGGTGTAGAAGCCCCAGCCGGCCGGCAGGGTGCCGGGGCTGGCGGCGTACCGCGCGATCCACAGCGGGTCGTTGGCGGCGAAGGCCGTGCTGTTGCCCGTGCACGTCACCCACCAGTTGGTGGTGGTGTAGAGGACCGGCCAGCGGGTGGTGCGCGCGTGGTACTGGTTCACGAACGAGGCGATCCAGCTCACCATCGACGCGGCGGACTTGCCGTAGCAGGTGGCGCCGTAGGGGTTGTACTCGATGTCCAGGGCGCCGGGCAGGGTCTTGCCGTCCCTGGACCAGCCGCCGCCGTGCGCCAGGAAGTAGTCGGCCTGCGCGGCGCCGGTGGAGCGGTCGGGCAGCGCGAAATGGTACGCGCCGCGGATCAGCCCGACGTTGTACGAGCCGGTGTACTGCTGCGCGAAGTACGGGTTGGTGTACCCGGTGCCCTCGGTCGCCTTCACGTACGCGAAGGACGCGCCGTTGCTCTTGACCGAGGACCAGGCCACGTTGCCCTGGTAACCGGAGACGTCCGGGCCGACCGGGTTGGTAGCGGCATCGGCGCCGGTCGTCAGGACCACGGTGGCGAGCGTCGTGGCCGCCATGCCGAGCCCGGCGATCAGGGCAGACTTTCGGATGCGCATCTGTGCCTCCATGGGTGGGATGTCGGGTACCGCCGGTGATTGGGGGTTACCACCTGTTTGCGGTAGACCCAGGAGATGCACGGGTCAACGTACACATTTATAGGTTGAAAAGAAAGAATGCGTGATCCGGTATCCGGCCGCCCGGGACGGCGGCCAGGCGTGGCATGGGACCATTGAGGTGACCGGCGCACTACCGCCACCCGACCAATGCGAGGAAACGGACCACGTTGCCCCCGACGCCCAACGCACCGTCACGGGAGCCAGGCGCGACCGCGCCGGAGAGCATCCGCAACTTCTGCATCATCGCCCACATCGACCACGGCAAGTCCACGCTGGCCGACCGGATGCTGCAGCTCACCGAGGTGGTCGACGCACGGCTGATGCGCGACCAGTATCTCGACCGGATGGACATCGAGCGGGAGCGCGGCATCACCATCAAGAGCCAGGCGGTACGGATGCCGTGGCGGGTGCGCGAGGGCGACCGCACGGGCGACGAGTGCGTGCTCAACATGATCGACACCCCTGGCCACGTCGACTTCACCAACGAGGTGTCCCGGTCGCTGGCCGCCTGCGAGGGTGCGGTCCTGCTCGTCGACGCGGCGCAGGGGATCGAGGCGCAGACCCTGGCCAACCTGTACCTCGCGCTGGAGAACGACCTCAACGTGATCCCGGTACTGAACAAGATCGACCTGCCCGCCGCCCAGCCCGACAAGTACGCCGAGGAGCTGGCCCGGCTGATCGGCTGCCAGCCCGAGGACTGCCTGCGCGTGTCGGGGAAGACGGGCCAGGGGGTGCCGCACCTGCTCGACGAGATCGTGCGGCAGCTCCCGGCGCCGGTCGGGGACGCCGCCGCCCCGGTCCGTGCGATGATCTTCGACTCGGTCTACGACGTGTACCGCGGCGTCATCACCTACGTGCGCGTGATCGACGGACGGATCGAGGCCCGCGACCGGATCAAGATGATGTCCATCGGCACGGTGCACGAACTGCTGGAGATCGGGGTCATCTCGCCGGAGCCGATCAAGTCGAGGGGGCTCGGCGTCGGCGAGGTGGGCTACCTGATGACGGGCGTCAAGGACGTGCGCCAGTCGCGCGTGGGTGACACTGTCACGATCAACTCCCGGCCGGCCAGGACCGCGCTGGGCGGGTACAAGGACCCCAAGCCCATGGTCTACTCCGGCCTGTACCCGATCGACGGCTCGGAGTACCCCAACCTGCGCGACGCGCTGGACCGGCTCAAGCTCAACGACGCGGCCCTGCACTACGAGCCGGAGACCAGCTTGGCGCTGGGCTTCGGCTTCCGCTGCGGCTTCCTCGGCCTGCTGCACCTGGAGATCACCCGCGACCGGCTGGAGCGCGAGTTCGGCCTGGACCTGATCTCGACGGCACCGAACGTGGTCTACCGCGTCGTCATGGAGGACGGCGCGGAGCACACCGTCACCAACCCGTCGGACTGGCCCGAGGGCAAGATCTCCGAGATCTACGAGCCGGTGACGAAGTGCACCGTCATCGCACCGAGCGACTACATCGGCGCGATCATGGAGCTGTGCCAGAGCAAGCGCGGCCAGCTCGGTGGCATGGACTACCTGTCCGAGGACCGCGTCGAACTGCGCTACACGATGCCGCTGGCCGAGATCATCTACGACTTCTTCGACTCGTTGAAGTCGCGCACCCGCGGCTACGCCTCGCTCGACTACGAGGAGGCGGGTGAGCAGAGCGCGAGCCTGGTCAAGGTCGACATCCTGTTGCAGGGTGAGCCCGTGGACGCGTTCAGCGCGATCGTCCACAAGGACTCGGCTTACGGCTACGGCACGCGCATGGCCACCCGACTGCGTGAGTTGATCCCCAGGCAGCAGTTCGAGGTGCCGATCCAGGCGGCGATCGGGTCGCGCGTCATCGCGCGCGAGACCATCCGTGCGATCCGCAAGGACGTTCTCGCCAAGTGCTACGGCGGTGACATCACCCGCAAGCGCAAGCTGCTCGAGAAGCAGAAGGAGGGCAAGAAGCGCATGAAGATGGTCGGTCGCGTGGAGGTCCCCCAGGAAGCCTTCGTCGCAGCCCTGTCCACCGACGAGTCGTCGGACAAGGGCAAGGGCAAGAAGTAGTCCGGACAGCAGAGGACGGGCGGTTCCGCTGTTGGGGTCCGCCGGCGTGACGACTCAGCCGTTGGTGTAGTGGTCCAGGAGCCGCAGCGCCGTCTCGTACTTGGTGCGGAGCCGTTCACGTGTGGCCGGGTGCAGTTCGGACGACCGGTCGGGCGAGAGGTTGTCGGCGATGTCCGCCCGCTTCACGGTCAGGGCGATGGGATCGGCGGCCACCCTGGACAGGTACGACGACTGCGGTTCGTCCGGCAAGTGGGTGAGGGCGGTGACCGCGCGCACGACGATCGGCGGGCAGCCGAGCGAGGCCAATTGGTCCACGGTGACCGAAGTGTCCTCGACGACGTCGTGCAGCACCGCGGCCATCTGCTCCGCGAGCCCTTCACCTTCGACTCTGGCCATGACGCGCAACGGGTGTTCGATGTAGGGACGGCCGCACTTGTCCACCTGGCCCTCGTGCGCACGGCGGGCGACGTGGACGGCATCTGCGAGCGTGAACGTCATGACGAACTCCTTCTCACCGCGGATGTTCTGCTGTGCCAAGAGTTTCAGGTACCGCGTCGAATTCACCACCGGTCCGGATCCGGCCGTTCCCCTCCAACCGCACGGGATTGCGCCGTTCGGCGCAACGTGCGCGTCCGCTCGCCGGGCACGACGGCTGCGCGGTGAGTCCGAAGTGGGCGCGGGGGGCATTGCGACACCCCGACGGGTTACCCGTTTCGTTGCTGCTGAAGCACTTCCTGGCGTTGCAGATGACGACGGCATCCCATCGACGCATCGGATGACCACCGGTCGGTCTTGACACGCGCCAGTGGTCTAGGCCATTTTTCGAGTGGCCCACGTCACCTGTCGAGGGCACGGCCGCCGAGTCGACTCTGGAGGTGCACGTGACGACGAGGACGAGACGCGTATCGGCCGCTCTGCTGTCCGGCCTGCTGGCTTGTGCCGGACTGGTCCTGGTGCTGGCGGGCAACGCGGCGGCGGCGAACCTGGTGGCCAACACCGGATTCGAGGCGGGGAACACCAGCAGTTGGGCCTGCACCGGCGGCGCCGGCGTGGTGACGAGTCCGGTGCACTCGGGCTCCTACGCGCTCACCGGCGCACCTGCCGGTCAGGACAACGCGAAGTGCTCGCAAACCGTTGCGGTGCAACCGAACACCGCCTACGAGCTGTCCGCGTGGGTGCAGGGCAGCTACACCTACCTCGGGGTCACCGGCGTCGGCACCGGTGACAAGGACACCTGGACGCCGACCGCGGGCGTGTGGACCCGACTGGTCGTCAGCTTCACCACTGGCGCGTCGGACACGAACGTGACGATCTACGTGCACGGCTGGTACGGCCAACCGGCCTACTTCGCCGACGACGTGAGCCTGGACGGTCCCGGCACACCGCCGACCACCACACCGCCGACGACCACACCACCGACCACCACACCGCCGTCGACCGGTTCGTTGCCGAAGCACCTGCTGACCGGGTACTGGCAGAACTTCAACAACGGAGCCAAGGTGCTCGAGCTGGCCGACGTGCCGACCACCTACGACATCATCGCGGTGGCCTTCGCCGACGCAGACCCGAGCAAGCCCGGCGCCGTCGGCTTCACGCTGGACCCCGGACTGTCCTCTGCGCTCGGCGGTTACACCGACGCCCAGTTCAAGGCCGACGTCAAGACGGTGCAGAGCCGCGGCAAGAAGGTGATCATCTCGGTCGGCGGCCAGAACGGCACGATCAGCGTGGGTGACCCCACCGCGGCGAGCAACTTCGCGAACAGCGTGATCTCGCTGATCCGGAACTACGGCTTCGACGGCGTCGACATCGACCTGGAGAACAGCGTGAACGCCCAGTACATGGGCAGCGCGCTCCGCCAGATCAACGGCAGCGGCGGCTCGGTGATCACCATGGCCCCGCAGACGATCGACATGCAGTCCACCGGCAACGAGTACTTCAAGCTGGCGACCGGTATCAAGGACATCCTCACGATCGTGAACATGCAGTACTACAACTCCGGCTCGATGCTCGGCTGCGACGGCAAGGTCTACGGCCAGGGCTCGGTCGACTTCCTCACCGCACTCGCCTGCATCCAGTTGCAGGGGGGCCTGCGGGCCGACCAGGTCGGCCTCGGCCTGCCCGCGTCACCCTCGGGTGCCGGTGGCGGCTACCAGCCCCCGTCCAACGTCAACGCTGCACTGGACTGCCTGGCGAAGGGGACCGGCTGCGGCAGCTTCAGGCCCTCGGCGACCTACCCGGCCATTCGCGGAGCCATGACCTGGTCGATCAACTGGGACGCGTCGGGCGGCTACGCCTTCGCGAACTCCGTGAGCGCACACCTGCGGACCCTTCCGTAGAGCAAGGGCTGTTCGCGGCGATCAGGGGAACTAGGGTCGTGTCATGTTCGACCGACTTCGGGTTCCCGTGATCGCCGCGCCCATGGCAGGCGGTCCGTCCACACCGCAACTCGTCGCCGAAGTCGCCAACGCAGGCGGCTTCGGATTCCTGGCCGGGGGCATGCTGAGCGTCGAGGCACTGGGCGAGCAGATCGTCCACGTGCGGGAGGCCACCGACCAGCCGTTCGGAGTGAACCTGTTCGTGCCGGGGCGGGAGTCCACCGCAGACCTCAGTACCTACCGGGAACGGGTCCGCGCGCAGGCGGCTCAGATGGGCGTCGAGCCGGGCCGGCCGACGTGGGACGACGACAACTACCCCGCCAAGCTCGAACTCGTCCTGGCCCAGCGGATTCCCGTGGTGTCGTTCACCTTCGGCCTGCCCGACGTCGACGACGTCGGGAGGCTGCACGCGGCCGGGTCCTACGTCGTCGTCACCGTGACCACGCCAGGTGAGGCGAGGCAGGCCGCTCAGGTTGGTGCCGACGCACTGGTCGTGCAGGGCTCGGACGCGGGAGCGCACCGCGGCACCCTCGCCGACGACGGCGTGTCGCCGGGCGGGGGAGAGCTCTACGGGACCCTCGCCGCGCTCCGACTCGTCGCGGCCGCCGTGAACCTGCCGCTGGTCGCCACGGGTGGCCTCGTTCACGGCGCTGACGTCGCCGCCGTCCTGACGGCCGGAGCGGTCGCCGGTGCGCTGGGTACGGCGTTCCTCCGCTGCCCCGAGGCCGGGACCCATCCGGCGCACCGCGCCGCGCTCGCCGAGGGCAACCGCCGCACCGTGCTCACACGGGCCTTCAGCGGCCGTCCGGCCC
Source organism: Micromonosporaceae bacterium (assembly GCA_039649115.1). Lineage (GTDB taxonomy): Bacteria > Actinomycetota > Actinomycetes > Mycobacteriales > Micromonosporaceae > DATEJJ01. Next base: position 22,892 of record JBBWZQ010000057.1, on the reverse strand, counting down.
GAGGTCTGGTGAACCGGTTCCTCACCGAGAACACGCCCGTCGCCCCGGCCGCCTACCCCAACGTGAACAACCTGACCAAGCCGGTGCGCGCGACCGGAGATCCCGAACTCATGTCGCTGTGGGCGGGGCAGACCTACACCCTCGCCGAACCGGACCCCGCCGCGGAGATCGTCGCGCGCATCGATGCGCAGATGAAGGATGCGATCGCAGCCGTGGCCGAGCGGACCCTGTCGCGGTAGGAATGGCGCCACGGCCTCCGCGTCCGGACACGGTGATGTCGGAGTTCGAGATCCAGTCCGAGCCGGACCGCTACATCGAGGAGCCCGCGCAGGCGCTGTCCCACGTGGTGGGGCGCCAGGAGATCCAGCGCCTGCGCGGTGAGGCCGAACGGAAGCCGGGGCCGCTTGGACCTCAAGGCGTTCCGCCACCGGCGGTCAGCCTCGGTCTGACGTGGTCTCCTCCTTCGCCAGCGATGAGTGCCGCTTGCCGTAGGCGAAGTAGATGATCAGGCCGATGACGAACCAGACCGCGAAGCGCAGCCACGTGGTCGGCGTGAGGAAGGTGATCAGCCAGATCGAGAAGATCACGCCGATGATCGGCACCACCGGCATGCCCGGCAGCTTGAACGACCGCTCCAGCTCCGGGCGGCGATAGCGCAGCACGATCACCGCGATGCACACCACGACGAACGCGAGCAGGATGCCGATGTTGGTCAACTCCGCCGCCGCGCCGATGGGCAGGAGACCCGCGATGATCGCCGAGGCGAAACCGGCGATCCAGGTGACGCGGGTGGGCACCTTGCGCACCGGGTGGGTCTTGGCGAACCACTTGGGCAGCAGGCCGTCGCGGCTCATCGAGAACCACACGCGCGTGACGCCGAGCATGAACGTGAACATCACGGTGAGGATGCCGATGATCGCGCCGACGGCGATCACGCTCGCCAGGCCGGGCAGGCCCACGGAGGCGAAGGCCGAGGAGAAGCCGCTCTTGGGATTGATGTCGGTGTAGCGCTGCATCCCGGTGAGCACGAGGCAGGCGAGCACGTAGAACACCATCGAGATGGCGAGCGAGTAGATGATCGCCTTGGGCATGTGCTTCTGCGCGTCCTTGGACTCCTCGGCCGCGGTGCTCATCGCGTCGTAGCCGAAGACCGCGAAGAACACCGTCGCCGCGCCGGTCATGATCCCGCCGAATCCCGACGGTGCGAACGGCGAGTAGTTGCCGGTCTTGACGTAGAAGAAGCCGACCAGGATGACGACGAGCACGACCGCGACCTTGAGACCGACCACGATCGTCTCGAAGCGGGCGGCGCTGCGCATGCCCATGTTGAGCATCGCCGCGATCAGCAGGCACAGCAGCGCCGCGAACAGGTCGAACTTGTGCCCCGGTCCGGTGCCCGGTGCACCGAGCATCCACTGCGGGAGATCCAGCCCGATCTGCTGGAGCAGGAAGCTGAAGTAGCCGGAGATGCCGATCGCGACCACGGCGACGATCGCGGTGTACTCCAGCAACAGGTCCCAGCCGATGAACCACCCGACGATCTCGCCGAGCACGGCGTAGCCGTAGGTGTAGGCCGAACCCGCCTTGGGGATCAGACCGGCGAATTCCGCGTAGGAGAAGGCGGCTGCGGCGCTGGCGATGCCCGCGATCAGGAAGGAGATCACGACGGCCGGCCCGACCCCCGGGATGCCCGCGGCCGGATCTCCATGGGCGACCGCGCCCGCGAGCGAGAAGATGCCGGCGCCGATGATGCCGCCGATGCCGATGGCGGTGAGCTGCCACAACCCGAGCGTTCGCTTGAGGTCGCCGTCACCGCCCTCACCGCTGATCTGCTCGATGGGCTTGCGGCGGAACACGCCCGAACCCCGACCGAGACCACCTTGCACAGAGGCCATGCTCGTCTCCCTCGTCACCACCTGCGCGACATTGCGCCTGCGGAAACCGAACCTAGACCGACGGTTGTGTGCGGCGAACCGTACGCGCGTCGATTGTCAGGAGGTTTGTTCGATCCGATCATGGTGCAGGTGTTTCTTCGTGCGCGCGTCCGATGGCCGTCGAGGAACATGCACGCGCTGTCACGCGTTGCCCTCGGCATGCAACTCCACGTCTGGTCCGACGTCGTGTGCCCATGGTGCTACATCGGCAAACGCAGGCTCGAGCGCGCACTCGGTGCGTGGGACGGTGAGCCCGTCGACGTCGTCTGGCGTCCGTTCCAGCTCGACCCGTCCTCGCCGAGCGACGGCATGCCGACCGGTGAGGCGCTCGCCGCCAAGTTCGGCGACGCGGATGTCGCCGCGCAGGCCATGACCAGGGTCACCGAGGTCGCCGCGGCCGAGGGGCTCGAGTACCGGATGGCCGACTCGGTGCGGGCCAACACCTTCGACGCGCACCGCCTGATCGCGTTCGCGAGGGAGCAGGGCATCCAGGACGCCGTGCAGGAGCGGTTGTTCCGTGCGCACTTCTGCGAGGGTGCGCACATCGGCGACCCGGAGGTACTGGTGAAGCTGGCCGCGGACGCCGGCTTGGAAGGTGCCGAGGACGCACTGCGCGCCGAGACGCTCGCGGAGCGGGTGCGCGCCGAACTCGCCGAGGGCATGTCGATCGGTGTCCGCTCGGTGCCGACCTTCGTCGTCGGCCGTCGCGGAGTGGCCGGGGCACAGGACCCCGAAGTCATCCTGGAGCTGCTTCGCAGCGCTTGAACCTCCGGACGCGTTGTGGGCCCGGAACAGGAAGTCCTGTCCGGGCCCACGACGAGGAGGTGTCAACGGGTGAAGACGATCTTTCCCGCGGTCTCGCCGTTGAGCATGCTGCGCAGACCCTTCTCGGCCTCTGACATGGGCAGCTGCGTGCCGATCTGCGGGCGCAAGCCGTTCATCTCGCAGAACGTCAGCAGGTCGGCCAGCTCCTCGCGAGTGCCCATCGTCGAGCCGACGACGCGGAGCTGGAGGAAGAACAACCGCTGCAACTCGGCCGCGGACGCGTCACCGCTGGTCGCGCCGGAGATCACGATGATGCCGCCCGGCTTGAGCGACTTCATGGAGTGCGACCAGGTGGCGCCACCGACGGTCTCGAACACCGCGTCCACCCGCTCGGGCAGCCGGGCGCCGGACTCGAAGGTGCCGTGAGCACCGAGGGACTCGGCCAGCGCTCGCTTCTCCTCGCTGCGTCCGGTGACCCACACGCGGAAGCCTGCCGCGCGGCCCAACTGCACGAGTGCGGTCGACACGCCACCGGACGCGCCCTGCACGAGCATGGTCTGGCCAGGGCGCAGGCCGGACTTCACGAAGAGCATCCGGTAGGCCGTCAGCCACGCCGTGCCCATGCACGCCGCCTCGGCGAAGGAGAGCCCGGCGGGCTTGGGCAGCGCGTTGCGCGCGGGCACCACGACGTGGTCGGCGAACGTGCCCTGGTACTTCTCGGTCAGCAGCGTCCGGCGCGGGTCGAGGGTCTCATCACCGGTCCAGTCCGGGTCACCGATGATCGAGTGCAGCACCACCTCGGTACCGTCCTCCAGCACGCCCGCGCCGTCGCAGCCGAGGATCATCGGGAACTGCTCGGGTTTGATGCCGACGCCGCGCAGCGTCCAGAGGTCGTGCATGTTCAGGCTGGCCGCGCGCACGTCCACCCGCACCCAGCCGTCGGGCACTTCGGGATCGGGGCGTTCACCCACCCTCAGCGAAGCAAGGGGGTCCTCGGGGCTCGGCTCGGCTGCGTAGACGGCGAACATGCTGGCAACTTACTCACATCAGGACTGTGCGCGCGGTGAAACCCGTCACGGGACTACTCTCGAAGCCGTGTTGGACGGCTTTGCGCAATGGTGGGACGGGGTGGAGCTGTGGCTCACCCAGTTGCCGTTCGCGCTTCAGTTCTCCCTGGTCATCGCGTTCCTGCTGCCGTTGTGCCTCGGGGTGGCGCGGCTGATCGACCGCGTCGTGGACTGGGGCACCTCGCGCGTGACGCCCGACAAGCGGGCCGAGCCCCCGGTGGGCGCCCTCGCCGAAGACCTCGGGGAGCCCGAGAAGGTCGATGTGGCGACCACTTCGTAGGCTGACCGCGTGACCCCTGCAAGGCGCCTGACCGTCGCACTCGTCGGCCTGATCGTCCTGGTGGTCGTCGGCTGGTTCGCCAAGGACTTCGCCGGCGGGACGACCACCGAACCCGGTTCCGGCACGCTGAGCACCGGCGCGACCTCCAGCGCCACCGTCGGCGGCGCCCCTTCGAGCGCCGGGACCCGTGCCGTGCCCGGCAGCGAGTCGGGCCTGCCGGTCAAGCCGCTGTCGAGCCTGCCCGGAGAGACGACGGCCACCTGGAAACTGATCGTGAAGGGTGGCCCGTTCCCGTATCCGCGCAACGACGGCGTGATGTTCCAGAACCGGGAGAAGCGTCTGCCGGGCAAGGCGGGTGACTACTACAAGGAGTACACCGTGCCCACGCCGGGCAGTCCGGATCGCGGCGCCAGGCGGCTGATCACCGGAACGAAGCAGGAGGTCTTCTACACCGGGGACCACTACGACTCGTTCGTCGTCGTGGACGTGCAGCGATGAAGGCCGCGGAGGCGGCACGGGAGGCCCGCGGGCGCGGTGCGCACCCGCACGTGCTGCGCGGTGACTCGATCACCAGCCGGCACGAGGCGATGGAGGCCATCGCCTCAGCGCTGTCCTTCCCCGACTGGTTCGGCCACAACCTCGACGCGCTGTACGACAGCCTGACCGACCTGTCGTGGCTGCCACCGGGCGAGCACGTGCTGATCTGGCCGAACAGCGACGAGTTGGCCGAGCACGACCCTCGCGGCCATGCCGGGATCGCGTCGGTGCTCGAGGACGCCCAGCGCCGCACCGCCGAACTCGGTGACCGCGTCCTGACCGTCGTCCGCACGGAGTAGCCGATCACCGGCTGACCGCGCCGACCTCGACGGGCCGGGTTGCGCGGGCTTCCTCGGATACGCCGCAGCTGGTTCTGGTCCGCTTCCGGTCAGTCCTGCGGGACCCAGGAGGGCTTGCGCTTCTCGCGGAAGGCGGCGATGCCCTCCTGCCCCTCGGCGGCGCCGAAGTGCTGTGCGGAGAGCTCCAGCATGTCGGCGAAGTTCTCGGCCAGACCGGCGGTCCTGGGCGTGAGCAGCATCCGCTTGGTCGCGGCCAGCGCCTGCGGCGCCCCCTGAGCGAGCATGTCGGTGTAGCGGCGCACCTCGTGGTCGAGCTGGTCGGCGGGCACCGCGGAGTTGATCAGACCGATGGTCGCGGCGCGCTGCGCGCCGAAGGTCTCACCGGTGAGGAACAGCTCGTGCGCGGGGCGGGGGAGCAGCCGTGGGAGGACGGTCACCGAGATCACCGCGGGCACCACGCCGATGCGAACCTCGCTGAACGCGAACGTCGCCTCGTCGACGGCCACGGCGATGTCGCACGCGGCCACCATGCCGACGCCGCCGGCTCGCGCGGGTCCGGCCAGCCGGCCGACGACGGGCTTCGGACTGGTCCAGATCTGCTCGAGGATCGCCGGGAACTCGTTGACCCCCTGCTGGCTCGCGCTCGCGCCGCTGGCCTCCTTGAGATCCATCCCGGAACAGAAGACGGTGCCCGCGTGCGTCAGCACGATCACCCGCACGGCGTCGTCGTCGACCGCGTTCTTCAGGCGGTCGGTGAGCTCGGCGCGCAGCTGTGCCGACAGCGCGTTGCGGTTGTGGGGAGAGTCAAGCGTGATCGTCGCGATGCCACGCCGCACCTCGTAGTGGACCAGCTCGTCTGCCATGGGGCGAACTCTACGAGGATCGCGACAACGACATGATCAGAGGTCAGGCGTACTGGACGGAAAGGCCGGTGGTGCTCGCGGCGGTGTAGCGGTGCAGCACGAGTTCGGCCACCTCGGGGTCGTCGCCCAGCGGAGCCGCCATCACGGTGCCCGGCGCGGCCTCCTCGGCCAGCGACGCGATCCGGTCGGGCAGCAGGCCCGGCGCGAGGAACCACGACGCCACGGCGATCCGCCGCGCACCTCGTGCGCGCAACCGGTTGACCGCCGTCGGCACGTCCGGGCTCGCCGCCGCGGCGAACGCGGGCTCGACGCCCGCCCAGCCCGCACCCGCGGCCCAGCGGCGCGCCACCGATGCCACCGCGGCGTTCGCCGCCGCGTCGGACGAGCCTGCGCCCGCCAGGACGATCCCGAGCTCCGGGTCGCCGGAACGCACACCGACCTCGGCGAGCCTCCGCAGCGCCGCCGACTCCAGCCACGGGTCCGGTCCCAGCACGTCGGCGATCCGCACGTCGAGCTGCGGAGACCACCGTTGCACGTCCGCGACGGCACCGGGCACGTCCACCCGCGCGTGATACGCGCGGCCCAGCAGCAGTGGCACGACGACGACCTCGCGGTGCCCGTCGCCGTGCACCGCCCGCAGCACGTCACCCAGCCGCGGTGCGGACAGGTCGAGGAACGCGACGCGCACGTCCAGGCCGGGCCGCAGCACCCGGACGACGTCGAGGAGCTCCATCACGGTCGCGGCCGACCGCGGATCACGACTGCCGTGCGCTACGGCCACCAGGGGAAGCGTCATTGCAGTGCTCCCGTCAGTCCACGGGCCCGCAGGACCGCTCGCTCCAGGGGACGGAACACCAGCAGTTCGATGCCGATGCCCACCAGCAGGATCAGGAAGATCGCCGCTATCACCATCGAGATGTCGTTGAGCGACGAGCCGTTGTGCAGGTACTGGCCCAGACCGACACCCAGCTGGGGCGAGGTCGCGATGATCTCCGCGGCCATCAGCGAGCGCCAGGAGAACGCCCAGCCCTGCTTGAGGCCGGCCAGATATCCCGGCAGCGCCGCGGGCAGCAGGATGTGCCGCGCGGACGCGATTTTCCCAGCACCGAGTGCCGTCCCGACGCGCGGCAGGAGCGGTGGGATCTGGTCGATCCCCGCCACCAGGCCGTTCGCGATCGAAGGAACGGAGCCCATCAGGACCACGAAGTAGATCGACGCGGGGGTCAGTCCGAACCACAGGATCGCGGCCGGCACCCACGCCACCGACGGCAGGCTCTGCAGACCGGTGAGCAGTGATCCGATGGCCGCGCGGACCACCTTGACCTTGGCGATCAACAGGCCGAGCGGGGTCGCGATGACCACCGCCGCCAGGAAGCCCAGCAAGGCGCGGTGGACCGAGGTCCACAGGATCTCCACCGCCGTGCCGTCCTGCACGCTGTCCCACACCTTGGCCCACACCGCGAGCGGCGCCGGAAGCCGGAACTCCGGGAGGATGGCCGACGCCCACAACGCCTGCCAGACGGCGATCAGCAGCACGAAGGCGATCAGCGGCGGTAGCGCTGTCCCGACGAACCGCTTCCAGCCGTGCTTGCGCTGCTGCTGGGGCGGAGCGTCCAACGCGTCGAGTCCGGCACCGACTGCGGCGATGTCCCGCTTCGGGTCGGCCTCGAGCATCGTGCCGGTGTCGTCACGCTGCGGCATGGCCGCTGATCACCTCTCGAAGTTCGGTGGTGATGTCGGAGATGACGCCGGCCTCCTCCGGCCCGGCCAACCCGTCCACGGACCACTCCTTCACGACCCGGCCCGGACGCGAGGACAGCAGCACCACGCGCTGCCCCAGCCGGACCGCCTCGCGCACGTCGTGCGTGACGAACACGATCGCCGTGTTGGTGGTGCTCCACACGCGCAGAAGTTCGGCCTGCAGCACGTCGCGGGTGATCGCGTCGAGCGCCGCGAACGGTTCGTCCATCAGCAGCAGACCGGGCGTTCCCTCCTCGGCGATGCCGGAGGTCGACGCCAGCGCGCGAGCCAGTGCGACGCGCTGCCGCATGCCACCTGACAGCTCGTGCGGTCGCTTGCCGCCCGCTTCGCCCAGACGCACGAGTTCGAGCAGTTCGGACGCCTTGGCGCGCCGCTCGGCGCGCTTCAGCCCTGCCAGGCGCAGCGGCAGTTCGACGTTGCGCGCCGCGGTCAGCCACGGCATCAGCGCGGCTTCCTGGAACATCACCGCGGGGCGGGTGGTGGTCAGTTCGATGGTGCCCGAGGTGGGTGCGTCCAGGCCGGCGACGATGTTGAGCAACGTGCTCTTCCCGCAGCCCGAGGCGCCCAGCAGGCACACGAATTCACCGGGCGCGACCTGCAGATCGACACCGTCCAGCGCCAGCACCGACCCGGTGCCGTGGCCGAACACCTTGCGGACTCCCGAGAGCGACACCGCGGCGTCGACCACGGACTGCGCGGCGGGGACCTCAAGCGTGGCGGTCATGGTGCCTGCCTTCCTGGAGTGTTCGGCCAACTACTTCTTGTCCAGTCCTGCGGTGTCCACCTGCGGCTTGCCTGCCGCTGCGAGGACCTTGTTCAGCAGCGTGAAGTCGGCGAAGCCGGCCACGTTCGCCTCCTGGTTCGCGACCTTCGCGGTCACCGCGTCCTTCGCCAGCTGCGGGAAGGTCTTGGCGAGCGGGTCGGTGGTCAGCTCGATGCTGCTGACGGAGCGGTCCAGCACGGGTTGGGCGAGCGCCTTGCTCGTGAGCCTCTTCAGCGAGTCGTTGACGACGGTCTTCGCCTCGGCGTTGTTCGCGTTCGCCCAGTCGATCGTGGCGACCTCGCCGCGCAGCAGCGCCTCTACGGTCTGCGGGTGCTCCTGCAGGAACTGGGTGCGCGCGATGACGACCGTGGTGGGGAACTTCCCCTGGTCCCACAAGGACTTCTCGTCGACCAGCACCTTGGCGCCGGAGTCGGCAACGAGCCGGGACGACCACGGCTCGGGCGCCCACGCCCCCTGGACGTCGCCCTTGCGGAACAGGTCCAGACTCTGCGAGTTCTCCGTGTTCGTGACGTTCACCTGGTCCGGACCGGTGCCGATGGTGAGCTTCTGGTCGGCCAGCCACTTCTTCAGCGCCACGTCCTGGGTGTTCGCCAGCTGCGGCGTGGTGATCGTCTTGCCCTTGAGATCCGCAGGCGAGTTGATGTCGGGCTTCACCACGAGCTGGGCGCCGCCCGAGGCCGCTCCGGCGACCAGGCGCACGGCCTCACCACTCGACTTGGAATACGCGTTGATGGCGGGGCCCGAGCCGATGAAGGCCACGTCGAGCGAGCCGCCCAGCAGGGCGTTCACCTCGTCCGGGCCCGCGTTGAAGGTCTGCGTGGTCAGCTTCGTCGAGCCGAGCTCCTTGGCGAAGAAGCCCTTGTCCACGCCGATCAGCGCGGAGGCGTGGGTGACGTTGGGGAAGTAACCCAGTCGCACCTCGCTCGCAGCGCCCTTGTCGGCGGCCGGAGCGTTGCTGCTGTCGGCCCGTGAGCATCCTGCGAGTGCGCCGAAGAGGGTGAGTGCTGCCAATGTCGCGGTCAGGATGCGAGTTCTGCGCTTGATGCTCACGGGCTGGTGACCTTTCAGGTGATCAGGGGCCTGGGGAGACGAGGGCGTGGCCGTCGGTGTCGTTTCCTTCTGCGCCGCTTGCCTCTGGGGCGGCGCGGCCGCCCCCGGTACAGCTGTCCACGCCGTCCAACACCGGCAGCGGAGCCCCGACCAGTCCAGCGGCGAGCGTGCTGCCGTCGCTCGCGTCGATCACCAGGAATGCTCCGGTGCGCCTGTCACTGCTGTAGTCGTCAATCGGGATCGGCTCCGACGTGCGAAGCGTCACCCGACCGATCTCGTTGAGCTGCAACGAGCCAGGACTGTCCACACTGGACAAGTTCTGCTCGTCGAAGCGCGCGCGCAGCTCGGTCACGATGGCCTGCACGGTGCGCGCTCCGTGCTTGACCAGAACCCGTGCGCCCGGAGCGAGCGCCTTGTCCGAGAGCCAGCAGACCGTCGCGTCGAACTCGTCGGTCAGCCTCGGCGGAGTGCTCGCCGCGGCGAGCACGTCACCGCGCGAGATGTCCACGTCGTCGGCCAGGAGCAACGTGACCGAGCGGCCCGCGGCTGCCTCGGCCAGCTCGCCGTCCGCAGTGTCGATCTTGGTCACCGAACTGCGCCGGCCCGACGGCAGCACGATGATCTCGTCGCCCACCTGCACGGTGCCCGCGGCGACCTGGCCCGCGTATCCGCGGTAGTCCAGGTACTCCGGGGTCCGCGGCCGGATCACGTACTGCACGGGGAAGCGGAACGGCGCGTCGTGCGGGTCCGGCTCCACCGGTACCTGCTCGAGGTGCTCCAGCAGCGTCGGGCCGTCGTACCACGGCGTGTTCGCCGACTTGTCCACCACGTTGTCACCGGCCAGCGCCGACACCGGGATCTCCACGACGGAGTCCTCGGTGTAGCCGAGCGCGGTGGCGTGCGCGGTGAACTCCTTGGCGATGCGGGAGAAGGTCGCCTCGTCGTAGTCGACGAGGTCGATCTTGTTCACCGCGAGCACCAGGCGGGGGACACCGAGCAGCGCGAGGACCGCGGCGTGCCTGCGGGTCTGCTCGACCACGCCCTTGCGCGCGTCCACCAGCAGGACGGCCAGCTGCGCGGTCGACGCACCGGTGACCGTGTTGCGGGTGTACTGCACGTGGCCGGGGGTGTCGGCCAGCACGAAGGACCGCTTGGGTGTGGCGAAGTACCGGTACGCCACGTCGATCGTGATGCCCTGCTCGCGCTCTGAGCGCAGGCCGTCGACGAGCAGCGAGAGATCCGGAGTGGACAGGCCGCGATCGGCGCTCGCGCGGTGCACCGCGTCGAGCTGGTCCGCCAGGACGGACTTGGTGTCGTAGAGCAGCCTGCCGACCAGGGTGGACTTGCCGTCGTCCACGCTGCCCGCTGTCGCAAGCCTCAACAGGTCGCTCATTTAGAAGTAGCCCTCCCGCTTGCGGTCTTCCATGGCCGCTTCGGACAACCGGTCATCAGCCCTCGTCGCGCCGCGCTCGGTGAGCCTGCTCGCGGCGACTTCGGCGATCACGTCGGCGATGTCGTGGGCGTCGGACTCGACCGCGCCGGTGCACGAACCGTCGCCGACCGTGCGGTAGCGCACCGTCTTGTGCACCAGCGTCTCGCCGTCGCGCGGGCCGCCCCACGGACCTTCGGCGAGCCACATGCCGTCGCGCAGATACACCTCGCGCTCGTGCGAGTAGTAGATCGACGGCAGCTCGATGCCCTCGCGGGCGATGTAGTTCCACACGTCGAGCTCGGTCCAGTTGGACAGCGGGAAGACCCGCACGTGCTCGCCCGGACGGTGGCGTCCGTTGTAGAGGTTCCACAGTTCGGGGCGCTGCCTGCGCGGATCCCACTGGCCGAAGGCGTTGCGCAGGCTGAAGATCCGTTCCTTCGCGCGGGCGCGCTCCTCGTCACGACGACCACCGCCGAACACCGCGTCGAACTTGTGCGAGGTGATGGCGTCGAGCAGAGGCACGGTCTGCAGCGGGTTGCGCGTGCCGTCCGGCCTCTCGATGAGGCGGCCGTCGTCGATGTAGTCCTGCACCTTCGCCACTTCCAGGCGCAGGCCGTGCTGCTCGACGACGTGGTCGCGGAACTCGATGACCTCGTCGAAGTTGTGCCCGGTGTCGACGTGCAAGAGCGGGAACGGCACCGGGGCGGGCCAGAACGCCTTGATCGCGAGGTGCACCAGCAGCGTGGAGTCCTTGCCGCCGGAGAACAGGATCACCGGACGGTCGAACTCCCCGGCGACCTCGCGGAAGATGTGGATGGCCTCTGATTCAAGTCGATCGAGGGCGTTGAGTGCGGTTGTCATGTGTCTCCTACCCGTGCAGTCCGCACTCGGTCTTGGCCAGACCCGCCCAGCGGCCACTGCGCGGGTCCGCACCCGGCAGCGGCTTGGCGGTGCACGGTGCGCAGCCGATGGACGGATAACCGGCCGCCACCAACGGGTTCTCGAGGATCCCGTGTTCGGCGATGTATCCGTTGAACTCGTCGTCGCTCCACGGCGCGATCGGGTTGATCTTCACCAGCCCGTTGCGCTCGTCCCACTGCACGATCGGCGTGTTCGCCCGCGTCGGGGCGTCCACGCGCCGCACACCGGTGACCCACGCGTCGTAGTTCGCGAGCGTCCGCTGCAGCGGAACGACCTTGCGCAGGAAGCAGCACTTGGTCGGGTCGGTCCGGTTGAGCAGCCCGAACTCGGCCTCCTGGTCGGCCACCGACTGCTCGGCCGCGGCGTTGACCATGTGCACCCCGGGATAGACCAGGCCGACCGCGTCACGCGTGCCGACCGTCTCCGCGAAGTGGTAGCCGGTTTCCAGGAACAGCACGTCGATGTCGGGCTTGATCTTGACCGCGAGGTCGATCAGGACCGCGTCCTGCATGTTCGAGGCGACGATCCAGCTGTCACCGAACGTGCGCGCGGTCCAGGCCAGCGCCTCCTCGGCGGTCGCCTCGGCCAGTTCTGCCGAAGCGGCCTCGGCGATCACCTTGAGTTCCTCGACACGAGCGGGGGCGGTCACTTGGTCACCTCCTGTGGAAGGTTCAGCCCGACGAACTTGACGGTGAAGACGCGCCGGCAACCGACGCACAGCCACGCGGCGTGGGGCTCCTCCTGCGGGCGCAGGTCCTCATCGCCGCAATACGGGCAGTAGAACGGTGTTGCCCTTTCAGGACTGCTCACTTGAGGTCCGCCTCCTCGGCGCGGGCCACCCACTGGGCGAACCGCTCGCCGTCGGTGCGCTGGGCCACGAAGTTGCGCACGACGCGCTCCACGTAGTCGTTCAGCTCGGCACCGGTGACCTTGTGGCCGCGCAGCTTGCGGCCGAACCCGGAGTCGAGGCCGAGCCCGCCGCCGAGGTGCACCTGGAAGCCCTCGACCTGGTTGCCGTTCGCGTCGGTGACGATCTGGCCCTTCAAGCCGATGTCCGCCGTCTGGATGCGGGCACACGAGTTCGGGCAGCCGTTGATGTGCACGGTGACGGGGGCGTCGACATCGTCGACGATGTCGGCCAGTCGCGTCTCGAGGCTCTCCACCAGCTGCGCGGCGCGGGCCTTGGTCTCGACGATCGCGAGCTTGCAGAACTCGATGCCGGTGCAGGCCATCACCCCGCGCCGCCACGGCGAGGGCTCCGTCTGCAGGCCGAGTTTCGCCAGATCCGCCTGCAGGCCGGGCACTTCCGTCTCGGCCACGTCGAGCACGACCAGCTTCTGCTGCGGCGTCAGGCGGACCCGCAGTGAACCTGCTCGTTCGGCGGCCTTGGCGACCGCGACCAGCGTCGAACCGGAGACCCGGCCCGCGATCGGCGCGGCGCCGACGTAGAAGTTGCCGTCCTTCTGGCGGTGCACACCGATGTGGTCGAGCGGACGCTCGAGCTGCTCGGGGGCGGGCCCGTCGATCAGCTTGCGCTTGAGGTACTCGGTCTCGAGAACGTCGCGGAACTTCTCCGGGCCCCAGTCGGCGACCAGGAACTTGATCCGGGCGCGGTGGCGCAGCCTGCGGTATCCGTAGTCGCGGAAGACGCTGATCACGCCGGCCCAGACCTCGTGGACCTCGTCGCGGGGAACCCACGCGCCGAGCCGCTTGCCGATCATCGGGTTGGTGGACAGGCCGCCACCGACCCACAGGTCGAAGCCCGGCCCGTGCTCGGGGTGGTTGACGCCGACGAAGGCGATGTCGTGGATCTCGTGCGCCACGTCCTGCAGACCGGAGACCGCGGTCTTGAACTTGCGCGGCAGGTTCGAGAACGCCGGATCGCCGATGTAGCGGCTGTGGATGTCGTCGATCGCCGAGCTGCCGTCGATGATCTCGTCGGCGGCGATGCCCGCGACGGGGGAGCCCAGGATGACTCGGGGGCTGTCGCCGCAGGCCTCCATCGTGGTCAGGCCGGCGCCCTCGAGCTTCTCCCAGATCGTCGGCATGTCCTCGATCCGGATCCAGTGGTACTGGATGTTCTGCCGGTCGGTGATGTCCGCGGTGTCGCGCGCGTAGGTCTGCGACACCTCACCGATCACGGCGAGCTGCTCGGTCGTCAGGCGACCGCCGTCGATGCGGACGCGGAGCATGAAGTACTCGTCGTCCAGCTCTTCCGGCTCCAGCGTGGCTGTGCGCCCGCCGTCGATGCCGGGCTTGCGCTGGGTGTAGAGGCCGTACCACCGGAAACGTCCGCGCAGGTCAGCGGGGTCGATCGAGGCGAACCCGCCGTGGGCGTAAACGTTCTCGATGCGCGTGCGGACGTTGAGCGGGTTGTCGTCCTTCTTGCTCCGCTCGTTCGGGTTGAGCGGTTCGCGGTAGCCGAGCGCCCACTGCCCCTCACCTCGGCGCTGCTTGGCGCGCTTCGGCGGCGTCGTGGTCGGGGGGACCATCATCGTCCTCCAGGGGATCTGGGCGCTGGATGCGCGCGTCGGAGTCCCGGAAAGACGTGGTGGGGGTCTCGTCAGCGCACCCGGCGCCGACGGGAACTTCAATCAGCGCGAGCTATGCCGACATACGGCACATCGCGCTCGAGACACGGCGGAGGTCCACGTGGCGGCGGGCCACGAGGTGCACTCCTGTCTCAGGCATGGGTCAAGCGTGCCACGGGTCCAGTCGGTGGTCCAACGTCAACCGGATGCTGGGACAAGAGTCACCAACCAGTGGAGATCGGGCGAACTTTCTGCTCTCGACAAGTCAGCGGCCCCCGGTGAGTGGTCACCGGGGGCCGCTGGGGCAACGCGAGGGGTCAGTTCTCCCCGTCGCCGCGCTTCGGCTGCCCGGTCGCCGGGTCCAGGATCAGACGCCGGTCGTTCGGGTGCTTGAAGTCGAAGAGGCCGTCCATCGAGCCCGCGATGGTGTCGAAGGAGGCCTGCTCGACCGTGCCGGTCTTCCAGTTGTCCTCGACGAACTTCAGCACCGAGGTCTGATCGGTCAGCGAGTGGTCGACGGCGTTGCGCTTGGCGAACGGCGAGATCACCATCAGCGGCAGACGGGGCCCGTAGCCGCAGCGGGCCTGCTGGCCACCCAGCGGCTTGCCGCTACCGCACACGCCCGTTCCGGTCAGCGCGTCGTGCGAGCTCTGCGAGGCGTTGACGACCGGCGGCATGACGTGGTCGTACCAGCCGTCGGAGTCGTCGTAGGCCAGCACGACTGCGGTGTCCTTCCAGTACTGGGAGGACTGCACCTTGTTCACGAGGTCGACCACGAACTTCTGCTCGTCCAGCGGGTCGGAGTAGCCCGCGTGACCGTCCTGGTAGGCGCTGGCCTTGACGTAGCTCACCGAGGGCAGCTTGCCGCCGTCGATGGCCTTGTCGAGGTACGACAGGTCGTAGTTGTGGTTGGCCTGACCGTTGTGGCCGATCTCGTCGAGCGAGGCCGGCGCCGCGTGGTGCGGGTTCGAGGTGGACTTGTAGTACTCGAACCAGGCGTGGTGCGGGATGTAGTCGGTGACCGCCGCGCCACCGATGTTGTTGTGCTTGCTGCCGCACTGCGCGGGCTGGCCGTTCTGCGCGGGCGTCGTCGGGGCGAAGCCACCCATGAACGCGCCCCACGTCACGTTCTTGGCGTTCAGCGTGTCGCCGATGTTGCGACCCTGCATGCCGATGTGGTTGTGCGTGGGATTGGAGCAGTCGTCGTACACGGGGTCGGGGTCGTTGACGACCGTGCCCACGTGGTTCGCGTCGGTCTCGACCGCCGCGTAGGAGTCCTCGACCGGATTGCCGGCCTTGTCGTAGGCGGTCGCGCCGTGGGTCTGGCCCGAGACCAGGTTCAGCATGCCCGGCGTCGACGGGCCGTAGGTGGTGTTGAACGAGTTGTCGCTCATCGCGAAGCGCTGGGCGTAGTTCCACATGCCCGTGACGGTGTTGCCGTCGTAGTAGCCCATGACCAGGCCCTTTTGCCCGTAGCCGGGTGCCTTGCACGCGTCGCTCGAGGTGTTCTCGACGTACTTGTCGACCGCACCGTTGCCGTAGGCCTTCTGCTCAGCCGTGTAGTCGTGGTCCTGGTCGCACGTGAGCGCCTTGTCGCGGCCGAGCCGGAACGGCTGCACGCTGTTCGGATTGTGCGTCAGCAGGGGACCGTTGAGACCCGCCACGCTCGGCGTGTCGGGGGAGGCGTGGAAAGCGGGCTCGCCCTTGGGGTTCGCCGCCTTGGGGTAGGTGGCGAAGTAGTGGTCGAAGGAGACGTTCTCCTGGAAGACCACCAGAACGTGCTTGATCGGCGTGGCGGTGTCGGACTGGTTCCCGGACTCCGGTCCCGCGCTTGCGGCGGTCACCGCGGAGCCGAGCACGGCTGCTGCCGTGAGCGCGCCGAACAAACCTCTCTTGACGAGCGGCATCGATCCTCCATTTGGACAGGCGTCACCCGTCCGGGCGACGAGCCGGAGAAATGTGATCACCACAGATCAACGACTTCACAGCCTCCATCTGGATGAAAGGTGAACGTGTTCCCCTGAACTGGTCAGGAAAGGGTCAAGGAAAGGTAATTTGGTGGGCTGGGTGACACTGGAGACGTGCCATCAGCCCTCCCCGAAGGTGATCCCGCCCCCGCCGACGGTTCGTTGCAGCCTTCGGCGCTGCACGGCCTGGGCAGCCGCCCGTTCGGCGTCTACGTCCACGTGCCGTTCTGCGCGACCCGCTGCGGCTACTGCGACTTCAACACCTACACGCCCGGCGAGCTGGGCACGTCGGCCTCGCCGGAGTCGTGGCTGGAGGGACTGCGACGCGAACTCGACCTGGGCGCCCGCGTGCTGGGTTCCGCGCCGCCCGCGGAGACGGTGTTCGTCGGCGGTGGCACGCCGTCGCTGCTGGGAGCGTCCGGCTTGGCCGAGGTGCTGGAGGCCGTGCGGTCGTCGTTCGGGCTCGTCCCCGGTGCCGAGGTGACCACGGAGTCGAACCCGGAGTCCACGTCGCAGGAGTTCTTCGCCGGTATCCGCGACGCCGGCTACACCCGCGTGTCACTGGGCATGCAGTCCGCCGCGCGGCACGTGCTGACCGTGCTCGACCGCAAGCACACGCCCGGCCGCCCGGTCGCCGCGGCGAAGGAAGCCCGCGCGGCGGGTTTCGACCACGTGAACCTGGACCTGATCTACGGCACGCCGGGGGAGAGCCCCGACGATCTCAGGGCGTCGCTGGACGCGGTGCACTCCGCGGGGGTCGACCACGTCTCGGCCTACGCGCTGATCGTCGAGGAGGGCACCGCTCTCTCCCGGCGCATCCGCCGCGGCGACCTGCCGATGCCCGACGACGACGTGCTGGCGTCGTCGTACGAAATGGTGGACGAGTCGATGCGCGCGCGGGGACTCGACTGGTACGAGGTGTCGAACTGGGCGGCGTCCGCGGACGCCCGCTGCCGTCACAACCTCATCTACTGGCAGGGCGGCGACTGGTGGGGCGCCGGTCCCGGTGCGCACAGCCACGTCGGCGGTGTGCGCTGGTGGAACGTCAAGCACCCCGCCCGCTACGCGGCGCTGCTCGCCGAGGGGAGTTCTCCAGCGGCCGGGCGCGAGGTGCTGTCCGCGGAGGACCGGCGGGTCGAGCGCGTCCTGCTCGAATTGCGGCTGGCCGAGGGCCTCTCCGTGGACGAACTCGACCCCGAAGGCCGGGCGGAGGCGAAGGGCGCCGCGCAGGACGGTCTGCTGGAACCCGCGGCGCTGAACGCGGGTCGCTGCGTGCTCACCGACCGCGGGCGCCTGCTCGCCGATGCCGTGGTGCGCCGACTGCTCCCGTGAGGGCGGGTCAAGAATTCACAGCCTTCCGTAAACTCGTCCTGAGGTCCGCACTCAGGTGGAGGTGACGCGCGGTGAACGCCGACGAGCGACGGTTCGAAGTCCTGCGCGCGATCGTCGCCGACTACGTGTCCAACCAAGAGCCCATCGGCTCGAAAACCCTGGTGGAGCGGCACAACCTCGGCGTCTCCAGCGCGACGGTCCGCAACGACATGGCGGTGCTGGAGGAGGACGGCTACATCACGCAGCCGCACACCAGCGCCGGACGCGTTCCCACGGACAAGGGCTACCGGCTGTTCGTGGACAAGCTCAGCGAGATCAAGCCCCTGTCGGGGGCCGAGCGTCGCGCGATCAGGAGTTTCCTGGAGGGTGCGCTGGACCTCGACGACGTGTTGCGCCGCAGCGTTCGTCTTCTGGCGCAGTTGACCAGGCAAGTCGCGGTTATCCAATACCCGACGCTGAGCCGCTCGAACGTGCGACATCTGGAAGTGCTTCCCATCACACCGGCTCGGTTGATGCTCGTGCTGATCACGGACACCGGTCGCGTGGACCAGCGCACGGTGGACCTGGGTGACGTGATCACCGAGGAGAACGTGGGCCGACTGCGGTCGATGCTCAACTCGGCGATGTCCGGCAGGCGTCTCGCGGACGCCTCCGCGAAGGTCGCCGAGCTGCCCGAGCAGGCGCCCGGTGAGTTGCGCGACGCGATGACCAGGATCAGCACGGTGCTGATCGAGTCGCTCGTCGAGCACCCCGAGGAGAAGCTGGTGCTCGGGGGCACGGCTAACCTCACCCGTAACGTGGCGGACTTCCCCGGTTCGTTGCGTCAGGTGCTGGAGGCGCTGGAGGAGCAGGTCGTCGTGCTCAAGCTGCTGGCTGCGGCCAGGGACCCCGGCACGATCCTGGTGCGCATCGGCGAGGAGAACGAGGCCGCGGAGATGCGCAGCACGTCGGTGGTGTCCATCGGCTACGGCACCCACGACAACCTCCTCGGAGGCATGGGCGTGGTCGGTCCGACGCGGATGGACTACCCCGGAACCATGGCCGCCGTTCGGGCGGTCGCCAGTTATGTGGGAGAGATCCTGACCGGACGCTGACGGAGCGGAACACCCCTGCTCCGGACGACGTTTCGTACGCGAGCGATGAACACGTACGCGGTCGCGCCTGCCCGGCGCGCTCGCAGGAGGACAACACGGTGGCGAGGGATTACTACGGCACGCTGGGGGTCGCGAAGGATGCGAGCCCGGAAGAGATCAAGCGCGCCTACCGCAAGCTCGCGCGGCAGTTGCACCCGGACGTCAACCCGGAGGCCGAAGCGCAGTTCAAGGAGGTGACGGCGGCCTACGAGGTGCTCTCCGACCCGCAGAAGCGTCAGGTCGTCGACCTCGGTGGCGACCCGCTGCAGCCAGGTGGTGGCGGTGGCGGTGGCATGCGGGACCCGTTCGCAGGCTTCGGCCTCGGCGACATCATGGACGCCTTCTTCGGCGGGTCGGCCGGTGGCGGGCGTGGCCCGCGCAGCCGCGTGCAGCCCGGTGCCGACGCGCTGATCCGGCTGGAGATGACGCTCGAGGAGTGCGCCGCCGGAGCGACGCGTGACCTGACCGTGGACACCGCGATCCTGTGCGACCGCTGCCACGGCTCGGGGTGCCGCGCGGGCACATCGCCCGTCACGTGCGACACCTGCGGCGGTCGCGGTGAGGTCCAGTCCGTGCAGCGCTCCTTCCTCGGCCAGGTGGTCACGGCACGCCCGTGCCCGGTCTGTCGCGGCCTCGGCGAGGTCATCCCCGATCCCTGCCAGCAGTGCGGGGGCGACGGGCGAGTGCGTTCGCGCCGCACGATCTCGGTGCAGATCCCGGCCGGTGTGGCCGAGGGCATGCGCGTCCGGCTCGCCGGTCAGGGCGAGGTCGGCCCCGGTGGTGGTCCCGCCGGTGACCTCTACGTCGAGGTCGAGGAGAAGCCGCACGAGGTCTTCGAGCGTGACGGCGCGGAGCTGCACTGCTCGGTGCGCATCCCGATGACGGCGGCCGCGCTCGGCGCGGTGCTGCCGCTGCAGACCCTCGACGGCGAGGAGGAGCTGGAGATCGAGCCCGGCACCCAGCCGAACACCGAACTGCTCCTCTCCGGCCGCGGCATGCCGAAGCTGCGCTCGTCGGGTCAGATCATCGGTCGTGGTGACCTGCACGTGCACCTCGAGGTCGTCGTGCCCACGAAGCTCGACGCCAAGCAGACCGAACTGCTGCGCGAGCTGGCCACCGTCCGCGGTGAGGAGGAGCCGACGCTGTCGCACAACGGCAGGGGCAGCGGTGGACTGTTCTCCCGGCTCCGCGCCGGGCGCGGGCACCGGTGACCCTGCCGGTCTTCCTGGTCGACGCGCTGCCCAGCGGTGACAGCGCGGTGCTCGACGGTCCGGAGGGACGGCACGCCGCGACGGTCCGCCGTTTGCGGGCGGGGGAGGAGCTGGTGCTCTCCGACGGCTCCGGTGACCAGGTGCGGTGCGTGATCGAGGAGGTCTCGAAGGACGCGCTCCGGCTCACCGTGGTTCACCGTTGGACCGAGCCGGTGCCGTCTCCTCGGGTCGTGCTCGCGCAGGCTCTGGTGAAGGGCGAGCGCGGTGAGCTCGCGGTCGAACTGGCCACCGAGGCGGGCGTGGACGCCGTGGTGCCGTGGCGGGCGTCCCGCTGCGTCGCCAAGTGGGAGGACGGTCCACGCGGAGCCAAGGCGCTCGCGCGTTGGCGCAGCACCGCGCGCGAGGCGGCGAAGCAGGCCCGGCGCGCGCGGGTGCCCTCCGTCGACCAGCCGGTGAGCACCGCTGGTCTGGTCCGCATGGCTGCCTCGGCGTCGGCGGCGCTCGTGCTGCACGAGTCGGCGACCGAGCGCCTGTCGGAGATCGAACTGCCTGCGCAGGGAGACCTGCTTCTCGTCGTGGGGCCCGAGGGCGGCATCTCCGAACAGGAACTCGCGGCGCTGACGGAGGCAGGTGCGCAGGTGGTGCGCCTGGGCCCGACCGTGCTGCGTGCCTCCACCGCCGCAGCCGTCGCGCTCGGTGCGCTGGGCGTGCTGACCGACCGCTGGTCATGAATGTGACGCAACTCACTCTCAAGAGTTGAAAGGTTCATCGTGCGGCCTTTGCGGACTTCTAGCGGGCCGGCTCTCGGACGAGTTACGCTCATCACCTGTGAGGGCGGATTGGTCTAGTCGGACAGGCCGAACTCCTCAACACCACGAACTCGCCGGACACCTCCCCCCTCGGTCCGGCGTCGACGCGTCGCGGTGGGGCGACCCCCAGGCTCCATCGCGGCGCGTCACCTCTTCTCCGACGTCACGAGTGCTCTGGCGATCCTCGTCGTTCACGTGCGCCGACCTGCGATGATCGCGCCGTGAAGCGCCTCTCCTACGGTGGCCACCCCAGCCAGTTCGCCCAACTTCACCTGCCTGACGGGCACGCGCGGGTCCCCGTGGTCGTCGTGATCCACGGCGGCTTCTGGCGGCAGCAGTACGGCCTCGAGCTCGGCAGTCCGCTCGCACATGACCTCAGCGCGCACGGCGTCGCCGCGTGGAACATCGAGTACCGCAGGGTGGGCGGCGGTGGCGGCTGGCCGCAGACAGGCGACGACGTCCTCGCCGCGATCGACGCGTTGGCAGCACTCGACGAGCCGCGGCTCGACCTGAGCCGCGTCGTGACGCTCGGGCACTCCGCGGGTGGTCATCTCGCGGTGTGGGCGGCGGCCCACCACGACCGCGTGACCGGCGCTGTCTCGCAGGCAGGAGTCCTCGACTTCCACCTGCACCCGAGGATCACGGCGAACGCCTGCCAACTGCTCGGCGGGACGCCCGACGAGGTGCCGGACCGCTACGCCGCCGCCTCGCCCGTCGGCCTCGTGCCGATCGGCGTGCCCGTGGTGTGCGTGCACGGCGACGCCGACTCCGACGTGCCGTTCGAGCAGAGCGAGTCGTTCCTGCGCGCCGCCGGCGACGGCGCCCGGCTCGTCCGCGTCCCCGGCGCCGACCACATGGCCGTGATCACCCCTGGCACACCGGCCTGGGAGGCCGCCCGGGACGCCGTTCTGCAACTGGTACGACCGTGCTGAGAACACGACAGGGCTGACGAGACGGAGGCCGGAGTACGGACTGCCCGACCCGCTGTTCAGGTAACCTCCGGCCATGTCCGCCGACTGCTTGTTCTGCCGGATCGTCGCGGGGGAGATCCCCGCGACCGTGGTGCACGAGACCGCCACCACGCTGGCCTTTCGCGACATCAACCCGCAGGCCCCGACGCACGTCGTGCTGGTGCCCAGGCAGCACGAGCCGGACGCCGCCGCCCTGGCGAAGGCCGCGCCGGACGTGCTGGCGGACCTGTTCGCCGCCGCGGGCGAGGTGGCCGACGCCGAAGGTGTCGCGGACAACGGCTACCGCCTGCTGTTCAACACCGGCGCCGACGCCGGTCAGACGGTGTTCCACGCCCACCTCCACCTGCTCGGCGGCGAATGGCTGGGAGGCCTGGTCGGTGGCACCCTCAAGACGTCCGGCTGAAGAGGTGTCCTTCACCTTTCAAACACGGCGTACCGGGTTACTTCGATGCGCGCTGTCGGTGCCTCCGGCTAGCATCGAAGTGTTCTGACAAGTTCACCGAGTGCGCCGCGAACGCGCAGGAAGCAGGCCCGAGGCCACGTGGCCGATACGCCAGCGGGTGGAGCCGCCCGATCTCCCCAGGAGCGGTCGGTGACCGCAGCCGCCCCCAACGGGGCGAAGAACTCGCCGCAGGCAGGCCAGGCCGCGGCAGACGCCCAATCCAAGTTCGCCGTGCCCGATGGCGCCGTACTCGCTCTGCTCGGATCGCGCGACGAGAACCTCCGGCTCGCCGAGGAACTCCTCGACGCCGACGTGCACGTGCGGGGCAACGAGATCACGCTCTCCGGCGAGCCCGCCGACGTGGCCTTCGCCGAGCGCGTGTTCACCGAACTCGTGACGTTGGCCAGTCGTGGCCAGCAGGTCGGCCAGGACACGGTGCGCCGTACGGTGGCGATGCTGTCAGCTGGAACCTCGGAATCGCCCGCCGAGGTGTTGAGCCTGGACATCCTGTCCCGGCGCGGTCGCACGATCCGGCCGAAGACGCTGAACCAGAAGCACTACGTCGACGCCATCGACAAGAACACGATCGTGTTCGGCATCGGACCCGCCGGTACCGGCAAGACCTACCTGGCGATGGCGAAGGCCGTGCAGGCGCTCCAGTCCAAGCAGGTCAACCGGATCATCCTGACCCGGCCCGCCGTCGAGGCCGGTGAGCGGCTCGGCTTCCTGCCGGGCACGCTGAACGAGAAGATCGACCCGTACCCGCGTCCCCTGTACGACGCGCTGCACGACATGCTCGACCC
>JBBWZQ010000049.1:0-35175 GCA_039649115.1 Micromonosporaceae bacterium | reverse complement strand
GCCTTCAGGATCGACTCCTGCCGGGCGCCCTCCGCCTGGAGGATGGCGGCCTGCTTCGTGCCCTCAGCGGTGAGGATCTGCGCGCGCTTGTCACGCTCGGCGCGCATCTGCTTCTCCATGGAGTCGCGGATGCTCGGCGGCGGCTCGATCGCCTTGATCTCGACCCGGGTCACCTTGATGCCCCACCGGCCGGTCGTCTCGTCGAGCACGCCGGACAGGTGCCGGTTGATCTCCTCGCGGCTGGTGAGCGCCCGCTCCAGGTCGAGCGAGCCGATGACGTTGCGCAGCGTGGTGACGGTCAGCTGCTCGATCGCCTGCAGGAAGTTGGCGATCTCGTAGGTGGCCCGCACCGGGTCCACGACCCGGAAGTAGAGCACGGTGTCGATCGACACGACCAGGTTGTCGGACGTGATCACGGGCTGCGGCGGGAAGGAGACCACCTGCTCCCGCATGTCCACTTTGGAGCGTACTGAGTCCAGGATCGGTACCAGGAGGTTGAAACCCGGCTCCAGGGTCCGGCGGTACCTGCCCAGCCGCTCGACCACGTCCATCCGCTGCTGCGGCACGATGCGCACCGACTTGTACAGGGTGACGACCACCCACAGCACGACGAACGCGGCGATGATGACCAGAACTATCGCGACGGCTGACACCGCTACTCCTTCCACACAAGGGCGGTAGCGCCCTTGATCTCAATGACGCGTACCCGTTCGCCCGGCTCGAAGGTCTGCGTCGAGTCGTAGGGGCGGGCGGTCCACAGTTCCCCTTCGATCTTGATCATGCCGTGATCCAGGTCCACCCGCTCCAGAACGAGTCCGGCCGAGCCCTCGATCTCCGCCAGGCCCATCGGCGCCGAGCCGCCGCCCTGGTGCAGGTGCCGCTGGATCACCGGTCGCAGCAGGCCCATCGACGCCGCGGACACCAGGCCGAAGGCCAGGATCTGCAGCCAGATCGGCAGGCCGACCGCTGCCACGAGGGCAGCGGCCAGCGCGCCCGCGGAAAACATGATCAGCACGAAGGTGGTGGTGAAAACCTCCGCGACGGCTAACGCTACTCCGATGACGAGCCACAACCAGGCCACGCTTCGATCGTGTCACGCGGACGCACGCGCGGCGATGCCGTCACCCTGTGCGTTCGCCGTATGTTGACCCGCTAAGGTGCCCGCAGGGGTTACCGGGGAGGGATGACATCGACGTGCTGCTGCCCGAAACCACCCGCCGGGTGGACGAGACCATCGCGTCGGCCCAGGCCACGGGCCGGGTACCCTCGCTCGTCGCCGCCGTCGTGCGCGACGGTGTCCTGGTCCACTTCGCCGGCGCCGGCGAGCTGCCCTGCCCCGATCCGGACACCCAGTACCGGATCGGCTCGATCTCCAAGACGTTCACCGCCGCGGTCGTCCTGGCCCTGCGCGACGAGGGTCGGCTCGCCCTCGACGATCCGCTGGACCGGTACCTGACCGGTACCCCCTTCGGTGGGCTGGGCCTGCGCCAGCTGCTCGGGCACGTGAGCGGGCTGCAGCGGGAGCCGGACGGCGAGTGGTGGGAGCGCGCCGCCGGCAGCGGCCTCGGCGAGCTGCTCGCCGCGCTGCACGCGGAGCAGGCGGTCCACCCGCCGCTGCGCTCGTTCCACTACTCCAACCTCGCGTACGGGCTGCTCGGCGGCGTGATCCACCGGCTCACCGGGGAAGACTGGCCCAGCCAGCTCGGCAAGCGGCTGCTCGGACCGCTGGGCATGGGCCGCACCACGTACCACGCGACCGAGCCGTTCGCCCGCGGGTACGTGGTGCACCCGTGGCACGGCACGCTGCGGGAGGAGCCCCGGCACGACGCGGGGGCCATGGCGCCCGCCGGGCAGCTCTGGTCGACAGCCGCCGACCTGGTGAAGTGGGCGGCGTTCCTGGCCGACCCGAACCCGGCGGTGCTGGCCCGGGAGACCGTGGCGCAGATGTGCGCGCCGGTCACGATCGCCGATGCCGAGGCGTGGACCGCGGGGCACGGGCTGGGGCTGCAGTTGTGGCGGCGGGGCGAACGGGTGTATGTGGGGCACAGCGGCTCGATGCCGGGATACCTGGCCATCCTCGTGGTCCACCGGCCCTCCCGCACCGGGGTGGTGGCCTTCGCGAACGCGTACTCGCTGCGCGGCACCGGGATCAGCGCGCTCGGGCTGGACATCCTCACCCAGGTGCTGGACGGGGAGCCGCGGCCGGCGGCGACGCAGCCGTGGCGGCCGGGTGCGGCACCGCCGCCGGAGGTCGAGCCGCTGACCGGCCGGTGGTGGTGGATGGGGCGCGAGTACGAGGCGGCGTGGGACGCCGGTACCCGGGAACTGGTCATCTCCCCGCTCCAGGCACCGCGCGGAGCGGCCTGGCGGCTGCGCCCGCAGGGTACCGATGTCTGGCGGTGTTTCTCGGGCGAGAACGACGGCGAGGTCATGGTGGTCCGGCGCGGCCGGGGGGGCGGACCCACGGCCCTGGACATCGCCACCTTCGTCTTCACCCGCGAGCCGTGGCCCTCCCTCTAAGGGTTCTCCGTCACGAAGTCGATCAGCCGCTCCATCGAGTTGACCAGTGGCGTCTCGACGTCGCGGTAGTCCCGCACGCCGGCGAGGATCCGCCGCCACATCTCGGCCGGGTGCGCCACCCCGAGCGCGGCGCACACGCCCTCCTTCCAGGGCTGCCCGGGCGGGATCTCCGGCCAGTGCGACAACCCCAGCCGCGCCGGCCTGACCGCCTGCCAGATGTCCACGTAGGGGTGGCCGGTGACCAGCACGTGGGACTGCGCTGCGAGCCTGGCCACGATCCGGCTCTCCTTCGAGCCGGGCACCAGGTGGTCCACCAGGACCCCCAGCCGGCACCCGGGGCCGGGGCCGAACGCCCGCACCGCCTCGGGCAGCGCGTCGACGCCGTCCAGCGGCTGCACCACCACGCCCTCGACGCGCAGGTCGTCACCCCAGATCCGCTCGACCATGGCCGCGTCGTGCACGCCCTCCACCCAGATGCGGCTGGCCCGCGCGACCCGGGCCGGCGCGACCGGCACCGCCACCGAACCGCTGGCCGTCACCTCGGGCTTGCCGGGTGCCGGTACGCGGGCCGCGCGGCGCAGCGTCACCGGCTGGCCGTCGAGCAGGAACGCGGCCGGCAGCAGCGGGAAGTTGCGCCGCTTGCCGAACCGGTCCTCCAGCACCACGGCGCCGGCCTCGAAGCCGACCACCGCGCCGCAGAATCCCGACTCCGCGTCCTCGACGACCAGATCGGGTTCGGCGTCCACCTCGGGCACCGCGCGCCGCCGCCGGTCGCCGCGCAACACGTCCTCGCCGTACATCCTCCCCATCCCGCTGACGCTAGCGGTGCGGGCCGCCCCCGGCCGGCAGCGACGCGCAGGCCGGTACCCGCGGGCGGGCCACTCGGGCTGCGGGACGCCGATCGTCCGTTACCCTTGCCTGCATGTTCCCCGCAACGCGTGCGGCCACGGTCACGGTGCGTCGCTCAACCCGCTTCGTCACGTGGGTGCGCGCCTGGCGCGCCGGCCTGGTGCCCTATGACGAAATCGCCGGCGAGATCGCCGGTGACGAGGAGCACATGGTCGCGGACGCGCCCGGCACCTGGACCGAGGTACCGCTGGGCGCCGCGCTCAGCACGTTCGCCAAGCTCCACCCCGACGAGATCCGCCTGGTGCTGCCCGTACCGGGTGACCCGCGCGGGCTGCCCGGCCCGGGCCCGCTGACCGGCCCGGCCCTGGTCGCCGAGGAGTGCGTGATCGCCGGCGAGCTCGGCCTGGTGCCGGAGGCGCGTACCCACACCTCCGGCTCGGGCGACACGTTCGAAACCGTGCTGTGGCAGGTGTTCCCCCTGGCTGACGAGAGCCAGCCGGAGCGGATGTCGCCGGCCGAGGCGGAAGGCGAGCTGTCCACGGCGCTGGCCGACGCGACCGCGGAGCTGGCCCGGCTGGACGTCGCGCAGTGGCGCCCGGAACTGGCCGGCGCGCTCGCCGCGCTGCGCCGGCCCGACTTCGCCGGCGACCTGCCGCCCGGCTACGACGCGCGGGCCCGCCGGCTGTTCGCCCGGGCCAGCATGCTCGACCAGGTCCTCGTGCTCGCCAACCGGACCGCACCGGGCGGCGCGGTCAACGGCCACGAGGCGCAGCGCCGGGACGACGCGCTGCGCCCGCTGCTGGCCGCCTGCCGCCGCGCGCTCGTGGCCGCCTGCAACGCGCCACTGTCCTGACGCGCCACTGTCCTGACGCGCCACTGTCCTAAGAGGACTGTTCCGCGGATCAGATCTCGTCGATCAGGTCGGCGACGGAGTTGACCACGCGGGACGGCCGGTACGGGAAGCGGTCGATCTCCTCCCGGGTGCTGATGCCCGAGAGCACCAGGATCGTCTCCAGCCCGGCCTCCAGCCCGCACAGCACGTCGGTGTCCATCCGGTCACCGATCATCGCGGTCGTCTCCGAGTGCGCGCCGATCGTGTTCAGCGCGGAGCGCATCATCATCGGGTTGGGCTTGCCCACGAAGTACGGCTCCACCCCGGTCGCCTTGGAGATCAGCGCGGCCACCGAGCCCACCGCGGGCAGGATCCCCTCGTTCGAGGGGCCGACCGGGTCCGGGTTGGTGCAGATGAACCGCGCCCCGGCCACGATCAGCCGGATCGCCGTGGTGATGGCGGTGAAGCTGTAGGTGCGGGTCTCGCCCAGCACCACGTAGTCCGGCTCCAGGTTGGACAGGATGTAACCGCCGTTGTGCAGCGCCGTGGTCAGCCCGGCCTCACCGAGCACGTACGCGGAGCCGCCCGGCCGCTGGTCCGCCAGGAACTGCGCGGTCGCCAGCGCCGAGGTCCAGATCGCCGTCTCCGGCACGTCCTCGAAGCCCAGCCGGTGCAGCCGTGCCTGCAGGTCCCGCGCGGTGTAGATCGAGTTGTTGGTGAGGATGAGGAACGGCTTGCCCGAGACGCGCAGCCGGTTGATGAACTCCGGCGCACCGGGCACCGGCTGCCCCTCGTGCACGAGCACGCCGTCCATGTCGGTCAGCCAGGACTCCACCGGTTTCCGCTCGGTCATCACATGATCCTCTCAGACCGCGGTGAACAGCAGCCGACTTCGCAGGTTTCCCACGTGTGCAGGGTGCCCAACGCACGGCGGGGAGCCGCCGGGTCGATCCGCTCCAGCACCAGCTCGCGGACCATCGCGACGAACCTGGGGTCGGTGCCCGGGGTGGCGGCCCGCGCGAAGCCCAGGCCCAGCCGGCGGGCCGTGTCCGCGGCCTCGGTGTCCAGGTCCCAGACCACCTCCACGTGATCGGAGACGAAGCCGATCGGGCTGACCACGACGCTCGTGGTACCGGCCGCGTGCAGCGCCGCCAGGTGGTCGCTCACGTCCGGCTCCAGCCACGGCACCTGGGGCGGGCCGGAGCGGCTCTGCCACACCAGGTCCCACGGAACGTCCGGCGCCGCCCGCTCGGCGACCAGGCGGGCAACCTCGCGCAGCTGCGCCTGGTATCGACCCCCCGGACCAGGTTGGCGCGGCGAAGCCGCTCCTCCCGTGCGGCTCAGCTGGCTGAGTGCGCCGCTGGCGGCGGCCATCGAGGCGGGGATCGAATGGGCGGTGAAGACGAGCCGGTCGGCGGGCAGGGCGGCGCGCACCGCGTCGGCGTGCGGCTCGATGAAGCCCGGGTGGTCGTGGTAGTGGCGCAGCTTGTCGATCTCCGGTGCGTCGCCGCCGACCGCGGCCCGGGCCCGGTCGATGTCGTCCAGGTACTGGCGGCAGGACGAGAACGAGCCGTACGGGCTGGTGACGAACGCCACCGCCCGGCGCACCCCGGCGTCCCGCATGGCCCGCACCGTGTCGGTCAGGTACGGGTCCCAGTTCCGGTTGCCCCAGTAGAGGGGCAGGTCCAGCCCGTGCGCGGCGAAGTCCTCGCCGACCGCGTCGAGCAGTTCCCGGCACTGCGCGTTGATCGGGGACACCCCGCCGAAGTGCTGGTAGTGCTCGGCAACCTCGGCCAGCCGCTCGTCCGGTACGCCCCGACCACGGGTGACGTTGCGCAGGAACGGCATGACGTCGTCGGGGCCCTCGGGTCCGCCGAACGAGACGAGCAGGAAGGCGTCGTAGCGCATGGCTCACGCCCCCAGCGCGTGGTACCCGCCGTCGACGTGGACCACCTCGCCGGTCGTGGCCGGGAACCAGTCGGACAGCAGCGCGAGGATCGCCTTCGCGGCCGGCTCCTGGTCGGTGAGGTTCCAGCCCAGCGGCGCGCGCTGCGCCCAGGCGTCCTCGAACTGGTCGAACCCCGGGATCGACCGGGCCGCCATGGTGCGCAGCGGACCCGCGGAGACCAGGTTGGACCGGATGCCCTTGCCGCCCAGGTGCAGCGCGAGGTAGCGGTTGGCCGACTCCAGGCCGGCCTTGGCCACGCCCATCCAGTCGTACACGGGCCAGGCCTTGGTGGCGTCGAAGGTCAGGCCGACCACCGCGGAGCCGGGGGCCAGCAGCGGCAGGCACGCGGTGGCCAGCGACTTGTACGAGTACGTCGAGACGTGCAGCGCGGTCGCCACGTCTTCCCACGGTGCGTCCAGGAAGCCCCCGCCCAGGCAGCTCGACGGGGCGAAGGCGATCGAGTGGACCACGCCATCCAGACCGTCCACATAGGACCGTACCTGGTCAGGCAGCGCGGCCAGATGGGACGCGTCCGTGACGTCCAGCTCGATCACCGGCGCCTCGGCCGGCAGTCGCCTGGCGATCCGCTCCACAAGGGACAGGCGGCCGTACCCGGTGAGCACCACGGTGGCGCCCTGCTCCTGTGCCAGCCGCGCGGTGCTGAACGCGATGGACTGGTCCGTGATCACACCCGTGATGAGCAGCCGCTTACCGGCCAGCAGTCCGGACATGTACGCACTCCTTGCTTTCTCGAAAGGTCAGTGGCCCATGCCGATGCCGCCGTCGACCGGGATGATCGCGCCGGTCACGTATCCCGCGGCGTCGCTGGCCAGCCACGTGACCGCGCCGGCGACCTCCTCGGCCTGCGCGAACCGGCCGGCCGGGATCTGCCTGAGGTACTGCTGCTTGAGCTCGTCGGACAGGTTCGCGGTCATGTCCGTCGCCACGTACCCGGGCGCCACCACGTTTGCCGTGATGTTGCGGGTGCCCAGTTCGCGGGCGATCGACCGCGCCACGCCGACCAGCCCCGCCTTGCTCGCCGCGTAGTTGACCTGTCCCGGGCCGCCGCTGAGGCCGACGACCGAGGAGATGAAGATTATCCGGCCCCACCGGGCGCGCAGCATCTTGCCCGCGGCCCGCTTGGCACACCGCCAGGAGCCGGTCAGGTTGGTCGCCACCACCCGCTCGAACTGCTCGTCGGCCATCCGCAGCAGCAGGGTGTCGTGGGTGATCCCGGCGTTGGCGACGAGGACCTCGACCGGACCCAGCTCCGCCTCCACGGTCGTGAACGCCGCGTCGACCGCGGCCGGGTCGGTGATGTCGCAGACCACCGGGAAGAGCCCGTCGCCCGGCACGCCGGATCCCCGGTGCGTCACCGCGACCCGGTCACCCTGCTTCGCGAAAGCCTGGGCGATCGCCAGACCGATGCCCCGGTTACCCCCGGTGACCAGCACGGTACGTGCCACCGCTGCCTCTCCTCCTCCGCACCCCGTGCCCACATCGCCGGCGACATGCGCCGGCCGGCTGATCGACTTCGCCGACGGTAGGTGTAGGCTACCCGGGGTCGACCGGACACGAGCGTAGGAGGTGATCGCTGTGCGAGATAGCGATCCTCCGAGTCGTGGCCGGGGTGGCTGTCAGATGCGCTGACCGCCCGATCCTGACCACGACTCGCCTCACGTCTTCCCCGCCGTTGCGCCCTGACCGGGAGCCGTCATGAGTCGCTACGCAGTTCCGCTTGGCTTTACCCTGGTCGCCATCTGGGTGGCCGTCCTGTTCGTGCTCGTCAGCAGCAACTAAGGCAGCCTCGAAGTCCACAGTAGACTCATCCCGGCCGCCGCGAACGCGAACAGCAGTGCGATCCCCACGTACCACTGGGTGATCTCCCGCGGTACCGTGCGGTACCCGATCGAGCTGCCCATGTCCTGGTACACCTGCTTGAGTTCGGACAGGCTCGCCGCTTCGTAGTAGTGGCCGCGGGTGATCTCCGCGAGCTTCTGCAGGGAGGCGCGGTCCACCGGTACCCGTTGGGTCTGTCCCTGGATCTGCACGGTGCCCTCGTCCGTGCCGAACGCGATCGTGGACACCGGCACGTTGGCCGCCGACGCCGCCGCCGCCGCGTCCTCGATCGGCCGCCCGGCCGTCCGGTACCCGTCGGACAGGAGCACGACGCGGGCGGGCGGCGCGCCGTTCGCCCCGTCCGCCGGCACCGACTGGATCGCCGACAGGCAGGTGAAGACCGCCTCGCCGGTGGCGGTCGCCTCGGCCAGTTGCAGCGAGTCGATCGCCTGGTTGATCGAGGCGCGGTCCTTGGTCGGCGAGACCAGCACGTTCGCCGACTTCGCGAACGACACCAGGCCGACGTTGTACCCGGCCGGCAACTGCTGGACGAACTCCTTCGCCGCCTGCTGCGCCGCCCCGATGCGGGTGGGCGCCACGTCGGTCGCCTGCATGGACAGGGACACGTCGATGGCCAGCATGATGGTGGCCCGCTCCAGCGGCTGCTTCGCGTCGGTGGACGGGCGGGCCAGGGCGCAGGCCAGCGTCACCAGGGTCAGCAGGAACGTGCCCGCGGCCAGGTGCCGCCGGTACCCGAGACCCCGCGGTGCCAGCGACTTGAGCAGGTCCACGTTGGTGAATCTCACCGCGTACGAGCGGCGGCGCAACTGGCGCCACACGTACGCCCCGGCCAGCGCCAGCACCGGGATGACGGCCAGCAGCCACAGGGGCTCGAGGAAGCGGATCATCGTGTGGTTCCCCTCGTACGGGCATGCCGCTGGGCGGCGACGAAGCGCACGATGTCCAGCAGCCAGTCACTGTCGGTACGCAGTCGCAGGTGGGCCGCGCCCGCCCCGCGCAGTGCCGTCGCGATCGCGGCCCGCTGAGCCGCGGCACCGGCGGCGTAGCGGGCGCGCAGCCGGGCGTCCCCGGTGTGCACCTCGTGCACGGCACCGGTCTCCGGGTCGACGAACTCCATCACCCCGGCGTCGGTCAGCTCCAGCTCGCGCGGGTCGACCACCTCGATGGCCAGCACGTCGTGGCGCACGCCGAGCTTGCGCAGCGGCCGCTCCCACTGCTCCGGAGGTACCAGGAAGTCGGAGACCACGACGGCCTGCCCGCGCCGGCGGGGCGGGCGGTTCAGCGAGTCGATCAGCGCGCCCAGGTCGGCCCGGCCCGGCCGCACCGGAATCCGCGCGACCGCGCGCAGCAGGCCCTGCGCGTCCTTGCGGCCCGGACGGGCCGGCAGCCGGGTCACCGCGGCCCGGTCGGGGCCGCCGGTGCCGACCACCGCGCCGATCCGGTTGCCGCCGCGCACCGTCAGGTGGGCCACCGCGGCCACCGCGGCGATGGCCAGGTCGCGCTTCAGGGACTTTGCGGTACCGAAGTCCAGGCTCGCCGACATGTCGACCGCGAGCCAGGTCTCCAGCTCCCGGTCGGCGACCGTCTGGCGGACGTGCGGGATGGTGGTGCGGGCGGTCACCGGCCAGTCCATGCGCCGCACGTCGTCGCCGGGGCGGTACTCCCGCGACTCGCCGGCCTCGGTGCCGGGTCCGGGCAGCAGACCCAGGTAGTCGCCCTGGAGCAGGCCGTCGAGCTTGCGGGTGATCAGCAGTTGCAGCTTGCCGAGGACGGGCTCGGCCCGCGCCGCCTCGGCCAGCGGCCCGCTGTGCACGTCACTCTCCTCCGGCGCCCGCTTCCGCAGCCGCCCCACCCCGGCAACCCGCTCCCGACTCACGCACTCCCCCAGAAAACCCTCAGGATCCCCGCAACTTCGTCGAAGTCGCGGGGTCCGCGCCCGCCCGACACCGCAACTTCGCGATCTTGCGTCACAGCGGGCGTCCGGGGCTGGGCCAGGTGGTGGTGGTAGCGGCGTAGGCGGCGCCGTTGGGGGTGGGGTTCGCCGGGGGGCTGGCGTTCTGTCTCGGGGCCACCGTGGGCAGCGGGATGGTGCCCAGGACGCGGTCGATGATGCGGTCGGCCGGGATGTCGTCGGCCAGCGCGTCGTAGGTGAGCACCAGGCGGTGCCGCAGGATGTCCGACGCGACGTCCTGCACGTCCTGGGGCAGGGCGTAGTCTCGCCCGCGCAGCAGGGCCAGCGCCCGGGTCGCCCGCACGATGCCCAGGGAGGCGCGGGGGCTGGCGCCGTACTGGATGAGCTGCGCCACGTCGGGCATGCCGTAGTCGGCCGGCGAGCGGGTCGCCAGGACCAGCCGCACCGCGTAGTCGACCAGCGCGTTGTGCACGAAGACCTCGTCCGCCTTGCCCTGCAGCCCGATCAGGTCGAGCGGGGTGAAGACGCTGGTCGGCTCCGGCGCGGAGACCCCCATCCGGTACACGATCTCGCGCTCCTCGGCGTCTGTCGGGTACCCCACGTTGATCTTCATGAGGAACCGGTCGCGCTGCGCCTCCGGCAGCGGGTACACGCCCTCCTGCTCGATCGGGTTCTGCGTCGCCATCACCAGGAACGGCCGCGGTACCTCGTGCGTCTGGCCGCCGATCGACACCTGCTGCTCGGCCATCACCTCCAGCAGCGCGGACTGTACCTTCGCCGGGGCCCGGTTGATCTCGTCGGCCAGCAGGAAGTTCACGAACACCGGGCCCAGCTCGATGTCGAACCTCTCGCTGGACGCGCGGTAGATCCGGGTCCCCACGATGTCGGCCGGTACCAGGTCGGGGGTGAACTGGATGCGCGCGAACGAGCCGCCGACCACCCGGGCCAGGGTCTCCACCGCCAGGGTCTTCGCGACGCCGGGTACCCCCTCCAGCAGGCAGTGACCACGCGCCAGAAGCGCCACGAACATCCGTTCAATCATCCGGTCCTGGCCCACGATCACCCGCTTGACCTCGAACAACGCCCGTTCCAGCAGGGACGCGTCCTGCGCGGGCGTGCTCGGCGCGGCGCGGTCGGCTCCCGGCGAGACGGGGCTCGGGGGCAGTGTCGGCTGGGCCACCGGTCCTCCAGCGATTCGTGCGGTTTGGTGCCCGTTCGGACACCGGCAACGTCACTAGCTTGGCACGCTTCCCCGACCGGCCGCTCGTCGACCACTTCCCAATCGCGTAAGAGTCGGTGTGCGCGGGCGGCGACCGGCGACAAGGGCGGTTGACAGGGGCGGGAGCGTCCGGCTGAGGGGCCCCGCCGATCATCTTCTGCGAATTCGACCGAAAGGGCACGTGCCACGGGTAGACATCAGGGGCCTCGTCATGGGTACGATTTCAGCGTCGCCGGGCGGCTTCCCCCGTGGCCGCCCGGCGCTTCTATTTCCGCCTCGTTTCGGCGCCAGCACGGCGGCGCCCCGCGCGGGACCCCTGCCCAAGCCCCTGACCAGCGCTTCCGCCTGGGCGGCGCGGCACAATGCCGGTTGGACCAATGGGCCGGGTTGGACCAATGGGCAACCTGGCACACTCGAAACCATGACGAGCCCGCAGCGGGATCTGGTCTGCTCGGCAAAGGGCTGCCGGCAGGCCGCGACGTGGGCGCTGCGCTGGAACAACCCGAAGCTGCACCCGCCGCAGCGGCGCAAGACCTGGCTCGCCTGTGATGCTCATCGCGGCACACTCGGCGATTTCCTCGGTGCCCGCGAGTTTCTGCGCGAGATCGAGCCCGCGCCTACCCTCGAAGAGTGACCCCGGTGACCGCACCCATCCCCGACCCCCTGTCCGCCTGGCCGGACACGGTCGCCTGGCAGCCGGTCTCCCGCCGCCTCGTCTGGGTGGAGCAGGCGCACCTGCTGGCCTGGCTCGCCGCCGTCCTCGCCGGCTGCGCGGTGGCGGGCTGGTGGATCGGGCTCTGGCCGGCGCTGGGCCTCGCCGCGCTGGCCGCCGCCGCCACCGCGGTGCGGGCGCTGCTGATCGTGCGTTCGGTGCGCTCCTGGGGATACGCGGAGCGGGACGTGGACCTGCTGGTGCGCCACGGGCTGTTCGTCCGCCGGCTGTCCATCGTGCCGTTCGCCCGGATGCAGTTCGTGGATGTCACGGCCGGGCCGCTGGAGCGGGCACTGGGCCTGGCCACGGTGCAGATGCACACCGCCGCCGCGGCGTCCAACGCGCGGGTGCCCGGGCTGGACCGGGCCGACGCCGCGCGCCTGCGCGACCGGCTCACCGCGCTCGGCGAGGTCCACCTCGAGGGCCTGTGACCTCCATGGACGCGCGGGCAGGCCTGTCCCGGCTGCACCCCCTCACGCCGCTGCTGCGCAGCGCCCGGATGCTCGCGGTGATCGTCGCGGCCATCTCCTGGCAGGGGTACGCGCAGCTCGGGCTGCCCCGGTGGCTGCTGCTCGTGCTGGTCGTGCTGTTCTTCGCGTTCCTGCTGTCGGTGGTCAGCTGGCTCGTCACGGGGTACGCCGTGGTCGGGCGCGAGCTGCGCATCTCCGAGGGCCTGCTGTTCCGCCGGCACCGCACCATCCCGCTGGAGCGGCTGCAGGCGGTCGACGTGGTGCGCCCGGTGCTGGCCCGGCTCACCGGGCTGGCCGAGCTGAAGCTCGAGGTGGTCGGCGCGCACAAGACCGAGGCGCCGCTGTCGTACCTGACCGTGCGGCAGGCGGCCATGCTGCGCGAGCGGCTGCTGGCGGTGGCGCATGCCGGCGACGCGCCGGCCCCGGCGGCGGTGAGCGCGGGCGACCAGCCGGCTCCCGTGCCGGCCGAGCGCCTCGTGCACGCCGTCGGGAACCGCCAGCTCCTGCAGAGCCAGCTGCTCACACCGCACATCTGGGCCATCCCGCTCGCCCTGGTCGCGGTCCTCCTGCCGTACCTGGAAAGTCCAGTGTGGACATTCGTGGGGGTGGCCAGCACGCTGACCGCGCTCGGCGGCGTGCTGCTGCGGCCGGTGCGGCGGGTCGTGGACGACTGGCACTTCCGGATCGGCGCCGGACCGGCCGGCCTGGTCCTGCGCCACGGGCTGCTGGAGACGCGGGTGCAGACGCTGCCGGCGAGGCGGGTACAGGCGGTCGGGGTGACCTGGCCGCTGCTGTGGCGCATTCCCGGCTGGGTACACGCGCGCATCGACATCGCCGGGTACGGCGCGCACGACCGGCAGGCCGAGACGCACGTGGACCGGCTGCTGCCGGTCGCCGCGGAGCAGACCGCGCGCAGGGTGGTCGCGGAGGTGCTGCCGGGGGTGGACTTCGCGGGGCTGACGATGGCACCCGCACCGCGCCGGGCCCGGTGGTTGGCCCCGCTGCGGCAGCCGAACCTCGGGGTCGCGCTGGCGGAGTCGGTGTTCGCGGTCCGGGACGGGTGGTTGGCACGCGAGCTGGTCCTCGTGCCCTACGCGCGGGTGCAGAGCGTGCGCGTCGTGCGGGGGCCGCTGCAACGGCGGCTGCGGCTGGCGACCGTGCACGTGGATACGGCCGGCGCGCTGCACGCGGTTGCCGTCGATCGCGATGTACGGGAGGCGTACGCGCTGGCCGAGGAGCTCTCCCGGCGCGCCCGCGCAGCCCGGTCCGACGCCGCTTGATCGCGCGTTATTTACTTTGCGGGTGCTCGCACTGCTCGGCGTCCTCCCGTTGCTCACCTATCCGCTGCTCGGGTATGCCGTGCACCCGGCCCGACCGGTCTTCGCGCCGGTACGCCTCGCGCTGGTCCGGGCCGCCCTGATCCTCGGCGGCGGCGCCGTGGTACTCGTCGAGCTGCTCTCGGCCGGGCACGCGCTGACCCTGGGACCGCTCGCGCTGGCCTGGTCCGGCGCGCTCGTGCTGGCCGCCGCCGCCGCGGTGTGGCGGTACCGGCGGGACGGTATCCGCCTGGCCGGGATCGGCGAGCGGGTGGCGGGGCCGTGGCGGGACGCGTCCCGGATCGAGCGGATCACGGTGGTGGCCCTCGCCGGCCTGCTGGTCGCCGAGCTGGTACTCGCGCTCGGGTACCCGCCGAACAACTTCGACTCGCAGACGTACCACCTGCCCAAGATCGAGCACTGGGTGGCGCAGCACGACGTCCGGTTCTTCGCCACCCGCATCCACCGGCAGCTGTCCATCGCCCCCGGCGCCGAGTACCTGCTCCTGCACCTGCGCGTGCTCACCGGCGGCGACCTGTTCTACAACCTGCTGCAATGGTCGGCCGGCGTCGCCTGCGCGGTGCTGGCCTCGCGCATCGCCGGGCAGCTCGGCGGTTCCGGCCGGGCGCAACTGCTGGCCGCCTTCGTCGTGGGTACCACACCGATCGTGGCCCTGGAGGCGACCAGCACCCAGACCGACCTCGTGGTGGCCGGCTGGGTCGCCTGCGTCGCCACGCTGGTGCTCGACCAGGTCCGCCGCCGGACCGGGCCGGTCGACGCGCTGCTCATCGGCACGGCGGTCGGCCTGACCGGGCTGAGCAAGGCGACCGGGCTGCTCGCGGCGGCACCGCTGCTGCTGATCTGGCTGGTCGCCCAGGTGCGGCTCGCCCGCGGAGCCCTGCCGCGCAGGCTCCCCGCGACCGCGCTCGCCGGGCTCGGGATCCTCGCCGTCGCCGTGGTCATCGCCGGCCCGTACGTCAACCGGGTCGACGACTCGTACGGCAACCCGCTGGGGCCGCCGTACCTGCGCGACTCCATCTCGATGCAGCGGCACGATCCGGCGTCCGTGCTGGTCAACGCGCTGCGGATCGGGCAGACCGCGATCCAGCCACCGAGCACCAGAGTGAACGGCGTCACCGGATCGGCGGTGCTGCACATCGCCAGATGGGTGCACGTCAACCCGGACGACCCGAAGATCACCTTCCCGGACTCGCACTTCCCCGCCGTGTCCTGGCGACCCGACGAGGACCATGCCTCGTTCCCGGTGGAGGCGGTCCTGGTGCTGGCCGGCGCGGCGGCGCTGCTGGTCCGGCCGCGCCGGGCCGGCGTCGCCGAGCAGGTGGCGGTGCGGGCCTACGCCGCCGCGTTCTGGGTGACCCTGCTGGCATACGTGGCGACCGTGAAGTGGCAGCCGTGGGGCAACCGGCTCATCCTGTTCGTCTTCGCGCTGGGCGCGCCGCTGGCCGGGCTCTGGCTGGACGCTGTCCTGCGACGCGCCGCGGCGGCCCGGAGCGGGCGGCGCCGTGCCTGGCGTCCCGCGATCGCCACCGGGCTGGCCGCCGCCATGCTGGCGGCCAGCGGCGTCGCCGGCTGGCTCGCCGTCGGGGTCGGCTGGCCCCGCCGCCTGGTCGGGACCAACTCGCTGTTCACGGAGAGCCGGATGCAGGCCCGCTTCAACCGGCGGCCCGAGTGGCTGGCCAGCTACGAGCGGGCCGCCGCCGCGGTGCGGGCCTCCGGCGCGCACCGCGTCGGCCTCGTGCAGGAGGGCAACAGCTGGGAGTACCCGTGGTGGGTGCTGCTGCGCGGCGACACGATCGTGGCGCTGCAGACGCTCGTGCCCTCGCTGCCGGCCGCGAAGGGGAACAGCGTCGACGCGATCGTGTGCGCCGCGCCGGCGGCCGTGTGCCGCTACTACCTGCCCCGCGGCTGGCAACTGCACATGGAGCCGTACCAGATCGGGTACGCACTGCCACCCGGCCGGCTGCCCGCCAGCCAGAACGGCGGCTAGCCCGCCGGGCCGGCCAGCGCCGCGCCGACCAGGGCCGGCAGTATCTCGCCGATGGGCTCGCGCAGCACCGCGTCGGCGAGCGTGTCGTACGGGGTCGGGCTGGCGTTGACGATGACCACCCGGGCACCCGCGTCGGCCGCGACCTCCACCAGCCCGGCCGCCGGATGGACCGACAGCGAGCTGCCGATCGCGAGCAGCAGGTCGGCCCGTTGCGCCGCGGTCACCGCCCGGCGCAGGGTGCGCGGGTCCAGCGGCTGACCGAAGGAGATCGTCGCGGCCTTGAGGATGCCGCCGCAGCGCAGGCAGGACGGATCCGGCTCGCCGCCGGCCACCCGCTGCAGCGCCTCGGCCATTGCCGTCCGGTCGCGGCAGGCCAGGCACTCGACCTCGAACATCGTCCCGTGGATCTCGATGACCGAGGCGGGGTCGGTACCGGCGCGCTGGTGCAGCCCGTCGATGTTCTGGGTCACGATCGCGGCGAGGTGCCCCGCCCCGGCCAGCCGTGCCAGGGCCAGGTGCCCGGCGTTGGGCTCGGCCCGCCAGGCCGCGTGGTCCCGCCGGATCTGCCAGGACCGCAGGCGCACCAGCGGGTCGCGCACGTAGGCGTCGAGCGTGGCCAGGTTGGCCGCCGCGGGGTCGCGGGTCCAGACGCCGTCGGGACCGCGGAAGTCGGGGATCCCGGAGTCGGTGGAGATGCCCGCTCCGGTCAGCGCCACCGCCCGCCGCGCGGCCGCCAGCCACTCCGCGACCGCGGCCGGATCCCCCGCCCTCATCACCCGACCGTAGCCGACGCCGTAGGCTGCGAGCATGGACCAGGGCAAGGCGGCGAGCGTCGAGCTGTACGTCACCGACGCGGACACCGCGCAGGCGCTGGGCTCGGGAGACCTACCGGTGCTGGGCACGCCGCGGGTGCTGGCCCTGGCCGAGGCGGCCACGGTGGCGGCGGTCGCCGGTACCCTGCCGGACGGAGCCACCAGCGTGGGTACCCGGGTCGAACTGGAGCACCTGGGCGCCACCGCGGTCGGCGGTACCGTCGTCGCCGAGGCGGTGCTGTCCACAGTGGATGGACGGCGGCTGGAGTTCGCGGTGACGGTACGGGAGGGCGGGGCGGTGGTGGCGCGCGGCCGGGTGCACCGGGTCGTGGTGGACCGCGACCGGTTCCTGGCGAAGGCGGCGCGCAAATGACCCGGTTCGTCGAGGTCGCCGACCGGGTGTACGTGCTGCGCCACCCGGTCCTGGACGTCAACGTGACCCTGGTGGTCGGCGACGGGCACGCGCTGCTGGTGGACACGCTGTCCACCGACGCGCAGGCCGGGGAGCTGGCCGGGGAGGTACGCCGGCTCACCGCGTACCCCCTGATCCTGGTCAACACCCACCACCACTATGACCATTGCTACGGCAATGCCCGGCTGGCCGCCCCCGGCGGCCCGATCTGGGCGCACGAGGCCGCGGCGCGGCAGCTGCGCGAGCACGGCACGCGGTGGCAACGGGAGGCCTACGGCGAATGGGTGCGGCGCGACCCCGAGTTCGCCGCGGCCGTGGCCGCGGTGACGATCGTGCCGCCCAACCACACGGTGCGGCATTCGTCCACTGTGGACGTCGGGGGTCGCGCGGTGGAGCTGCGCCACTACGGGCGGGGGCACACCGAGGGCGACCTCGTCGTGCGGGTGCC
Source organism: Micromonosporaceae bacterium (assembly GCA_039649115.1). Taxonomy (GTDB): domain Bacteria; phylum Actinomycetota; class Actinomycetes; order Mycobacteriales; family Micromonosporaceae; genus DATEJJ01. The sequence continues at coordinate 17,857 of JBBWZQ010000049.1, read as the reverse complement.
GGACGCGGACGTCGTGGCCGCCGGCGACCTGGTCGAGGAGGGCGGGCCGCCCGACTTCACCGACGGGTATCCGCTGGAGTGGCCGGACACGCTCGCCGCGCTGCTGGCCCAGCTGAGCGACGCCACCGTGGTGGTACCCGGGCACGGCGTGCTGGTGGACGCCGCGTTCGTCCGCGCGCAGCACGCCGACCTGAGCGCGCTGGACTGGCTGATCCGCGAGGGCCACCTGGACCGGGCGGACGAGGAGAAGGTGGCGGCCCGCTCACCATTCGGGTCGGACGCATCGCGCCACGCCGTCCGCCGCGGCTATGCCGAGCTCGCCGGTCTCGTCTAGGCCGGTGGCGAGGCGGGACCGGGCGCGCGCGACACCCGGGTCGAGCGAGTGCTCGATGAAGATCGCGTGCCAGACGCAGAACACCAGCACCGTCCAGATCTTGCGGGAGTTGTCCCGCTCGCCGCGCCGGTGCTCCTCCAGCAGGTCCATGGCGTACCGCAGGTCGATCAGGTCGCCGGCGCCCGACCGGGCCAGGATGTCGCGCGCCCACTCATACATCTCGCCGCGCAGCCAGACCCGGGTCGGCGTCGGGAAGCCCAGCTTCCGGCGGTTGACGATGTCCGGCGGCACCACCCCGCGCAGCGCCTGGCGCAGCGCGAACTTGGTGTCCGAGGAGTGCGGCGGCAGCTTCATCCCGACCGGCAGCGACGCGGCGACCTCGAAGATCTCGCGGTCCAGGTACGGCACGCGCAGCTCCAGCGAGTGGGCCATGGACATCCGGTCGGCCTTGACCAGGATGTCGCCGCGCAGCCACGTGTACAGGTCGACGTACTGCATCGTGGTCACGTCGTCCAGGCCGGCCTCGCGCGCCTCCGCGTAGATCGGCGCGGTCACATCCGTGTACCGCACCCGCTCGTCGTAGTGGCACAGCAGCCGCTGCTTCTCCTCCTCGGTGAACATCCGCGCGTTGCCGTAGTACCGCTGCTCGATCGGGGTGGTGGCGCGCTCCAGGAAGCTCCGGCCCTTGACGCCGCGCGGGATCACGCGGGCGACCTGGCGCAGCCCGCGCCGCAGCGCGCGCGGCAGGCCGCTGACGGCGGCCAGGGACAGCGGTTCCCGGTAGATGGTGTACCCGCCGAAGAGCTCGTCCGCGCCCTCGCCGGACAGCACGACCGTCACGTGCTCGGCGGCCTTCTTCGCGACGAAGTACAGCGGCACCAGCGACGGGTCGGCCACCGGGTCGTCCAGGTGCCAGACGATCAGCGGCAGCGCCTCCATCATCTCGCGCGCGCCGATCGTGGTCGGGATCGTGGTCACCCCGAGCCGGCGCGCGGACTCCTGGGCCACCTCGATCTCGGAGTACCCGGGCACGTCGAAGCCGACCGTGAAGGTCAGGATGTCGGGGTTGAACTCGCGGGCCAGGGCGACGATCGCGGTGGAGTCCACGCCGCTGGACAGGAACGCGCCCACCGGTACGTCCGAGCGCATGTGTGCCCGTACGCTGTCCCGCAGCGCGTCCTGGATCCGCAGGTACAGCCTCTCGGCGCTGTCCGGTGCGGCCGGCCGGAAGCGCGGCCGGAAGTACCGCCGGGTGACCAGCTCGCCGCCGGCCCGGTAGACGAAGCACTCGCCCGAGCCGATCCGCCCGATGCCGCGGTGCAGGGTGCCCGGCTCGGGCACGTACTGCAGCGTCAGGTAGTGCGACAGGTTGGTGGTGTCGACACCCGTGGTGGGAGCGAACGGCAGCAGCGCCTTCTTCTCGCTGGCCAGGTACAGGCCGTCCGGCGTGACCAGGTGGAACAGCGGCTTGATGCCGAACGGGTCGCGGGCGCCGAAGACGACCTGCCGCCGGGTGTCCACGATCGCGAAGGCGAACATGCCGCGCAGCCGGTCCACGACCGACTCGCCCCAGTGGTGGAACCCGGCCACGATCACCTCGGCGTCGCCCCGCGTGTCGAACCGGGCCCCGAACTCCTCGATCAACTGCTCCCGCAGCTCGACGTAGTTGTAGATCTCACCGTTGAAGGTGAGCCAGTAGCGGCCGCCGGCGTAGGGCAGCGGCTCGCGGGAGCCGGTGACGTCGATGATGGCGAGGCGCTTGTGCGCGAAGATGACATTGGTGCCGGCGACCTGGACACCGGTGTCGTCCGGCCCCCGGTGGTGCAGGGACTCCAGTGCGGCGGCCACCGCGTCCCGGCGCTGCGGCGCGCTGTCACGACCCCCGACGAACGTGAGCAGGCCGCACATAGCGTCATCCTTTCATGTACGGATAGTAACGACCAGGGATCGCCACCGGACGCGGTAGGTTCGCTCCATGGCTGAGCAGGTCGCCGGTGTCGAAAGCCACGATCCGGACTACCCGGAAAAACTTCTCCTATTCCTGCGAAACGGATGGCGGGAGTCGACCGTACCGGTGACCGCGGCTCCCGAGGTCGCCCGGTACGCGGCGCGGCGGGAGGCCCTGACCCTGGCGTTCCCGGACGAGACGCTGGTTATCCCGACCGGGCGCGAGCAGCTTCGGGCGAACGACACATACCATCCGTTCCGTCCGGGCAGCGACTTCGCATACCTGACGGGAGAGCACGATCCGGACGGGGTACTCGTCCTCCGGCCTTCCGGGGACCCCGTGCTGTTCGCGCGCCCGCGCTCCCCCCGCGACACCGACGAGTTCTTCCGCGACCGGCGGCACGGCGAGCTGTGGATCGGCCCGCGGCAGACGCTGGCCGGGAAGGCGGCCGGGCTGGGCGTGGCGACCGCCCCGCTGGCCGAGCTCGGCGCGGCGCTGGACGACTGCGCGCCGGGCCGGACCCGGGTGCTGCGCGGGTACGACCCGGACGTGGACCAGGCGGTGCGCGGGTACCCGGACCGCGACGCCGAGCTGGCCCGGTACCTGGCCGAGGCCCGGCTGGTGAAGGACTCCTGGGAGGTCGCCCAGCTGCAGGAGGCGATCGACGCGACGGTACGCGGCTTCGAGGACGCCGCCCGCGTCCTGCCCGCCGACCGGCCGGTGTCCGAGCGGCTCGTCGAGGGCGTCTTCGGCCTGCGCGCCCGGCACGACGGCAACGGCGTCGGGTACAGCTCGATCGTGGGCGGCGGCGCGCACGGCGCGATCCTGCACTGGACGCGCAACGACGGGCAGAGCACGCCCGGCGAGCTGCTGCTGATGGACATGGGCGTGGAGGGCCGGAGGCTGTACACCGCGGACGTGACGCGCACCATCCCGGTGAGCGGCCGGTTCACCGCGGCGCAGCGCCGGATCTACGACCTCGTGTACGCGTCCCAGCAGGCCGGCATCGAGGTGATCAAGCCGGGCGTGGAGTTCGACGAGGTGCACCAGACCTGCATGCGGGTACTCGCCGCCGGCCTGCACGACCTGGGCCTGCTGCCGGTGAGCGTGGACGAGGCCATGGACAAGCAGTCCATGCTGTACCGCCGGTGGACCCTGCACGGCTTCGGCCACATGCTCGGCCTCGACGTGCACGACTGCGCGCGCGCCCGCAAGGAGGCGTACCGCGACGGCCGGCTCGGCGAGGGGTACGTGCTGACCGTCGAGCCGGGCCTGTACTTCCAGCCCGACGACGAGCTGGTACCGGCCGAACTGCGCGGCGTCGGCATCCGCATCGAGGACGACGTCCTGGTCACGCGCGACGGCGTGCGGGTGCTCTCCGCCGGGCTGCCCCGCACGGCCGACGAGGTGGAGTCCTGGCTGGCCGCCCAGCGCGCGGCCGGTCCCCGGCTGCCCGCCTGACCGGCCGGTACCGGTCGGATCGCCGACAGTCAGCGGATTGCTCACTAAGCTGCGGTCACGATCAAGCGCACGATCGTCTTGCCCCGTACCCCCGGAAGGGTTTCATGAGCAACAGTGGATTGATCGCGGCCATCGGCGGCGGCTGCGTGTGCCTCCTCGTCGTGGCCGTGCTCGGGTGGGCGCTGACCGCTTACAACAGGCTGGTCCGCCAGCGCAACCAGGTGGACGCGTCCTGGGCGCAGATAGACGTGCAGCTCAAGCGCAGGTACGACCTGATTCCCAACCTCGTCGAGACGGTCAAGGGGTACGCGGCCCACGAGCGCGGCACGCTGGACGCCGTGGTGCAGGCGCGCAACGGCGCGCTGGCCGCCTCCGGGCAGGGTCCGGCCGGGCGCGCCGAGGCGGAGAACTTCCTGAGCCAGACGCTCGGCCGGCTGTTCGCCCTCGCCGAGGCGTACCCGAACCTCAAGGCCAACGAGAACTTCGCGTCCCTGCAGGGCGAGCTGGCCAACACCGAGGACAGGATCGCGTACGCGCGGCAGTTCTACAACGCGTCGGTGCAGACCTACAACACCAGCATCCAGTCGATCCCGACGAACATCATCGCGGGCTTCGGCGGCTTCCGGGCCAAGGACCTGTTCGAGGCGGCCGGCGGGGAGCGCGGCCCGGTGCAGGTCCGGTTCTAGCGGCCCGCGATGGCACAACACCTGCTGGGCATCCTCATCCTGCTCGGTTCGGTGGGCGGCTGGTTCGCGCTGTACGGGCTGTGCCTGCTGGCCACCCGCCCGGCCCGGCCCCAGCCGATGCCGCCCACGCAGGATCTGGGCCCGAACCCGGAGCCGCCGGCGGTGGTCAGCCTGCTGGCCAACCACTGGGAGGTCACCGAGGACGCCGCCGAGTCGACCCTGCTGGACCTGGGCGCCCGGCGGTTCCTGGAGTTCCGCCAGCCGGCCGACGACCCGGTGCAGACCACCGTGCACGTACGCGATCCGCACCCGGCCGGGCTCAACGCGTACGAGCAGCGGATCTTCACCCGGATCGCCGGCCTCGCGGTCGGCGGTGTGGTACCGCTGACCGCACTCACCTTCCGCGACCCCGCCCGCGCGGCCGGCTTCGCCAAGCGGCTGCGTGCCGAGGTGATCGCCGACGCCCGGCAGCGCGGCCTGTCCCGCCGCCGCTTGCCGCCGGCCGTCGTCGGCGCGCTGAGCGGCGCCGCCGTCCTCGCGGGTGCCGGAGTGGCACTGGCCGCCCTCGTGGGACTGCGCGTCAAGACAGGTCACGACCTGCGCGGGTTGGGCGCGGCGTGGCTGTTCAGCACGCTCATCCTCGGCGCGGTCGGCGGGCGCAACGTCGGCGAGCGGGACACGGCGGCCGGGCGCGCGGTGGCGGCCCGGTGGCTCGGGGTGGCGGCCTGGCTGCACAACACCGAGGCATTCGGCGACCTGCCGCCCAGCGCCGTGGCGGTGTGGGACCGGTACCTCGCGTACGGCGCGGCGGTCGGCGCGACCCGGCTCTCCAGCGCGGTCATCGACCTGGGCATGGGGAACCGGCGCCGGGTCTGGTCCTCCTTCGGCGGGACCTGGCACCGGGTGCGCGTCAGCTACCCGCGGTTCTGGCCCCGGTACGGCCGCACCGCCCCGCCGATGATCGCCAAGGCGCTCGCCGCGGGCGGGATCGGCCTGCTGCTCCTGTACTACTGGACCAAGGCGGTGGCACGTGTCGCGCAGCAGTCCTTCGTCTCGGGCAGGCCGGTGGCGAACCTCGCGGACCCGGTACGGCTCGCCGGGCTCACCGCCGGGCTGGTACTGGTCGGCTACGGCGGGTACGTGCTGATCCGCATGGTCATCGAGCTGGCCACTCCGGTGACCATCACCGGCCAGGTGCTCTGGATGCAGGTCTGGCGCAGCACCGGCGGCGGCGAGAACTCGCCTCCGGCGCCGGTGCTGCACTACCTCGCGGTCGACGACGGCAGCTCCGACCGGACCAGGGCCTGGGCCCTGCCGAGCCGGATGGCCGGCCGCTGCGCCGACGGCGACACGGTCACCATCAGGGTGCGCCGCTGGACGCGGCGGGTCGGCGAGGTGTCTATCGTGGAGCGAGGTGCGATCCGGCGGGTCGAGGCCGCGGACGCCACCACGGACCGGACCGAGAATCTCATCGCGGCCGCGTTGGGCATCCCCGACCAGAAGTCCGGACCAGGCCGCGCGAGCCTGCCGCAGGCGCCGCTGGTCACCGCCGAGGAGGTCAGCCGGGTGCTCGGCGTGCCGGTGTCCGCACGGCCCGCGCCCGGGGCCAACCCGCTCGGCCGGATGGACGCGTTCCGCGGTCCGGACGGCGGCACGGCACTCATGGCGTTCGTGACCTCCGGCCTGCCGGGCCAGATGGCGATCCGGTCGCGACGGCGGTCCCGGCCGCTTCCCGGGATCGGCGATGAGGCCTACACGGGCGACGGATGGGCAGTGGCGCGGCGGGGCGATACCGTGATCATGTTGCAGCTCCACGGCCAGGGCCGATCGGCCAACCCGACCTATCTGTACTGGCTGCTGTCGACCGCGGTGGGGCGACTTCCCGCACCGGCCGCGCCGGTCGGCTGAGCCGGGCGGGGTGTGACGCGGCGCCGGTCGCGGTCGGGGCGGCCGGCGCCGCCACACCCCCGTTCACCGATCGGCCGCCTGTGCCGGGGCGCGATGTTCACCGTGCATATATGACCATGACCGGATGAACGAACCCTCTTCGGCCGTGCCCTCGGGGGCGTACTCGCCTCCGCCCGACCCCGGCTCCGGCTCCGTCCGCCCGATGAGCCGGCGCGCGCTCATCGGCGGCGCCGCGGGACTCGGCGGTGCCGCCTTGTTACCCGCGAACGCGTGGGCGTCGCCCTCGTCGCCGCTGCTGTGGACACCCCCGGGCGGTACCGGCGCCCCCGAGGTGCACGGGCTGCACCTGCAGTTCGGTGCGGCCGCCTCGCGCGAGGCGGTCGTCTCCTGGATCACACCGGAGGCCGTCGCCCGGCCGCGCGTCTTCCTCGGCTCGCCGGTGGACGGCTACGGGCACAGCTTCGACGCCGACACGACCACCTACAAGGACGCGCAGTCCGGCACCGAGGTCTTCATCCACCACGCGCCCGTCACCGGCCTGCACCCGGACACCGAGTACGCGTACGCCGCCGTGCACCAGGGCACCACTGCGCTGCCCGGCCTGTTCCGCACCGCGCCGCGCGGCCGGGCGCCGTTCACCTTCACCAGCTTCGGCGACCAGGGCACGCCGACCCTCGGCAAGCAGGTCACGCCGGCCGGTGCCACCAGCCCGATCTGGGTCAACGACAACCTCGGGTCGCCGGCCGGCGCCGACACGGTCAGCGGCATCGAGCGGATCGCGCCGCTGTTCCACCTCGTCAACGGCGACCTGTGCTACGCCAACATCGCCACCGACCGGATCCGCACCTGGTCGGACTGGTTCACCAACAACAGCCGGTCCGCGCGGTTCCGGCCGTGGATGCCGGCCGCCGGCAACCACGAGAACGAGCTGGGCAACGGGCCGATCGGGTACGGCGCCTACCAGTCGTACTTCTCGGTGCCCGCGCCGCCGGGGGACGCCGAGACACGCGGCCTGTGGTACTCGTTCACGGTCGGGTCGGTACGGGTGATCAGCCTGAACAACGACGACGTGGCGTACCAGGACGGCGGCAACTCCTACGTGCACGGGTACTCGGGTGGCGCGCAGAAGCGCTGGCTGGAACAGGAACTGGTGCGCACCCGGGCGGACCACGACATCGACTGGATCGTGGTCGTCATGCACCAGGTGGTCGTCTCCACCGCGAACTTCTTCAACGGCGCCGATCTCGGCATCCGCCAGGAATGGGTGCCGCTGTTCGACAAGTACGGGGTGGACCTCGTGGTGTGCGGGCACGAGCACCACTACGAGCGCTCGCACGCGATCCGGGGCGCGCAGCCCAACGACACCCGCACGCCGGTGCCGGTGAGCACCGAATTGTCCACAATAGACACGACCAGGGGCACGGTACACATGGTGATCGGGGGCGGCGGCACATCGGCACCCTCGAACACGCTGTTCTTCGAGCCGGCCGCGTGCCGGGTGATCACCGGCGTGGGCCCGGTCGGCGCCAACGGCAAGCGCCCGCCGATCTATGTGCAGGAGCCGGCGCCGTGGTCCGCGGTGCGGGACAAGGACCACGCCTACGGGTTCGCCGCGTTCGAGGTCGACCCGGGCACCCGGCCGGGCGGGTCGACCTCGATCAAGGTCACCTACTATGCAGTGTCCGGCCCGTTCGGCGCGCTAACGCCGGTCGACCGGTTCGTCCTGGTGCGACCGCGACGCGATCACCAGCACTGACCTCGACCGGTAGCGACCAGCGCAGCGTCAGCCGCTCCCCCTCCGGCAGGGCCTGCCACCGCTGCGCGAGCGCGGCCAGGATGGCCAGGACCCGGCGGAGGGTCTCCGGGTGGTACGGGCACGGTCCCGGGCGGACCGTGCCCCACGCCTCCCGGAGGCGGGCCAGCACGTCCTCGAAGCGCTCCTCGCGCTCCACCCCCTGGTGCACGACGCCGGCCACCAGCTCGGCGATCCCGATCTCCGCGGTGTGCGCCCGCAGCACCGCCCGGGACCTTACCTGGGCGTCGAACCGCTGGCGGCCGTCCACGACCGCCATGTTGCTGAACATCGCTCCGGCCGCGATGCTGCCGAAGACCCCCTTGTCGAGCCGGAACTCCCGCTCCGCGACGAAGTGCGCCAGGTCGTGCGGCACCCGCCACTTGCGGTCGTAGCCCGGCAGGCGGACCGTCAGTCCGTCATCCCGCCGAATGATCACGGCGTAGCCACCGCGGCCATCGGTACGGTGGAACTCTGCCTGCATGCCTGCAGTGTGCGCCGGTCATGCAATGATCAAAATCGATTTCGAGATTACTGGCATGACGCGGGTGCGACAAACTCCAGCCGGTCACCGTGCGGATCCTCCGGGTGGAAAATCGACCGGGGAAACCGGCGCCGGCCGGCTTGCGCGACAAACAAGACGGACGTACGGTTTGCTTAACGCACACCCCGCCCTCCGCGCGATCAGGAGCGTGTTGCGGGAGACTTCAGGCGAGAGACCGACGTGAGGAGCACGACGTGGCGAGCCTCGACACCTTCGTTGCCAAGAGTCAGCTGCGCGTTTCGGACGCCAGCTTCGACATCTACAAAATCGACAAGGTCGACGGGTACGAGCGGCTGCCGTACAGCCTGAAGATCCTCCTGGAGAACCTGCTGCGCACCGAGGACGGTGCGAACATCACCGAGCAGCACATCCGCGCGCTCGGTGCCTGGGACGCGACCGCCGATCCGAGCGTGGAGATCCAGTTCACCCCGGCGCGGGTGCTGATGCAGGACTTCACCGGCGTGCCGTGCGTCGTCGACCTGGCCACCATGCGGGAGGCCGTGCGAGACCTCGGCGGCGACCCGACCCGGGTGAACCCGCTCGCGCCCGCCGAGCTGGTCATCGACCACTCCGTGATCGCCGACGTGTTCGGCCGGGCCGACGCCTTCGAGCGCAACGTGGAGTTCGAGTACGGGCGCAACAAGGAGCGGTACCAGTTCCTGCGCTGGGGCCAGTCCGCCTTCAACGAGTTCAAGGTGGTGCCACCCGGTACCGGCATCGTGCACCAGGTCAACATCGAGCACCTGGCGCGCGTGGTCTTCGACCGCGACGGGGTGGCCTACCCCGACACGGTCGGCGGCACCGACTCGCACACCACGATGGTCAACGGCCTGGGCGTGCTGGGCTGGGGCGTGGGCGGCATCGAGGCGGAGGCGGCCATGCTCGGCCAGCCCGTGTCCATGCTCATCCCGCGCGTGGTCGGCTTCAAGCTGCACGGCCAGCTGCCCGAGGGGTCGACCGCGACCGACCTGGTGCTGACCATCACCCAGCAGCTGCGCAAGCACGGCGTGGTCGGCAAGTTCGTCGAGTTCTACGGTTCCGGCGTGGCGGCGGTACCGCTGGCCAACCGGGCCACCATCGGCAACATGAGCCCGGAGTTCGGCTCCACCTGCGCCATCTTCCCGATCGACGAGGAGACCGTGCGGTACCTACGGCTGACCGGCCGCACCGCCGCGCACGTGGCGCTCGTCGAGGCGTACGCGAAGGAGCAGGGCCTCTGGCACGATCCGGGGCACGAGGCGGACTACTCCGAGTACCTGGAGCTCGATCTGTCCACTGTGGTCCCCAGCATCGCCGGACCCAGGCGCCCGCAGGACCGGGTCGCGCTCGCCGACGCCAAGGACGCGTTCCGCGCCGCGCTGCCGGACTACGTCAAGGACGACGGGGTGGACGAGGAGGTCGAGGAGAGCTTCCCCGCCTCCGACGCGCCGGCGTCCAACGCGCGCGCCAACGGCGGCCGGGCGCACCACCCGACGCCGATCACGTTGGCCGACGGTACCCCCCTCGAACTCGACCACGGCGCCGTCGTGATCGCGGCCATCACCTCGTGCACCAACACCTCCAACCCGCAGGTGATGATCGGCGCCGCGCTGCTCGCCAAGAAGGCCGTCGACAAGGGTCTGAACCGCAAGCCCTGGGTGAAGACCACGCTGGCACCGGGTTCCAAGGTGGTCATGGACTACTACGAGAAGGCCGGCCTGGTGCCCTACCTGGAGAAGCTCGGCTTCAACCTGGTCGGGTACGGCTGCACCACCTGCATCGGCAACTCCGGCCCGCTGGCCGACGAGATCTCCCAGGCCGTCAACGCCGAGGACCTCGCGGTGGTGTCGGTGCTGTCCGGCAACCGCAACTTCGAGGGCCGGATCAACCCGGACGTGAAGCTGAACTACCTCGCCTCGCCGCCGCTCGTGGTCGCCTACGCGATCGCCGGCACGATGGACCTCGACATGGTCAAGGAGCCGCTCGGCACCGACAGCGACGGCAAGCCGGTCTTCCTCGCCGACATCTGGCCCTCGCCGCGCGAGGTGCAGGACGTGATCGACTCGGCCGTCTCCGCCGACATGTTCACCAAGGACTACGCCGACGTGTTCGCGGGCGACCAGCGCTGGCGGGATCTGCCGACACCGACCGGCGACACGTTCGCGTGGGACGGCGACTCGACATACGTGCGCAAGCCGCCGTACTTCGAGGGCATGTCGGCGCAGCCGGGGCCGGTGGGCGACATCCAGGGCGCGAGGGTACTGGCGAAGCTCGGCGACTCGGTCACCACGGACCACATCTCGCCGGCCGGTTCCATCAAGCCCGACTCGCCGGCCGGCCGGTACCTCGCTTCGCACGGGGTGGACAAGAAGGACTTCAACTCGTACGGGTCGCGGCGCGGCAACCACGAGGTGATGATCCGCGGCACCTTCGCCAACATCCGGCTGCGCAACCAGCTGGTACCCGGCGTGGAGGGCGGGTTCACCGTCAACCACCTGACCGGCACCCAGGCCACCATCTACGACGCGGCTCAGGCGTATGCCGAGGCGGCAGTCCCGCTGGTCATCCTGGCCGGCAAGGAGTACGGCTCCGGCTCCTCCCGCGACTGGGCGGCCAAGGGCACCGTGCTGCTCGGTGTCAAGGCGGTCATCGCGGAGAGCTACGAGCGCATCCACCGCTCCAACCTCATCGGCATGGGCGTGCTGCCGCTGCAGTACCCGGCCGGCGAGACGGCGCTGTCGCTGGGCCTGACGGGCACGGAGACGTTCACCGTCACCGGTGTCGAGGCACTCACCGGTACGGTCCACGTGGTGGCCGACTCGATCGAGTTCGACGCGGTGGTCCGCATCGACACGCCCGGAGAGGCGGACTACTACCGGCACGGCGGCATCCTGCGGTACGTCCTGCGCAAGATGCTCGCGGCGTGACCTCGACACCGGCCCGCTCGTCCGGCGCGGCCGCGGAGCGGTACGACCGGTACCGGCCGGCCGCGAGCGGATCGCGATGCCGCACATCGCCCCGGGTGCAACGCGCCTACCTGGCCGCCAGCCCGGGCGCCCGCATGACATAGAGCTTGCCCTCGTTGATGACGGCCACCGCGTTCCCGGTGACCGCGAGCCGCGCCTTGCCGGTCAACACACCCACGTCCTGCCAGCCCGTCTGCTTCCCGGTCGCCACGTCCACCAGAGCGACGCACTCGTGCACGGTGCTGCCGGACAGCTGCGGCTTGACCAGCAGCTCGTACCGGCCGTCGCCCGCATTCACGGTAACGGCGGTGTCCGCGGCCACCCGGCTCGGCGTGCCCCTGTCGTCCAGCAGGCTGGCCGGCACGTCGCGGTCGCCGACGCTCACGAACCCGACGTACCCGTACACGACCTTCTGGCCCAGCACGTACCAGCCCGGCTCGTGGGCGAACTCGGATCTCAGCGGGCTGCTCCACGCGGCCTTGCCGGTGCCCGTGTCCACCGCCATCACCTGGTACGCGCTGCTCACCTCGCTGGACACGCAGATCCGGTGCTGACCGCACCCCTTGAGCAGCTGCACACTGGCACCTGCGGGCAGGCGGTAGCGCCACGCCTCCGTCAAGGTGTCCAGCCGGTAGGCGATCAGCGCCGCCGCGCCGTCCTTGGCGGCGCCGACCAGCAGACCGTCGTATGCCACCCAGGTCACCTGATTCAACTCGTCGGCGAGCCGCACCGGCTGCGAGACGACGGGCCGGCCGGAAGTGGTGTTCAGCACCTCGGCCCGGCCCGCCTCGTCCCACATCTGCACGATCCTCGTCGTGTCGGCCGCGAACGACTCCTGGAAGGCACCGCCGGAACGGGGCAGCGCAGCGGTACCGGAGCCGGCCGCCGCCTGCCAGGTCAACGCGGGCCGCATCGGGTACCAGGCGATGGTGACACCGGCCGGCGGCTGGTGCGTCCATTTCGCCTTGCCGGTGCGCAGGTTGACGCGCTGCGTCTGCAGCGGGAAGTCGCGGGACACGATCACGTCGGTGCCGACGTACTCGATGTCCACCGTCTGCTCCCACCTGCCCTCCCACAGGACGTTGCCGGTGGCCACGTCCAGGACCGCCCGCGCGTCGTCGCCGTTGTTCGTGCCGGACTTGCTGCCGTCCAGGATCAGCAGGCCGTTGACGACCTTCATGGTGAGGTCGGCCGGCTCGATGGGCGCCGACCTGTCCCATCGCGGACCACCACCGGTCCCCGCCAGCGGCACGGCGTGCACGTTCGTCTTGCCGGTGTCCACCGTCGCGTAGAAGACGGCGTCGGTGCCGAGCGCCGTCGCGGCGATCGCGCCGCCGGGCAGCGAGATCGGGAAGCCCTTGACCGCGGCGAGGCTCCCCCCGTTGCCACCCGTCGCGCCGTGGCCGGTGCCACCGGTGGTCGCGCCGTGCACCGCGCTGTTGATGGACCTGGCCGCGTAGGCGCCGCCCCAGGACAGCGCCCCGAGCACGGCCAGGCTCACCAGCACGATCACGGCCGTCCGGCCCGGCCGCCGCCGCCGGGGCGGTCGCGGCGCCGCGACCGCGGGAACCGGTGCCGGCGCCCAGCGCTGCGGTGGTGGCGCCGGCGGGTACATCGGTGGCGGTACCACCGGCGTGGCGACCGTCGGCGTGTCTACCGGTGGCGGGGCGCCGACGAGCAGGCCGCCGTACGCGACCGGGAGCTCCGGCTGCTCCGGTACCGTCGGCGCCACCCCGAAGCGGGCGTGCAGCCGGCTCGCCACCAGCGGGATCCGGCTCGACCCGCCGACCAGCAGGATGCCGGCGAGGCCACGGGGATCGACGCCGGCGCGCTCCAGGACCCGGCGCGTCTCGTCCACCGCGCGGTCCACCAGCGGCCCGGCGACCCGCTCCAGCTCCTCCCGCGTCAGGTGCACCGCGTCGTCGCTGCCCGGCAACGGTACCGGCGCCGAGGGGACCCGCGACAGCATCTCCTTCGCGCCGCGCACCTGGTCCCAGAACGCCTTGCGGTCGCGCAGGTCCCCGGTGCCCCGCGGGTGCATCAGCCGCTGCCACACCTGGGGCGCGCGCAGCGAGACGAGCTGGCCGAGGTGCCCGACCAGTGCCGCGTCGACGTCCACCCCGCCCAGATCGTCCAGCCCGCCCACCGCCAGTACCCGAAGACCCTGGTGCGCCGACCCTGGCTCGGCGGTGTCCGGCGCCGCGCGGCGACGCTGCGGCGCCTCCCGCCGCACGACCGTGACGTCGAGTGTGCCGCCGCCGAAGTCGAACACCAGCAGGCACCGCCCCGGCGGGATCTGCTGGCCGAGCACCTCGGCGCAGTACGTCGCGGCGGCGATCGGCTCGTCCACCAGCCGCACCTGCGGCAGGCCCGCGACCCGGGCGGCGGCCAGCAGCACCTCGCGGCGGCGCGGTCCCCAGTCGGCCGGGCAGGTCAGCGTGATGACGCCCGGGTCGCCGCCCTGCTGCGCCGCCTCGGCGGTGACCCGCCGCAGGATCGCGGCGAGCAGTTCGACCACCGGCACCGCGCCGTCGCCGAGCAGCACCGCGCCGTCGTCCACGGTGCGCTTCGGGTACGGCTCGAACCGGCTCGGCGCGGTCGCGGCCAGGCGCTCCGCATCGCGCCCGACCGACAGCCGGCCGTCCTCGGCGCGGTAGATGCCGGAGGACAGCAGCGGCGATCCGTCGAACAGCAGCGGGCGGGGCGCCTCGCCGGCCCGTCGCACCACCGCGACGGTGTGGCAGGTCCCCAGGTCAACCACGAGTTGGTACGGCTGCGCCACCTCGGTCGCCCCTCCCACCGACCCGCCATCACGGACCGCCGCATGCTACCCCTCCGCACGGCGGGACCGTGCCGCCCGGTTCAGGCGTCGCGCAGGCCGGCCCCGCACCAGCTCACCGTCAGGTCACCTGGTCCGTGTCGAGGACCGGGTCGCGGGCCTCCTGGGGACCACTCTTCCGGCCGGTTCCGCCGTGCCGCCGCCTGCATCCCCCGGTGGCGACGTCCGCGTGGCGAGATCATTTCCCCGAGAACCTTCGGTTCACCCCGCCGCCGCCGATTGAGCAGTCAGGTTCGGGTGATGGGGGAATGGCATGCGGCTGACATACAAAGCCTTGTTGGCGGGTGGCGCGCTGGCGGGCGTCGTCCTCGCCGGTGGGCTCGTCACCCTGACGACGGCGCGCAGCGCGGCCGGAACGCTGCGCCAGTACGAGCAGCGCGACGCGGCGCTGGCCCGCGACGTGTCGGCCATGCGGACCGACTTCTACAACTACGACGACCAGAACAACATGTACGTCCTCGTCGCCGCGGCGGAGCCAGACCGGGAGCAGCTCTGGAAGGACACCTACGACCAGGCGGTCCAGGCCAGCCAGAAGCTCGACAGCGACATCGCCGCCGCGCGGAGACTCACCCAGGATGCCGCGATCGTGACGCTGATCGACCGGGTCCAGCGGGACAAGCTGGGCTACGACCGGTTCTTCCAACAGGGCCATGACTACGTCGTCCGCGGCCAGACGGCGAAGGCCGCGTACGAGGAGACGGTCGGCAACTTGGAACCGTCCAACGACATCATGCCGACGCTCGACAAGCTGCGGGAACATGCCGACAAGACGCAGCAGGCGAGCCTCAACAGCCTCCAAGGCTCCCAGAGCAGGGTCAGCGTGGTCGCGTTGATTTCCATGATCGCGGTCTGTGTCCTGCTTCTGGTGATCGCCGTTGGATTCTTCCGGTCAGTGCTGCGGCCGCTGCGGCTTGTCTGCTCGCGGATGGGCGAAATCGCCGACGGCGATGGCGACCTGACCCGCCGGGTGGAGTGGCGCAGCGCGGACGAACTCGGTGAGCTGGCTGGCAGCTTCGACCGGTTTGTCGGAGGCGTCCACCAGGTGATCGGCCAGGTGGCCACGACCGCCGAGGCATTGACCACATCCGCGGGTGGCCTGTCGGCCATCAGCGCGGAGATCACTGCCACTGCCGAGCAGACCAGCACCGAGGCGCAGGGCGCGGCGGCCGGCGCCACCGAGGTCTCCGGCAACGTATCGACGGTCGCGGCAGGCGCCGAGGAGATAGGCACATCCATCCGCGAGATCTCTATCAACGCCAACGACGCGGTGGCCGTGGCCAGCCGGGCGATGGCGGCGGCGCAGGCCACCACGGACACCGTCGCCAAGCTGGGCGAGTCGTCGGCCGGCATCGGCCAGGTCGTCAAGGTCATCACGTCCATCGCGGAACAGACCAACCTCCTCGCGCTCAACGCCACCATCGAAGCGGCCCGCGCCGGCGACGCCGGCAAGGGGTTCGCTGTGGTGGCGGGCGAGGTCAAGGATCTGGCCCAGGAGACCGCCAAGGCCACCGAGGACATCATCGGGCGGGTCGGCGCGATCCAGATCGACGTCGAGAGCGCGGCCACCGCGATCAACCAGATCGCCTCCGTGATTGCCAAGATCAACGATTATCAGCTCACCATCGCCTCCGCGGTCGAGGAACAAACCGCGACCACCGCGGAGATGAACCGCAGCATCACCGACGCCGCAGCAGGCTCCACCCGGATCGCGACGAACATCGCAGCCGCCGCGGCAGCCGCCCACACCACGACCACGCACATCGCTCGGTCGCACCGGACCGCGGCGGAACTGACCACCCAGGCGGACGAACTCAACCGGCTCGTCAACCGCTTCCGCTACTGACTCACCGCCGGCGCCGGATTCGCGCGGCAACTCGCCGGCTCGACCGACGATCCGCACCGGGCACGGACGATCCGCGCCCGGCTCGGTACCGACCTCCCACGGTTGGTGCGCGAGGACGACGTCGGCCTCCACGCCACCTGCCCGCTACCGCACGCCAGATTCGCCCAGCAACTCACGCGTCAGCTCATCGACGTCGATGCCAGTCATTCCCCGGGACGCGAACCACGTGGCGACATTCTGTACGTCCCGGTGCACGAAGCGCGCACCGTGCGGATTCGACACCACGTCGACCACCTGCGGTAGGTCGATCAGGACCAGCCGCCCCTCGGCTACCAGGATGTTGTACGCCGACAGGTCACCATGGGCGATCTGGCACCGGGCCAGCACCGTCATCGCGTCCACGAGCTGCTGCCACAGGTTCGCCAGCTCCTTCGGCTCTGGACGCAACTGGGCCAGCCTCGGTGCGGCATGCCCATCATCCGTGCCGAGGAACTCCAACAGCAGTTCGGTGCCGACGATCTGCACCGGGTACGGGACGATCTGTCCGCCCAGCTCGGTGCCGACCTCCCAGAGCCGGTACAGGGCACCGAACTCGGCTGCCGCCCACTGCCCGGCGATGATCTCCTTACCGAATCCGGTGCGTTTGGCCATCGCCCGGTTGGTGCGCGACTCGCGTACGCGACGACCCTCCAGATACCCGGCGTCGCGGTGGAACATACGATGCTCCGCCGCCCGATACCGCTTGGCCGCCAGCAGACACTGCCGGTCCGTGCCAGGCACACCGCGGCGCACGAGCATGACGTCGGCTTCTTTCCCGGTCTTGACCACGCCAAGCTCGGTGTCGACCGCCGCCAGCTCCGTCACAAGCCAGTCCGGGTACGGCTGCGGGCCGCGCTCGCCTGCCGCGGACAGGTCCCAGGTAGACCAGCGGTCCCCAGTCTCGGGGCTGTTCTGGTCCGCTGGCTCGGGCTCGGGCTCGAATGAGCGCTTCAGATATCGCGGTTCGTCATCATCGAACCGTCGGCTGCGCCGGATACGACCGGCACCGTCAAACTCGTTGTCGTACAACGCAGGATGTCCTTCACGGGAGTCGGAACAGGGACAGGCGGAATCCGCCGCGCGACAATCGCGGTCATCTGCTCATCGCCTCCCTTCGACTCCACCGACACTGGAGGTCGGACATCTGGCGGCCGAGGCACGCCGGTACGACGCCAGCTTGTCGGCCGGTCCGGGCCAGGCACACCGCGGCGCACGAGCATGACGTCGGCTGCTTGCCCGGTCTTGACCCCGCCACGCTCGGTGTCGACCGCCGCCAGCTCCGTCACAAGCCAGTCCGGGTACGGCTGCGGGCCGCGCTCGCCTGCCGCAGACAGGTCCCAGGTAGACCAGCGGTCCCCAGTCTCGGGGCTGTTCTGGTCCGCTGGCTCGGGTTCGGGCTCGAATGAGCGCTTCAGATATCGCGGTTCGTCATCATCGAACCGTCGGCTGCGCCGGATACGACCGGCACCGTCAAACTCGTTGTCGTACAACGCAGGATGTCCTTCACGGGAGTCGGAA